>DATJLF010000018.1:0-77518 GCA_035490715.1 Cellvibrio sp.
AAGGCTTTGGGTAACTGTCTATGCATCGGATGATGAAGCCTTTGATATTTGGAACAAAGAAGTAGGTGTTCCGGCCGAACGCATCATTCGTATTGGCGATAATAAAGGTGCTCCTTACGCGTCCGATAATTTTTGGGCAATGGGTGACACTGGTCCATGTGGCCCATGTACAGAGATTTTCTACGATCACGGCGCTGATATTTGGGGTGGGCCGCCAGGATCACCGGAAGAAGACGGTGATCGTTACATTGAGATCTGGAATAACGTATTCATGCAATTCAACCGTACCGCGGACGGTGTTTTGCATCCGTTACCAGCACCCTCTGTGGATACAGGCATGGGACTGGAGCGGATATCTGCGGTCATGCAACATGTCCATTCAAACTATGAAATTGATCTGTTCCAGCACCTGTTAAAAGCAGCTGCTGAAGCAACCGGCAATCACGATATGGAAAACAAATCCTTACGCGTAATTGCTGACCACATTCGTTCTTGCTCGTTTCTTGTGAGTGATGGCGTGCTACCGTCCAATGAAGGGCGTGGTTACGTCTTACGTCGAATTATCCGTCGCGCTATTCGTCATGGTAATCAGTTAGGTCAGAAGCAACCTTTTTTCCATAAACTAGTTAAGGCGTTAGCAGAAGTGATGGGGGACGCGTACCCTGAACTACATAAAAACCAATCGAATATCGAAAGGGTGTTGCTACAGGAAGAAGAGCAATTTGAGAAAACCCTGGATAAAGGTATTGCGGTTCTTGAAGATGCGTTGAGTAAGATTTCTGGCACGGTAATTCCCGGTAAAGTCGTCTTTACACTGTACGATACTTACGGATTTCCTGTCGATTTAACCAATGATATAGCGCGTGAACGTGGCCTTACAATTGATCAACAAGGTTACGATGACGCCATGGCAGAACAGCGCGCTCGCGCTCGCGCAGCCGGCTCTTTCAAAGTTGATTACAACGCAAAAGGATTGGATTTTCCTGCCACTGAATTTCTTGGTTATCGCAGCCTGACTGAGCAGGGTAAGGTACTGGCTTTGGTTAAAAATGGCTTTAAAATGGAACAGCTGGTTGAGGGTGATGATGGTCTTGTCGTGTTGGATCGCACACCTTTTTATGCTGAATCAGGTGGGCAATCCGGCGATTGTGGTTATCTGGAACTCGGCGGAAATCGTGTGGAGGTTCGTGATTGCCAAAAGCAAGGAGCTTCCAGTCTCCATGTTGTCCGCGTGCTTCAGGGTGCCATTTCGGTGGGCGATAGCTTGTCCGCAAAAGTAGATGCAAATGTTCGCCAGGCGACCGCCCTTAACCATTCTGCGACCCATTTGATGCATGCAGCGTTGCGTAAGGTGTTAGGTGAACACGTAACCCAAAAAGGTTCCTTGGTAGACTCCGAACGGTTGCGTTTTGATTTCTCGCATTTTGAGGCAGTTACCGCTGATCAACTCAAGACGATTGAACGTCTTGTAAATGACCAGATTCGCGCGAACTCTGTCGTCGCTACTGAATTGTGTGATATGGAGGCCGCTAAAGCCAAGGGTGCAATGGCGTTGTTCGGCGAAAAATATGGCGATACCGTTCGTGTATTGACAATGGGGGATGGCTTCTCTGTAGAGCTCTGTGGTGGAACGCACGTGAACCGTACAGGTGATATAGGTTTGTTTCGCATCGTCTCTGAATCGGGTGTTGCAGCAGGAGTTCGTCGTATTGAAGCAATTACTGGTGCTAAAGCACTGGATGCATTTGATTATCTTGAATCCTTGGTGGATGCCGCCAGCCGGAACCTGAAAACCAATCGTGATTCTCTCATGGAAAAATTAGAGGCATTGGTTGCGCAAAATCGTAAACTCGAAAAAGATTTGGCCTCTTTGAAAACGAGACTGGCAACCGCTGGAAGTGTTGATCTTTCAACTCAAGCGCAAGATATTGCTGGTGTGAAAGTACTGGTCTTGAATCTTGAAGGTGCAGATGCCAAATCGCTTAGGGATACCGTTGACCAATTTAAAAATAAATTAGGTACAGCTGTGGTTTTACTTGCTGCAGTAGAAGGAGACAAAATTGCCTTGGTGGCGGGCGTTACTCAAAATATCACTGCAAAAGTAAAGGCGGGTGATTTGATGGGATATATCGCGACTCAATTGGGGGGTAAAGGCGGTGGTCGCCCGGATATGGCGCAAGGTGGTGGAGCCAACCTTGCAGCATTGGATTCGGCATTAGCATCGGTTATTCCATGGGTTAAAGAACAGTTAGGTGGCTGACCTTTTGATCGTTTCCTGGTCAAAATTATGGAATAAGTTCGATTGATCGGCTTTTCTCATTTGATTGGGTTAACTTTTGTCACGAACTGGTGTTTAATTGGCGCCTTTTTGTGAGCTGGTTAGTCAACATTAGAATTCGTCAAAAATCTATATAAAAGGATAGGCTGTAATGAGCTTATTGGTTCAGAAGTACGGTGGCACCTCAGTAGGAACCATCGAGCGTATAGAACAGGTAGCCGAGAAAGTTGCCGGTTTCCGCGCCCAAGGCCACGATATGGTTGTAGTAGTTTCTGCCATGAGTGGGGAAACCAATCGTTTAATTGGTTTGGCACAGCAAATTCAGGAAACACCTGATCCTCGTGAGCTGGATGTTTTGGTCTCAACTGGTGAACAAGTCACCATCGCATTATTGTGTATGGCGTTAAAAAAACGTGGCCTTGATGCCCGATCCTATACCGGCGGACAGGTTCGTATTCTTACGGACAGTGCATTTACCAAAGCGCGTATCCAATCGATTGATGAAGCAAATATGCGCGCTGATTTGAAAGCTGGGCGAGTAGTAGTAGTTGCAGGTTTTCAGGGAGTTGATGAACAAGGCAATATCACAACGTTGGGGCGCGGTGGCTCTGATACTACCGGTGTTGCTTTAGCTGCTGCACTTAAAGCAGATGAGTGCCAGATTTACACTGATGTAGATGGCGTATATACCACCGACCCTCGTGTATGTGAACGTGCGCGCCGCCTCGAAAAAATTACTTTTGAAGAAATGCTGGAAATGGCCAGTCAAGGCTCAAAAGTACTGCAAATTCGCTCCGTGGAATTTGCTGGTAAATATAAAGTGCCTTTACGTGTCTTACACAGTTTTAAAGAAGGCCCTGGAACTCTGATTACCCTCGATGAGGAAGATTCAACTATGGAACAACCAATTGTTTCCGGTATCGCGTTCAATCGCGATGAAGCTAAAGTTACCGTCGCAGGTGTACCTGATACTCCGGGTGTTGCTGCAAAAATTCTGGCTCCAGTGGGTGAGGCCAATATTGAAGTTGATGTGATTGTGCAAAATGTCTCTGCCGATGGCACTACAGATTTGACATTCACTGTTCATAAAAACGATATGAACAAAGCAGTTGCTATATTGCAAAACGTAGCGAAAGAAATTGGTGCACGTGAAGTGCGTGGCGACGACAAGGTTGCTAAAGTATCCATCGTTGGTGTTGGTATGCGTTCTCATGCTGGTGTTGCATCTCGTATGTTCACCGCATTAGCTGAAGATCGAATCAATATCCAAATGATCACAACCTCTGAAATTAAAATTTCAGTGATTATTGATGAGCGTTACTTGGAGTTGGCTGTGCGTAGTTTGCACACCGCTTTTGGTTTGGATGCCGAACCATCAGAAAGCCGCGTGAGGGGCTAAGCTTTCTAGCAAGATGGTTTAGTTAAGGTGTTTGAGTTACATTGCTGTCTAGTTCAAAAATAGACGGAAAAATGTTGGGGGTTTCTTCCCTTTCGCGAAAAGTAGACGATACTTATGCCAGGCATTCAGTTGTCAGGACGCGACAGGGGGTATTTGGGAGTCGATGGTGGCAAGGGGTGTCTAAGTCGTACTCTTACAGGATGAGTGAAGGAGATTAAAGATGTTAATTTTGACTCGCCGTATTGGCGAAACTTTGATGGTTGGTGACGAAGTAACCGTTACTGTTTTAGGTGTGAAAGGCAACCAGGTTCGTATTGGTGTTAACGCTCCTAAAGATATCGCTGTACATCGTGAAGAGATTTATCAGCGTATCCAACGCGAAAAGCAAAATCAGGAAGAGCAAGACAATTAATTTATATTAACTGTTTTGTTTTTCGAGCTTTTCAACTACGCGGCGGCATGAATTGATCATCCGCCGCGTAGGCGTTTTTAAATATCCATTATTTTATTTACATGCCTGTTGTTTATGTTTTTAAAAAATATGCGAATTGATTAATTATTGTTTTTACTGGTCGCGAATTATCCGACGAATAAAAATTCCTGCATTTTATTCCGTAATTTTATATTCAAGACTTTGATTTTTAGTGAATTATGGTATTATGCCGCACCTGCTGAAACGGAGCTTGCTTCATTTCAGCAGACGTGGAGAAGTGGCCGAGTGGCCGAAGGCACTCCCCTGCTAAGGGAGCATACCTCAAAAGGGTATCGGGGGTTCGACTCCCCCCTTCTCCGCCATTGAATTCAAACAAAAAGCCCAATCGCAAGATTGGGCTTTTTGTTTTTAATCCATAAAATCTCTCTTATTTATTTCGTAGGTTGGCGCTGAGCGCAGCGATGCCCAACGCGATCAATCAACATAATCTGTATTGATGTAGTTACCTACCAGAAAATTCAATAAAAAAGCCGATGTTTTTACATCGGCTTTTTTATTGGGCGTAAAAAATTAATTCTTATAGCGCGCTAATTTTTTGAATCTGCTCGCGCAATTTTTCCACTGCAATTTTATTTTCATTTACACGCTTGCGCTCATTCTCCACAACTTCTGCCGGTGCCTTTTCAACAAATGCGGCATTGCCAAGCTTCATTTCGGTACGCTCAATATCTTGCTGCAACTTATTGCTTTCTTTCGTCAGGCGAGCGATCTCGGCGTCTTTATTGATAATTCCTGCCATTGGCACCAGAATTTCCATTTGCCCAACAAGCGCTGTTGCGGACATAGGCTCTGCGTCACCGGCATTCAACCAGGTAACGCTTTCCAGCGATGCCAGTTTTTTCAGGAATTGCTGGTTTGCTTGCAGGCGTTGTTGATCATCGGCGCTGCCGTTTTTAAACAGCACATTGAGGTCTTTTGCGGGAGAAATATTCATCTCGCCGCGAATGTTGCGCACGCCGAGGATAACGGCTTGCAACCACTCAACATCCTTCAGCGCTTGTTGATCGATTCTGCTCTCATCGGCAATCGGGAAACGCGCATGCATAATGGTTTCGCCGGTTACACCCGCAAGCGGTTTGATTTTTTGCCAGATTTCTTCAGTGATAAATGGCATGAGTGGATGGCTCAAGCGCAAAATAGTTTCGAGCACACGAATCAATGTGCGTCTAGTGCCTTTTTTGCGCGCATCACTACCTTCGGATTTATCAAATAAAATCGGTTTTGATAATTCCAAATACCAATCACAGTATTCATTCCACACAAACTCATAAATTGCTTGTGTGGCTAAATCGAGACGATAGGTGTCGAGCACTTCAGCAACTTGTTTTTCCGCTAATTGTAATTTGCTAATAATCCAGCGGTCAGCAACTGATAATTCATAATTACTTGAGCCATCTTGCCCGCAATCCTGATCTTCACATTGCATTAACACATAGCGCGTTGCATTCCAGATTTTATTGCAGAAGTTGCGATAACCCTCCACGCGGCCCATATCGAATTTAATGTCGCGGCCGGTAGATGCAAGCGAGCAGAAAGTGAAGCGCAATGCGTCAGTTCCGTAAGCTTGGATACCGTCAGGAAATTCTTTGCGGGTTTGCTTTTCGATTTTTACTGCATCTTTTGGATTCATTAAACCGGTCGTGCGTTTTTGCACCAGGGTTTCCAAATCTATACCATCAATAATGTCCAATGGATCGAGCACATTGCCTTTCGACTTGGACATTTTCTGGCCTTGGCTGTCACGCACCAAACCATGAACGTAAACGGTTTTAAAGGGGATTTGTGCACTGCCATCCTCATGCTTCACCAAATGCAGGGTGAGCATAATCATGCGCGCAACCCAGAAGAAAATAATATCGAAACCAGTTACCAGTAAATCCGTTGGGTGAAATTTTTTCAGGAATTCCGTTTGTTCCGGCCAACCCAATGTTGAAAAGGTCCACAAGCCGGAGCTGAACCATGTATCAAGAACATCTTCGTCCTGATTCAGTTTTACTTCAGTACCAAGATTATATTTGCTGCGTACTTCTTCTTCATTGCGCCCCACATATACTTTGCCACTCGCGTCATACCATGCAGGAATACGGTGGCCCCACCACAATTGGCGACTGATACACCAATCCTGGATGTCGCGCATCCAGGAGAAATACATGTTTTCATATTGTTTTGGTACAAACTGGATACGGCCATCTTCAACAGCAGCGATAGCAGGTTCCGCCAAGGGTTTGGTACTTACATACCATTGGTCAGTTAACCAGGGTTCGATAACAATACCAGAGCGATCACCTCGTGGTACTTTCAAGCCGTGATCATCAATTTTTTCCAACAACTCCGCAGCTTCAAATGCAGCAACAATTTGCTTGCGCGCTTCGTAGCGATCAAGGCCTGCAAATTGGGCGGGCAGGGCATTGTTCAATTCGTTATTAACGC
The DNA here is from genome assembly GCA_035490715.1 of Cellvibrio sp. GTDB lineage: Bacteria > Pseudomonadota > Gammaproteobacteria > Pseudomonadales > Cellvibrionaceae > Cellvibrio. Next base: position 6,601 of record DATJLF010000018.1, read on the forward strand.
TGCCATCCAGATTAAATACTTGCGCTTGTGCAAGCACTGCAGCATTTTTATCCAGCACATTGATGAGTGGCAAATTATGGCGCTTGCCTACTTCATAGTCGTTGAAGTCGTGCGCGGGGGTAATTTTTACGCAGCCGGTACCAAATTCACGATCTACATAATCGTCAGCCACGATGGGAATTAAACGATTGACGAGCGGCAGTAAAACAAATTTGCCGATCAATGATTTGTAACGCTCATCGTCGGGGTGAACCGCAACCGCGCTGTCGCCCAGCATGGTTTCAGGGCGGGTGGTTGCGACTACTAAATAATTTTTACCTTCAGCGGTGGTGGCTCCATCTGCTAATGGGTAACGCAAATTCCATAGGTTGCCTTTTTCATCGTGATTTTCTACTTCCAGATCGGAAATGGCGGTGTGTAATTTCGGGTCCCAGTTCACCAGACGCTTGCCGCGATAAATCAAACCATCTTCATACAGGCGCACAAAGGCTTCCTGTACTGCAGTTGATAATCCATCATCCATGGTAAAGCGCTCACGCGTCCAATCTACGGATGAGCCCAGGCGGCGAATTTGACGCGTAATGGTGCCACCGGATTGTTCTTTCCATTCCCATACTTTTTCGAGGAATTTTTCGCGGCCCAAATCATGGCGGCTAATGTTTTGTGCTGCCAGCTGACGCTCAACCACCATTTGTGTTGCGATACCCGCGTGGTCAGTTCCTACTTGCCACAGGGTGTCATCACCGCGCATGCGACGATAGCGAATCAACGCGTCCATAACCGCATTGTTGAATCCGTGCCCCATATGCAGACTGCCGGTGACGTTAGGTGGCGGGATCATAATGCAGTAGGGATTACCTTCGCCGGCGGGTTTGAAATAAGCCTTTTTCTCCCAGGTTTGATACCACTGGTTTTCTATCGCGTGGGGTTGGTAGGTTTTATCCATAGTGCTGGAAACTCTCTAGTCTGCAGCCGTTATAAACAGGCTGAAATAATGAAAAATTTGGGTTGCGATTATAGCCGTTTTTATAGCCGGTGAGCGCGGAATTACGGGGCTGAATGATGAGAGGATGGTGTACCATAACGCGCATTTTGAGTTGTTGAGGATATTGCCAGGTGACGAACAATCCAGAGCCTATTGACGCCGTAATAATGTGGGTAGACGGCGCGGATCCCATACATGCGGCAAAGTTGGATGCATTTTTGAATACAAAAGGATTAAGCCGCGCCGGTGGTGCCAGCAAGGCGCGTTTTCATCATGCAGGAGAGTTGGATTACTGTGTGACCTCTTTATTGAAATTTGCACCTTGGCTACGGACAATTTTTATTGTGACGGATGAGCAACGTCCTCTGCTTCTGGATAAATTACAGGGCACACAATTCGAACAGAGGGTTCATTTGATCGATCATAAAAGTATTTTTGTTGGTTGCGAATCCGGATTACCCAATTTTAATAGTATGGCAATTAGTTCTTTACTATGGCGCATCCCGGGAATTGCCGAGCAATTTCTGTATTTGAATGATGATTTTATGTTGATTCGACCTGTATATCCGCATGATTTTTTTCGCGATGAAAAGGTTGTATTGCGAGGTAAATGGAATTTATTACCTGAAGCGGTACCGGGCAATAGCGTGATTCAATGGGTGCGAAAATATCTTGGGCGCGAAGGGAAAAAAAATCGTGTAAGTTTCTGGGCGTTGCAACAGTCTTGCGCACGTTTACTGGGATTTAAAAGAAAATATTTTCGCTTGCCGCATGTTCCCCATGCATGGAAGCGTTCTTCCTGGGGGGCTATCTTTAACGAGTTTCCCGCTGTAATGAGCGTTAATGTAAATGCACAGTTACGTGCCGCGGATCAATATGTCCCAGAGGGCTTAAGTTCGCACTATCACTGGCGAGAAAAGCAAGTGTATTTGGATAACGCTCGCGTGAATATGCAGTTAAAACCTGCGGAGCAATCTTTATGGCGTATTACGGTGAAACTACGTAATGCTGATCGTAATGAAAATATTATTTTTGCTTGTGTGCAGAGTATTGAGGCATCCTCGCCTGAAAAACAAACACTGATTTTCAGTTGGCTGGATCTGCGTATTGGAAAATTGGAAGACTTGCTGTAAAGACTATTCCCGTCCTTGGGTGGATAATTTATTCCTTGATTTGGTATTGCTGTTTGCGATAAAGGATGGATGGCAACAGGACGTGCGCCAATGTCTTTTGTTGATCCATTTTTTCAACGGGAGTCCCAAGTAATTTCACATGCTTTGTTTGTGGGTTATATATGGCAGCCGCAGCTGTTTCATCCGGTTTTAGAATAGTGAGTTTGTGTTCGGTCTCTTTTTCTTCCAGCAATGCAAAATAATCTTCAAACTGAATCAACGCGCGGCCAGGACTGATTTCATCAGCGGCAAAATCACGTCCCAGCATTGGATGTTTTCCTGAAATTCCCATCAACGATAACACCGTAGGTGCCAAGTCAATCTGGCTAGCTACACGCGTAATGTTTTTTGGTTGTATATCTGCGCCTAAAATTACTCCAGGGATATGAAATTTATTGACGGGCACCAACGTATCTCCATATACACGGTTATCGTGATCGGCTACTACCAAAAAGAGAGTGTCATCCCAATATGGACTGGCCTGCGCCTTTTTTATAAATTCGCCTAAAGCATAGTCTGCATATTTCACCGCATTGTTAACTGTCGCTTTGGGTTCTTCATGTAATTGGATGCGTCCATCGGGAAATTCAAAAGGAGCATGATTCGATGAAGTAAAAATCAAACTAAAAAATGGCCGGCCTTTTTCGTTTAGCTCCAGCAAGTGGTTATGGGCATGATTAAATAAATCTTCGTCACTAGCGCCCCAACTGCCTACAAATTGTGGATTTTTAATATCCTTGAAATCAATAATCTGCTCAAAGCCATTCCCGGTGAAAAAGCCGCGCATATTATCGAAATGGGCTTCACCGCCGTAGATAAATTCTGTGTGAAAACCCTGACGCTCAAGAATATCGGCAATGGTAAAAAAATTCTTTTGCGACAGAGAAAGTTTCACCGTGCTTTGCGCAGGTGTGGGCATAAACCCGGCAACTACAGCTTCGATTCCTCTTACTGAGCGGGTTCCGGTTGCGTAGAGTTGTTCGAACCACCAGCCTTGATGCTTTAGTTTTTCCAGTTCTGGCGTCACTGCTATACCACCAAGGCTTTCAACAAAAGTTGCCCCCAGGCTTTCTTCTAAAACTATTACTAGATTTAAAGGTTTTTCTCGTGTAACTGCTGCGCGTTGTAAATGCAGGGTAGGGAAATGTTTGTTAGGGAAACTGTATGACTGTAACCAAGGCCAATCCAGATTATGTCGGAGTATATCCGTATGTTCCATTTTTCCGTACATTTCACTTGATTTGGCTTCGTGCTTCATGTTGTACATGGCAAATACAACTGAATAACTGGAGCTGATTACCAATGAATTGACGAGCGCATCGCCAGTAATGGCAAATAGCGACGGGTTGGCCGGGCGATGTTGCGTGGTTGAACGAATTGCCATGGCTAATACTAAAATAATAATTGGCCAGATCAATAACAATTGAAGGTAAGAGAGGCGGTAAGCGCGTTGGCTTTTATCTCTGATGATTTTTGCAGAAAGAATTGTGAGCAGAATTGTTAAAAAGATTCCACCTAAAAACGGGCCCCGAAATCCATTCCATAAGGTTGCAAAAACTTCCTTGGGATATTTTAGATATTCCACAAACAAACGATTCGGACGAATATCGTATTGCTGGATAAAAGCCGGTGTAGCCAGCTCCATAAAAATCAATAATGCGAGACCAATTACGGACCAGTAATAAGTAAACTTCTCCCATGCATATCGCCATTGGTTAGGCTTCCATAGCGGTATTAATAACACGGGAACTAACACCCAGAAGCTGACAATAATTAGATCGGCTCGCACACCTTGAACAAGCATACTAATCCACTTTCCAGTGTGTTCAACCCTGTCCCACTGCCATACCATTAACAATGTACGGCTCAGTGTTAGCATCAATAAACCAAGGAAATACATGCGTAGTAAAAAACGCATATGGCCTGTGAAAAGAGCGCTGAAAAAATTATTGTTTAGCATTTATGTCAGATCGAGAAAGTTATGATTTTAGTAAATAATAGTTTGGCGATTTACCAATCTCCAAATCAGAAATTGGTTCGCCATAAGCATTCCACCCGTTGGTAAACGTAAATTCCTTGGGTAATACTTTTTTGCCTGATGCGCACCAGGCCATTAGCAAACGCTGGCGGTCTTTATTGAATTCCAGAAGATAAACGTCCTCATCAGAATTGTGCTTTCGTTCGAACGTAGCATTACCAATGAAACCCAGAAAAAAAGCTAATGCCTTGAATGCAGGGCGCGGTTTGAAATTATTCAGATCATCTACCAAACCATACCCGTGGGCGGACAACCGCCACCAAAAAACTTGTTCAACATGACCAGAGCACAGCGAGATGGCGAGGAAGCGCAACATATAATTAGTATAATCTTCATCTGTCTCGCCGGGTTGTTCATGTCGCCATTTCGGTGTTTCATAAGGGCAGCCAATCGGTGACCAAATACCAGTGTGTTTTACCGGCCAATTTACTTCGGAAATAATAACTTTATCTTCTGTGTGTGGAGACCATATTGCGAGTGCTTTTAAAAGTGCAGATTTTTCCAGTGTGGAAAAATAACCTTGTTTATTCTCCGGCGCACCACGGCGATCTACATAGAGCAAGTGAGATAAAGCATCCAGTTTTGCACCTTTCGGCAACGCGCCGAGCGCTGCAACAACGGGTAAATATTCAAAATCAATACAAGCCGGACCGGTAATTTTAATCTGGGGAAACCGGGCTTTAAGATCGAGTGCTGGTTGCACAAGCTGTGCATATTCCCGGTTGTTCCAAATTCCCCATTTCAAGCGATTACTCGCATGGGTTATTTCAATATGGCTAACCTTATCGCCCAGTTGATGCACAATCAGATGTAAAAATTTGCACCAGGATTCAGGTTCCAACAATGCCCGACGATCTTGTAGTATCGCGAGCATGACCTGTATTCCCTTGCGATGTAATTGTTCAATTAACGCAATACCTCTCTGCCAATCGGCTTCTGTTTCATGATGGCAAAAACGTATCAACACGGGTGGGTTGCCCAGTTGCTCCAATAAGTTAAGTTCGGTTTCAATGTATTCGCTGTGAGGATGAAGCGCCACACCAATTCGGTTATTTAATGTTATCGGGTGATTGTAACTGCGCGCCAATAATTTTCGATAGCCAATATATATTCCCGGTAATGCGCAAACACCTTGCCACACCATTGAAAACATATATTTCCAATCGCGATACAAATGCTTTTCCTTACGGCCCAATGTGATCATTGGCTGCGCAGATTTTTCATCCCACAACCAGATGTTTTGGCCAGGTGGATACACGGGATGTGATGGTTTTTTATGGCGATTTTTCCAGTGCCGAATTGGATGGCGCCATTTGCCGCTACGCCTATGGCGCCAGAAACGGGTACGAAATTTTTGTTCGAGTTTTTCCAGATCAGCTGGAAATTCTTCATGGTGGTTATAAATGGTTTTAAAGATTTTTAAATAGGCACCCGGTAACGCGATACGCGCTAAATCAAACGCACGTGCTTCATTACTGATAGGGCCTTCAGAAATTTTTCCACGATTCAAATCAATAATTTGTGGTTGCAACCATTTACCGTTTTCAGCGCGCGGTAATAAAATATTCTGGTTACCCATATCGCCATGCATAAAACCGGCATCGTGCATGGCGCGAATAGCGGGAGCCACTACATGCAATAAATCCATAAGGGGGGCATTGTCGTAGAGCTCACGATAAATGTGCACCAGTGCATCACGAAAGCAGATTGCAGGTTCAAAACAACACAGATAATAGCTTTCCAATAATCGACCATCTTCCCAGCGGTCTAGCCAGGCAATGGGGGCCGGCGTACCAATTGCGCGAGATTGCAAAAATTCGGCAGCACGAAATGAGCGTTCTGCTTTGGATTTATTGCGTCGGTCATGCCAATCTTTTAAACGATTTTGCCGTTTGAAAACCTTGATGGTTATATCAGTGGGTTTTCCTTCAATAGAAAGAGTGGTTTTGACAACATAATCTGCACCATTCGACAGGCGGCTAATATTTTCTCCTGCCAGAAGATCTTTGATATTTGCTAGCACATCTCTCAGTGCAGAATTATGAAAGGGTTTGGCGATTTCACCCCGGTATGTGCCTATAGTTTCTGACATGGAATTAATCTTGGTATTAAGGGCGAATATTATAATGAGTACAAATAGCTTGCCATTGCTCAAAGTTTCCATTTTCTCTGACATTGGTATGTTTGAGTGAAACTTTTTGCGAGCCTGCAATTGGAACAGGTTTTTTACCTGGCTCACGTGAGCGACGGGTGGTTGTGCCCTGCAAATAACTCATTGCCTTAAACCATAAATCATCTGCACGTGGCGCCAGCGCCAAATACAAATCTGTTTTGGTAACATCTTTATATAAAACGTTTGGGGGATAAAGCACACCGCCATAGCCAATTGGCATCATCCAGGTAGATGTCACTGCCGGTTGCTTTTGCGTTAACCATTCATTGTATGGTGCAAGCTCACCATCGTTGTATCTGACTTCGCGACATTCGTGGGCGATAACATCCTGAGGAAAAACAAGGTGATCTTGATACAAGCGCTCAAGCCATGTAGGGTTGTACATCAAATCATCATCGCACGTCACAATTACCTTATCAGGAAATAGTTCTAGCGAATGAACCAGCTTGCGATGGGAACAAGTTAAATCGACATAGTGTATTTCAAATCGTTTGCCAATAAGTTTTGCAAGGCTGGTCGGGATTTGGCTGCGTAAATCGTGATGTAACCAGAGTGTTATTTTTTCAGGTAAACAGGTTTGCAACAGCAGACTGCGAATGACCAAATGCAAACTACCCAATCGGCTGGGAATTGATGTTAAGGAAACAATAATAGGAAGTGTTCTGCGGTCTTCATTGAGCAGGGCAGTATCTGTAGAGTGTTTTAATTTGAGAGCCGTGAATAAAGAGGTAGGTAATTCTTTAAGTTTCATTCACCAGCTCCGCCGGATATTAGTGCTAAGCGTTAAATTCATAAGATTCGATCAAAGTTACACCTTACGGCGTTTCTTTTTTAATAATCCCATTCGCGTTCCAATAGCGTCCTGTGCGTTTAACTTCATTGCGAATCGCGTAATTTTTCTTCCAGGTTTCCGGGTTGTCATAAGCACGAGGGTGATCCAAATGAAGGCAGTTAACACTGTAACGCACTTGTTTTCCTTTTAAACCATAATTCATCATACGCTCGCCCAATTCGCGGTCGAGTCCGCCGTATTGCATATCTTCATTGAAACCATTGCACGCTTTTATGTCGGCGGTCCAAGTGGAGCTATTCATACCATTCCAGGTAGCCTTGGTAGGAGTTAATGCATTCAGGATTGCTTTAATAGTTTTATTTTTAATAAGCTTCCATAATTTGTGGCTGGACGGCTGACCTGCTTTTTTTAACCAATCGATATTAAAAATTACACCGCTTTTGATCTCTGTTTCGGTAATTTTCTCTGAAACGGGTGTCGTAAGTTTTACGTATCCACCGGAAAGAAAATAACCGGGCTCAGCGAGTGATTCATGGATACCAATAAAATCCGGTTCTGGTATGCAATCGCCATCAGTAAAAATTAAATAATCACATTCCGTTTGTGCGATAGCTTTGTTGAGTATCTGGCACTTTTGAAATCCGTTATCTTCATGCCATACATGTTGGATGCGAATGTTGTTCCGTGACTGGAAAAATTCAATGACTTCCCGTGTCGGTTGCGCTGAGCCATCATCTGCAATAATGACGGTAAAATTCGAATGGCGCTGTGCCTCGTAGCCAAAAAGTACGTTCTTTAACCATCTGGGTTGGTTGTAGGTGGTAATCACTACGCCAATATGTTTGGGGCTCATAATTTTTCCAACGATTTTTTACTTTGCCTTCAGGAAGCGCGACATTTGTTCGATGGTGCCAGTGAGTATTTCCGGTGGGAGTTCCTTGTCATCCGCCGCATCATAATTTTGGTCTACTACATCGATATCGCCCAGCGGATCAATAAGGTATAAATGGTTATCATACAGGATAGCCCTGTCTGTCCAAGTCTCCATTAATAATCCCCGTAAGTTGTTTTGTTCTGCATTGCTTGTTGGTTGTAACAGATTTTGCCCGGTAGAGTAATCACTTGTCGGGTTGCTGCATGCAAATGCCTCGGTTAGCAGGCTGGGGATTAAATCTTCATGGCTTGTTAAGCGGGATGTACTTGCAGGTTGTTTACCTGGCCATAACATTAACAACGGAACTTTGGTTTGCCAGTGACTGAAATTACCATTGTGCCCCCAAAAATTTTTTCCGGTTTCGTTGAATTCCTGGCCGTGATCACTAGTGATTATCACCACTGTATTTTGTAAACGTTGCTGTTTTTCCAGCTCATCCAGTATCTGGTCGATGAGCCCATCTACGAAATGAGCAGTGGTTTTGTAAAGGTTGAGAAAAGGTTTGGGGTCAAAATCTTCGTTAAGACTCAAATAGTTTACCGTTTTCAGCATAGGTTCAAATCGGTGTGGATAATCTGCTGGAATTGAAAAGCCATGGGGGGCATCAAAGAAAAGGAAACCAAAGAATGGTTTATCTGACGGTAAATTTTTCAAATCGGTAAGAAAGCGCGTTGTTATATCGATATCGTTTTGTGCACTATTTTTAAACTGACCGGCTTGTAGTTGACTGCGCAATGCAGAAAAAATGGTTCGATCAAACTCGGGGAAAGTCAGCGTACTGCTGCCGTAAATAAAATGCTGGTAGCCAAGCTGTTGCGTCACATCGAAGAGCGCACTACCACGCTCTGCGGCCAATACTGGCTTCCAATAACTTCCCGGAATACCGTAGAACATACTGAACAAACCATAGCGGGTCGCGTTGCTGGTGCTGAAGTGATTTTCAAACGACAGTGCCTGATTTTTGAGAATAAAGCTATGAGGCATGATCTCTGCTGTCAATTGATCAAAACGCAACGAGTCTACTACTAGTAATAAGATATTCATTTTTTGTGCCGGAGCACATTGCAAGGGTGCCGCAGGATAATTAAGGCCATCTACTGCATCAGGTAATGCATTCGCAACGTCTTGCTGTTTTACTTCAAAGCCCATTTTCTCAAGCGATGAGCGCATGGTTGTGGTAGGCATCCAGGGGATATAACGATTTTGTGCGGTAATGTCATTCCAGCCAAATGCATCAGCACAGCCACTAAACAATTGCAGACCGATATAACCACATAAGAAAAATCCAAAATGATGGCGATTGCTATATTTATGTGTGCGGGAAAATTTATAGCTGAGTGTGGATAGGATTTTTTGTACAAAAAAAACACCCAGCAAAATCGCAGCAATGGAAATCCACATAACCCAGGAAAATGCAATGTTTTCCAATAATGCACCACTGAATAGCAAATTGATAACCATTCCATTTAAATGAAAATGATAAAGGCTAAACACTTTAACGTTAGTCACTACTAGTAGTTGGGCCAAGGCAAATAAAATAATTGCTAATGTCACGCGATGTTTTTTTAATTGAAAAATAAAACTGACCAGCAACACTACAAATGTGATGAGAAAACACAATACAGAAAAATGAAGCACCAAACCTGCTACCAGATAGATCTGGCTTCCAATCGTCTCAGGCCATTGGCTGTGCCACAGGCTGATGGCGGCCATGATAATGGCATTAATACTGGTGAACGGCGCGAGCCAGCGATGATCCTGGTGTTGCGTTGGAACTGGTTTGGAAAAAACCAAAGACATAATGTTGGGGTTCCTTTTGGAAAAAGTCAGTGTTGCTGAATTCTTTTTTGCAGCTCTGCCCAGACTTGGGCAGCTTTAATGCTTGTCATGCACTGGGGAGTGTCCACACTATTTTCAGGTAGCCATTTACATTGGCGCTTGTGACATGGCATGCACTCCAGTGGATGTTGCATTTGCAAATTGCACGTGTGTTTACCAATCAATCCGACCTTGGTGGGTGAGGTTGCACCATAAAGCGCGATGGTTGGCGTTTCCAGGGCGCCAGCAAGATGTGAAAAGCCTGTGTCAAGGCCGATAACACCGGCGGCCTCTACTAATTTTTCAGCAATACGGGTAATTGCGAGGCGTTGTTCTGGACGTGTTGCGGCTGGGCAGCTGCTAATAATGCTATCTGCGATGGCTTGTTCTTCCGGGCTGCCCCAAATAATTTCGACGTCGTAACCTGAGTCAAGTGCAATATGTGTTAATGCTTTCCACTCGTTTGTTGACCAGAGTTTAGTGATCCAGCTGGTGCCGATAATAAAAATTAATTTACGCGGATTTTTTTGGATATGCGTAAAGTTTTGCTTAATGCCAAAATTTAATTTTTCATCCGGTGTATACCCGAGTGTCTTTCCGAGTAATTGGCGAGTGCGTTCAACCGCATGTTGTTCCTTCTCAACAGAGTGAGTATTTTTATAAAACCATCGTGTGATGGGTTCGCGTGCGGAATCTTTATCATAGCCATCAATGCCGGCTCCCTTCGCACATTTGGCTACAAGTGCACTTTTTAATAAACCCTGTGCATCGATAATATGATCATAATTTTCAACACGTACTGCGTTTCGCCAGGCTTTGAATTCACGCCAGCATTTAACGCTGCGTTCTCGTACCCAACGACGTAAATGAATAGGTATTGCTTTGTGCACACCAGGGTGCCACTCAACAATTTCTTTGAAACTGTCTTCAACAACCCAATCAATTTCTGCATGGGGAAAGTGTTTATTGATATCGCTTATGGCTGGAAATGTATGGAATATATCGCCCATGGAGGACATTTTAATCAATAAGATCTTCATGGGCGTTTTCTTCAGGAACGAGGTTAAAACAATGTCGGATTTGATGTCTAATGAAGTGGATTATTGATAATCCTTGTAAGATTTTTCTTCGATCAACTCCGAGCCAAAGGCGAGATTAATCTCTTTTTTGACAGCAGCACGTTTGTCGTTGGTGAAATAAACAGCGCGAGCGAGTTGGATAAATGTATCACTAAAGTCTTTTACCCTTTCGCAATCGCGAATGTCATCCTCAATAACCCAAAGTTCCTGATTGATATCCTTCAGTGATTTTTTCAGCGGCTCCAATTTGGCTTTGCCTGCTGAATCCAGCAATGAATTAACTTTCTCATTCAGGATATTCAATTCATGGGTCACATTCTTGAGCTTTGCTTCATCGCCAATATGGAGGGCTTTGATTTCCAGAATAGTGATTTTATCGATAAGTTCGCCGAGGGAAATAGGTGCCTGGATCAGCATGGGTGTGTTCTCTGTTGAATTTTTTGTGGGGCGATTCTAGCAAATCCCGCCAGCAGATGGTTATTTTCCCTTTGGTATTGTGGCATCGGTCTTACCGCATGAGCGATTGGCGGGGACCGCGATATCCATTAGTGTCGGATGCGGCAGTTTCAGATTGTTCATTAATTCCTCATAGTCCTCAATACTAGTGACTTGCAGGCGGGGGTTATGTGCTTGTTCCTCGGCAATGCTGCTGACCATCCAGCCTTTGTAATCATGGGCTGGATATACCTTTGTTTGACTGGGGAGCTTCAACAAAATCTCGAACAAGCTTCGATATTGATCGCGCGCATTGCCATTTTGGAAATCGGTGCGGCCTGTACCACGTATTAATAAAGTGTCGCCACTGAATAAATAGTGTTCGCAGTTTTCTTCCAGCCAGAATGAGTAGGAATCACTGGTATGGCCTGGTGTGTAGAGTGCGGTCAATGTAAGTGAACCTACCTGGATTTTGTCGCCGTGGCTTAATACCTCCGAAACGCAGGGTGATTGTGCTTGTTCCCCGAGCAAGGTTTTGCAGCCCGTCTGCTCACGCAATTCTCCAGCGCCTGTTATGTGGTCGGCATGGGTATGGGTGTCCAATGCATAGACAAGTGTTAAATCCAGCTCATGCAAAAGCTGTAAATATTTTGGAACCTCGGTTATGACGGGATCGATCAGCGCTGCTGCACGGGTCTCGGGGCAGGCAAGCAGGTAAGTGTAGGTACAGGATTCACGCTCAAACAACTGACGAAAAATCATAAATAGTGCCTCGCAAGAGTGATGACGCAAACAACCAATAAACTGATCGCAAAACTTTTTTGCAGCAGGGCATTTGCCAGCTTGCGACTCATTTTTTGGCCTGGCAGCATGCCCAACAAGCCTCCTGCACTGCAAACACCGAACCGCCTGCGCCGGTCAGGCCCAGCACCAGCCCGATCACTATGCCGACGGTCAACAACATGAGGAAATCCTCTCTGTCTATTTAGGGGCAGGGTAAAGTGTCGGGGTTTAGCGGTTCCAGGGCATGCGTGCGAGCAGCATTCCCATCATGCAGGTATCGGTAATCCCGGCAAACACCAACCCCGCACCGACAAAGCCGGATAACAGGAAAAAATTCGCACTGATCTGGAACCCCAGCACCACACCGGCTAGTACCAGCAAACCGGCGGCAATCCGTACCTGCCGTTCCAATGACATGACACCGTTGCCTTCATTAAGAGGGAGGCCGGTTGTTTTCAAGGCGTTGATCCCGCCTTCAATGACAACCAGTTCGGCCTCGAGGTTGCCGCGCAGTTGCTCGGTTGCCATTTGCGCACGTTTACCGCTCTGGCAGAGCAAATAGACGCACTGACCGTTTTTGCCGCTCTGTGCAATTGCCTCCTGCAGGCGCGCCGGGGTCAATTCGTGCAGTGGAATATGCAAGCTACCGGGCAGGTTGAGCGCTTTGGCTTCGGCGATAGTGCGCACATCGAGCACACAGGTATCGGCAGTTTTACCTGCTGAAAATTCCTGTGCAGTGATTTGTTTGTAGTTCATAAAAACCTCGACGAATTAGCTGGCTGATCCAACTGAATAGCCTATGGGGCCGGACAATAAATGGATTGCAATACAGCAATAATTTTTTTCGCTTCATCACCCTGGAGTGAGTAATACACGGTCTGTGCCTCCTTGCGCGTCGTCACCAGCTCCGCCTCACGCAGATTGGCGAGGTGTTGGGACAGGGCAGATTGACTCAGCGGCACTTGCGCATTGAGTTCCCCGACGGATAGCTCGCCATTAATCAGGGTGCATAGAATCATCAGGCGGTTTTCGTTTGCCAGGGCTTTAAGTAAATTCGCAGCAGCCCGCGCGTGCTCCTGCATAGCTTGCGGGGATTCCAAACCAGTAGTGCCCATATGAAGGTCTCTTTGATCATCAGGATTAGCTTCATTGTATTAGATAAAATTAAATTAGAAATTGCTAATTTAATTTTATCTAATTTAAATTGCTCTAATGTTGTTGTGGTTTTTCACATTAATGACATAAAGCATTGATAGTGTTTGGCGATCTTTTGGCGTTGGAGGCAACCTATGAAGTTGAAGCATCTACCAATGTCGCTGCTCATGGCACATCGGTTAAAAGGGTTGGATAGTGGGGCGTTGAATAAGCGGTGTGATTCAGCGGTTCCGGTGGTTATTTCGCTGACATCCATCCCCTCTCGCCTGAACGCGGTTGTCCTTACGGTGCGTAGCCTTCTTGCGCAACATGTAACTGCGCATGGGATTGTGCTCTGGCTGCACGAGGGCTTGCGATCCAAAATTCCATCGGCGCTTGCTGCGTTACAAGGCGATAGGTTTTCCATCGCGTATGTCGACCTGACATGTCCCCACCGCAAGTTGATCCATACCCTCGCACAATATCCCGACCGCGTCATTGTTACCTGTGATGACGATTTAATGTATCGCCCGGATTGGCTGGCGCGGTTATATCAGGACCATTTGCGTTATCCCAGCGCCATCATCGCGCATGAGTGCCGCAAAATTGAATTCGAAATATGTGGTACCCCCAAGCCCTACAACCAGTGGCCGGTGGAGCAGGAGCGTGATCTCACGCATCCCTGGTTTATGTCGATTGGTTACGGCGGTGTGCTTTATCCGCCGGGTTCTCTGCATGAGGATGTACAACAGCGCGAGCTTTTTCTGGCGCTAACCCCGCGCGCGGATGATTTGTGGTTCAAGGCTATGTCGTTAATGCAGGGTACCGAAGTGCGCCGTGTTTCCATTCCGGGATTAAAGCCAGTTCCCATTTGGGGAACCCAGCGGAATTCGTTGAAGCGAACCAATGTGCGCCGTGAGGGAAATACTGAGCAATGGCGCGCGCTCTATGCACATTACAATTTGCAACGCTACCGCTAGCGGATTGTGCGGTTAGGCAAAAAAGCATTACGCGGTTGTGCAAACGGTTTTCGAAGGGTGCCACTTATTTGTTTATGCCAACTGGGAGTTGTGTCCATAGGCTGCACACTTGCGCATAAAGTATTGATAAGGGAGGTATTTACGATAAATTTTGTGCGGTAGGTCAGCTTTTTGGACCTAAAATCCATTTGCTGTAGTCACTTTATTGTCATCCCCGATAGTGGGACGACACCCTCATTATTGCCTCCTAAACTTTGGCTCTGCGCCCTTATTAAAAAAACGTTTGATAAATAAAGCCCGCGCATTTGTGCTGGCCTTTTTATTGAAAGCATTATTGAAAGTATAAAAAAATGGCGTGCATTGGTAGGAAGCCACTCATAAGAAAGCTGTCTTAAAAAATAAATCCAATCCAATCAACCGTTGCTCCCGTCTCGCTGTCCGTTGGGCAACCTCTCGATAATAAATAAAGTAGAGGCAAGATCACATGCAAATACTACCGCTCGGTTCCCGGGCTGCCTGGCTATTTGTTGCATTAGCCAGTGCAGGCCTGTGTGTACCAACAACAAACGCGCAAACTATTAACATCAATCCAATCAGCGCGACTGGCAGCACTAATTTACAGCCTGCCAGTTTTGCTATTGATAACAATGCTGCAACCCGCTGGGAATCCAGCCACGGTGTTTCCCCCAGTTCACTCACGCTCGATTTGGGTCAAGCCTATGCGCTGAATCAAGTGGTGATTAATTGGGAAGCCGCCAATGCCGCGAGTTATGAATTGCTCGGCTCCACCAACAATTCCACCTGGACGCAAATGAGTTTGCGTACCGGCGGTACCTTTGGTGCCCGCACGGATACGGTCGGCGTCAATGGGACTTATCGCTATGTGCGTGTCAATGCGTTAACGCGCAGTACCGGCAATAACTGGGGTTACTCTATTTTTGAAGTAGATGTATTCGGTTCTCTGCCGCTAGTTTCGTCATCCAGTGTGGCGGCGGGTAATTGCAATTCCGGTTGCGTTACTACGTTAAATAGCACCACTTTGCGTGCAGCAGTGAGCCAGGCGGATATCGTTGATATCCATTACCGCGTTAATAACGGTGCGCAACAAAATGTGCGGATGAATGTCTCCGGTAATAATTGGACTTACGACATTCCCAATTTAAAAACGACGGATGTGGTGAGCATCAACTTCACCATTATTCGTGCGGGAGTAGGGCAGGATACGCCCTGGCAAAATTATTCACTGGGCGCTGTTGCATCCAGCTCAGTACCGTCAAGCTCATCGCGTTCAAGTTCGCCGCTATCGAGTTCAGTGCTATCAAGTTCATCGCGTAGCAGCTCGCTGGTTCCATCCAGTTCATCGCGCAGCAGTTCTTCGCTAACGGCGGTGAGTTCTTCATCGACAGCAAGCGTTGGTAATATTGTGCCGCTATACAATTCATCGATGGTGCTTGAAGGTGCAATTCAATTTGATCGTGGCGATGCGTTGGTAACGCGTATTGCGGATCGCGGCCGCGACCGCCACGCGAAAGAAGATCAATTCCAGGCGTACGATCACTTCCTCAGTTTTTATTGGGAACATCGCACCGCAGAAATTGAAATTGTCGACTACGTTGCCAAAGGCGGCAGCACGGTGCGTATGAATGTAAAAACCCAATTTAAATTGAATGACACCGAAGCGGAAAATCGCTGGTTCTATCGCGGCGTGGGCACCGTGGCCGAGTATTACGATAACGGCACCATGAACGTGATCGATAATTACAACTATTACAAAGAACGCAGTTACAACGCGCGTGAAGGTCGCAATATTCGCATTGGGGATAAACTCGAATTTGAATTAAGCCAATTCCTGGATCACACAGTTCCGCATGGTCGCTCGGCCTATTACGGCACTACTTATTTATATATTGTTGGTGAAGGTTTGGTCCCCTGGGATGTAACTGGTTCGTTCGGCACTATTGGCGGCAGAAAAGATTCGGTGAAAATTCCGGAGGCTGCCTGGTTGGGCGGCAAGACAACTTTGCCGTATATGCATTCCAATGAACCGGATAATCATTTTATCCAAATGGCGACAAATCTTGCATCGCAAAACGGTCAACCTTTTGTATTAGGGCGTCGCGTGCATCACGCATCATTTGTAGATGGTTCGCACGATGAGCACGTTATCGATAATGGAATTTTCCCCGATACCGTTGGCAAAGCCGGTCCGCATTATGTGCATGATCGCTGTGCCGGTTGCCATGTGCGCAATGGTCGCGCAGCGCCAGCACCGGTTGGGCAACCGTTAGAGAAATGGGTATTTAAAGTTGCAGATAGCAACGGCAACCCGCACCCGAATTTGGGCCGTTCGCTACAACCAAAATCAGCGAACGGTGTTGCCAGTGAAGGGCAGGTTTCTATCGCATTCTGGAGTGAATCAAACGGTTTACGTAAACCCAATTATCAATTCAGTGGCGTAACGCCCGCGCGTTTTTCTGCGCGTGTCGCACCGCAATTAGTGGGTATGGGTTTATTGGAAGCAATTCCTGAATCTGCAATTCTCGCGAAAGAAGATATCAACGATGTAAACGGCGATGGCATTTCCGGTCGCGCGAATCGTATCACTGATCCAGCGGGCCAAACCCGTTTGGGCCGCTTCGGTTACAAAGCGGGAACCACCAGCGTGAAGCATCAGGTTGCAGCAGCATTTAATGCGGATATGGGGGTGATGACCAGCGTGTTGCCAAATCCTGATTGCGGTTCCGCGCAAACAGATTGCGGTGCGAGTGGTTCTGAATTGTCTGATACGCATTTAAATAATTTAGTGAAATATATTTCAACACTCGGTGTGCGTCCGCAACGCAATTTGAATGATGCCGCCGTGCAACGCGGTGAAACACAGTTCGCAACCATCGGTTGTGTTGCTTGCCACACGCCGTCGCACGTAACCAGCCAATACCATCCACTGGGTGAACTGCGCAGCCAAACTATCAAACCTTATACCGATATGTTGCTTCACGATATGGGCGCAGAAATGGCCGACACTCTCGGTGAAGGCCAAGCCAGTGGTGCTGAATGGCGGACCGCACCGCTGTGGGGATTGGGGCTGGCAGCCTGCGTAACTGGCGGCGTAACCAACGCTGCCCAGGGATCGCAAGTTTGTACCCCGGTGCACAGTTATTTGCACGATGGTCGTGCGCGCACAATTGAAGAAGCAATCCTGTGGCATGGTGGTGAAGGTCAGGCTGCGAAAAATGCATACCAGGCATTGTCATCATCACAAAAGCTGGACGTATTACGCTTCCTTGAATCGTTGTAATAAAAACTCTCCTTACTAGCTACACAATTCATAAATAGCTCTTTTGCCCCGGCTAATCACCGGGGCTTTTTTTGCGCGATGGATTGGTTTTTTTATCTCCTGACAGGTTTTGGTGGTGTGCAGGGTTAGTCTGGAATTGCTAAATCCCCTGACTGGAAATCCTCCTATGCCTGAATCCTCCTCATCCCAACGCATGTATCGCCTGGACAAATTTATTGTGCCCAACAATGCACGTGAAGAATTTCTCGCTCGTGTCAAAGCCACTCATCAAATACTGAATGAGCAACCCGGCTTTATTCAGGATTTTTTACTGGAACAACCGGTGGATGAAAATACATTTGCTTT
This sequence comes from Cellvibrio sp., assembly GCA_035490715.1. Lineage (GTDB taxonomy): Bacteria > Pseudomonadota > Gammaproteobacteria > Pseudomonadales > Cellvibrionaceae > Cellvibrio. Next base: position 24,568 of record DATJLF010000018.1, read on the forward strand.
AGCTACATTAGTAGAGTGGGAAAATTCCAGCTTTATTGAAAGCGCTCGTGCTGTTGTCAAAGAGATGCATCAGGAAACGGGCTTCAATGCGCAAGAAACAATTGCGCGTTTGGGCATCAAAGCCGAATTAGGCAATTACCAGCGTATCCGCTAAAAAATCTGATCAATATTCAACAACCGGAGAAAGGAATTATGAGTAATCCATCACCCAGTGCTATTTCACATGTATCAATTGGGGCTAATGATTTTGATAAATTGCGCGCGTTTTATCTTGCAGTCATGCCCGCTGTAGGCGCAAAAATAATTATGGAGCACCCTGGCGCTGTTGCATTTGGCCGGCAATTTCCCGAATTTTGGATCGGGGTTCCGTATGATGGAAAACCTGCTAGTGTTGGTAATGGTTTCCACATCTCATTTATTGCTGACAACAAGGAACAGGTGCACGCATTTTATGATGCAGCTATCGCTGCTGGCGCCACTTGTGATGGCCCACCGGGACCGCGCCCGCATTATGGTGAGCCCTACTATGGCAGTTTTGTACGTGACCCTGAAGGTCATAAAATTGAAGCAACATTTTGGGATGAAGAGTTGGCTGCGAAAATTTATGAAAGTTAATATTTTATAATATGCACCGGAAAACATTTTCATTAAAGATAATGTGGAAATGTTTTCCGGATTGTTGCAGGGGTGTATTGCAATGCAAAAAATCCACAATCCATCCGTTGCTGAAGCCTTTAAAAAATATCCCCCTGATATGCGCAAACGGTTATTGTTTTTGCGCACCCTGATTTTCCAAACAGCTGAAGAGTTGCTGGTAGGCGAAATAGAAGAAACCTTGCGTTGGGGTGAGCCAAGTTACATCGCCAAACAGGGCAGTGCGATTCGCATGGATTGGAAAGAGCGTGATCCGGAACACTACGCACTCTATTTCAATTGCAACACGACACTTGTCGAAACCTTTGAAGCGCTTTACGGCCATTTATTTTGTTATGAAGGAAATAGGGCGATTATCTTTACGCGTATGGAATTAATTCCCGTCAAACAGTTAAAACATTGCATTGGTTTATCCCTGCAATACCATCGCCTCAAGCATTTACCGATGCTGGGTTCAAAGGCCATCACATCCTGAACATATATATCCTGAAGTCAGGAAATGTTGCATATAATGCGCCCCATCAATGGATGACCTACGGTTGGGTGTTAACAAATGCGATCAATGTATGGCTGGGGAGTGGTATTCATGTTGGGGCTTTTCATAAATTCAGTATCGACTGCTCCTGCAAAAGAATATCCCCGGCTTTCTGCAAATCAATCCGTTTCAAACGATTACGAAATCGTCAAATTAATTGATGGCCCTATCGACGCTTTTTATCAATACAACAATCAATCCCAATTTATTGCACAGAGCGGCCATGATTTATGGAAGATCAATTCCACCGGTGAAGTGATCGACCATTTCAATACCAGTGACCTCTATTCATCCGGCCTGATTTTGGAAACAGAAGGGTTTATCGATTGGGTTTTTACCGGCGATAAACAGCAAAAAAACTACAGTGAAACGATTGATGCTTCCGGTTACTCCGAGCAGCAACTACGGGATGCGTTTGACAAAGCCGATATTGTGGAATTTCTGGATAAGAATGAAAAAGGTTTGGTCTATCTTTATCAAAATGGAAAAGTAGAGATACTGGATATCTCCAGCCATCGTGAAAAAATCACCGATCTGGTTTACATGTCCCACAATATCCGTACTGAATATAATATTCATCAGGACGAAACTGACATCAACGGAAATCGTTTCCAAAATTACGATAAAAAACCGGGATTATTTTCATTTGTAAAGTCATCATCATTGCCGCGCTATGTAGCAATCAAAGGCTACGAAAAAATTACCTATCATCGGCCAATCAGCATTGCGGAAACGCTATTCGAAAATATACTCGGCGCAATTTTTGTGAATAATCACCGTAGCAGGGAATTTGGCTATGACGTGGGTTACAGTCATATGGAGCTGAAGTTCAAAGATCAGGCCCTGAAATTTTCTGTATTAAGCGATGAGGAATTTAGTTCAGGGCGAAGCCACGGTATAACCTGGTTAGATCCGGATTCGGCAAGCTCCGCTGGCTTAAAGTTTATGGCGATAAATTATCGGCGGAAACACCTTGCGGAACTTAACGAAAAAAGTTTGCTTCCTTACTATGAAAAAGACATTGGACTTTATGTCGCGCGAACAAAAACGCTGCATAACCAACCCGCCAATACGGCGTGGCAATTAAGTTATAGCGGCGTACATTCCTATGAACCTGTTTGGGGTCATATTGAATTTGCTCAATCCGATTTAACTCCTGCATATTACTGGTTTCGCAAACGCCGCCCGCTTCCCGCCGCCGCAATGATGGGGGATTATGGTCGCAATGCTGACATCGCCAGCCCCATTTTAAAAACGTTGCCCACATCGTTAACCTTTAACTGGCGAGATTACAAAGATCGCAATTTCCGTTTGATTGTTAATAACCGCGATGCATGGCTTTACAATCCTGACGGCACCAAAGTTGCGTTAACGCTGGAATTTGATGCGGCTGAAATGGAGCAAGCTTTCAAACAACTGAATGATGTTAATGAAATCGTTCAGCTTGATCTCAATATGGTTGAAGTGTCTCGTGGAGTCGAATTAATTGTTCATTTGAAAAGCGCAAAAAAAGAAATACGGTTGAATAAATTTCGTTTTGATTATCAAGAACACCCTTATACCCCTAAGTCGCCACATGTCACGCCCGACGAAAGTCAAGCGGTGTTATATACAGCCTATGAAAAATCAATTACAGAGCTTAACCCGGATGCATTTTTGCAAGCACTGGATGAACCTGCGGTAAAAAATAAAATAGCATTTTATGCATCGCCCATTAGTTACTATTTTGCGCAATTGGCGTTGCAGTTCAATGTCGAAAGCAGGCTCACCGAAAATGCACAACTGATGAATTTTTATTTCGATAACATCCATTCCATAATTAATTACAACCAGGCTGATGCGCTACAACATAAAAATCTCGTGGTATTTGCGGCGCAGGTTCTCTACACCGGCGCAAAGCTTCAAGACGCAGAATTAGCCAAAAAAGCCATTGATGAATTTGTTGCGCGGGATTTTGATCTGGAGAAAGAAACCAATCGCGCCTTTTTATTCAATGTGGCCTGCTATTACGCAATCAACCACAATAAACCGCAGATGTTGAACATCATCACTAGAACAATAGCCCTGGGGCGCGATCCGGAAAGTTATTTAACGGACAGCGATTTCACGGAATATCGCGAAGATCCGGATTTTCTGAACGCGCTTAAAACAACGGCCGCCACTGCTCCCTGACGGCTGGTTATTTCGCGTATAATGCGCGCCTTTTCCTGTTCCCGATTCCCGTTATCAGAATCTCTGATTCGTACAAAAAGGCCGTTTTATGTCCGAGATCCGCACCCGTATCGCGCCGTCACCCACTGGTGACCCCCACGTAGGCACCGCCTATATCGCCTTGTTCAACCTGTGTTTTGCTCGCCAACACGGCGGTAAATTCCTGTTGCGCATTGAAGATACCGACCAAACCCGCAGCACCCCCGAATCCGAGCAAGCGATTCTGGACAGCCTGCGCTGGTTAGGTTTGGAGTGGGATGAAGGCCCGGATGTCGGCGGCCCACACGGTCCATACCGCCAAAGCGAGCGCATGGATATCTACGGCAAATACGCGTTTGAGTTAATCGAAAAAGGCCATGCTTTTTACTGCTTCGCAACCGCCGAAGAGCTGGACGATATGCGTCGCGAACAACAAGCGCGCGGCGAAACGCCCAAGTACGACGGCCGTGGTTTGCTGCTCTCGCAAGAAGAAGTACAAGCGAAATTAAATGCGGGCGAGCCTTACGTAATCCGCATGAAAATCCCGGAAGCGGGCGTGTGCGAAATCGACGATATGCTGCGCGGCAAGATCGAAATCGAATGGTCGCAAGTGGATATGCAGGTGCTGCTCAAAGCCGATGGCATGCCCACCTATCACCTCGCCAACGTGGTGGACGATCACCTGATGCAAATCACCCACGTGATTCGCGGCGAAGAGTGGATCAACTCCGCGCCCAAGCACCTGAAACTTTACGAATACTTTGGCTGGCAAGCGCCTGTATTGTGCCACTTGCCGCTGCTGCGCAACCCGGATAAATCCAAACTCAGCAAACGCAAAAACCCCACCAGCATCCTTTATTACAAGCGCATGGGGTATTTGCCGGAAGCGATGCTCAACTACCTCGGCCGCATGGGCTGGTCAATGCCCGACGAGCGCGAGAAATTCACCCTCGCCGAAATGCAGGAACACTTTGACTTACTGCGCGTGTCATTAGGTGGCCCGATTTTCGATGTGGAAAAACTCAACTGGTTAAGCAGTTTGTGGATTCGTGAGAACTTCACCATCGAGCAGCTCGCTGAGCGTTTGCATGGCTGGGCACTCAACAAAGAAACCCTGCTGCAAGCATTGCCACACGCCCAATCGCGCATGACCACCCTGAGCGATTTCGCCCCACTCGCCGGTTTCCTCGTCAGCGGCATGATGCCCGTCAACGAAGCCAGCTTCGCCAGCAACAAACTGGATGTGGAAAAACAAAAGGAATACCTGCAATTCGCCCTCTGGCGTTTGGAAGCCTTGCGCACCTGGGAGCGCGATAACCTGTTCGCCGAACTCAAACTGCTCGCCGATCAAATGGGCATCAAAATCAAAGACGCCCTCGCACCGGTATTCGTCGCCATCGCCGGCACCACAGCCAGCTTCTCGGTAGTGGACTCCATGCAAATCATCGGCCCCGACATGAGCCGCGCCCGCATCCGCCACGCCATCAACGCCCTGGGCGGCTTTGGCAAAAACAAACAAAAGGACTTGGAAAAACTTTTCGACAAACTCGGCGCCCCGGCAGAAGAGCCAGCCGCCAACAGTTAACCGCTTGATTTATCGATAAAAAACCAGAGTGCAGGCCCATAACTTTTTGCTTGACACTCCTAAGTCACCTGCATAAAATGCGCGCCACTCAGAGACAGGATGTCAACGAATCTGGGGCTATAGCTCAGCTGGGAGAGCGCAACACTGGCAGTGTTGAGGTCAGCGGTTCGATCCCGCTTAGCTCCACCAAATAAAATGAAAAACCCCATATGCCGCAGGCATACGGGGTTTTTCATTTTCTATCGCTGATTTTTTGCGGGATCGTTCTTGGCCCCGGTTCACAAAACGGCACGACAGCCGTTTTGCACAGCGAAGCTGCCCGCAGGGCGAAGCACATGGATGTGCTGAGTGCATCCCGCGGTGGTGATGGTATAAGCTAAGCTCTGGATTAGCAGGGTTTGGGTTAGGCTGATTAGCTCCACCAAATTAAAAACCCGCTTATCGTGAGATAAGCGGGTTTTTTGTTTTGCTGTTGTAATTGTGCGTCATTTTAAATATCAACCTCGTGTCCTAAGCTACGTTTAACGCCTGATTTAAATTTTAAAAGATGAGTGGTGTTTTATAACCACAGCATTATTCGTCTTTTGAATGATTTAAAGTTTAGGGTCATCAATCAGTTTGCTTACTTAAGTTAGTAAGCGTTTTGTATTGCAAGGAGAAAGGATGAGAGCTTTAAGAGATGTTGCTCCAACGGCAGAGCAATTGGGCATTTTGTCAAGAAATGAGCTTGGGGTTGAAATAATAAGAGGTGCGGCTGGAAGTGGTAAAACCACTACCGCCTTGCTGCGTTTGAGATCACTTGTTGGCTTGTTCTTGAGTAGGCGAAGAAGAGTAAAAAGCGAGGAGCCTGTAAGGATTTTAGTTTTAACTTACAATAGAACTTTGAGAGGGTATATTGACGAGCTTGCTCGGCATCAGGTGGGGGCTGCAGAAGTTGAATTGGAAGTATCAACATTTTCAAAGTGGGCTACTCAAATAATTCCGACTGCCCAAATAATTTCCCGAAACGAACGAGTAAAAAGAATTAAGGAGTTCGGTAAAACATTGCCTTTTGATTCTCAATTTCTCTTAGATGAAGTTGAATACGTAATGGGGCGATTTACTAAGAGTGAATTAAGTAATTATCTAACCGCTCGTCGCGATGGAAGGGGAACAGTACCTCGCGTAGAAAAACCATTAAGAGAAAGAATTTTGAATGAGGTGATAATTCCATATCAGAATTCAATTGATTCTGATTCACTATGGGATTGGAACGATTTTGCACTCTTTTTTAGCTCAAATAATATTGAGCAACCTTATGACATAATTATTTGCGATGAAGCGCAGGATTTGTCTGCCAATGAGCTTCGTGCAATTAAAAATCAACTGGCACAAGAAAGTTCAATAACTTTTGTACTAGATACAGCGCAGCGAATTTATGCAAGAGGTTATACCTGGGTTGAGATTGGATTGACAGTGCGTCCCGAGCAGGTTAAACGATTATCAAGAAATTATCGAAATACTCGGCAAGTTGCTGCTTTGGCTTCTTCTGTAATGTTAGGTATTCCTGCTGATGAAGATGCAACCATGCCAGATTTTTCGAAGTCATCTAGGGATGGTAATTTGCCAATACTTCTTTTGGGGAGATTTAAAAGCCAAGCAGATTTTGTAATAAATTATATAAAAAAGAATATTGATTTAAATCATCATTCAGTTGCATTTTTGCATCCGTTAGGCGGTGGCTGGTTTGATGATTTAAAAACATATTTAAACGATGCTAAATTACCCTTTGTTGAAATGACCAGAAAAGAAACTTGGCCTAAAGGAAATGAGAATATTGGGCTTTGCACATTACATTCTTCAAAGGGATTGGAGTTTGATTATGTTTTTATTCTCGGGTTAAATGCTGAAGTAACTAAGCATGGTGAGGAGGAGGAAGATGATAAGTTACAAACGTTAAGGCGCTTGTTGGCTATGGGGATCGGTAGGGCAAGAGAAAACGTTATTCTTGGTTACAAGCCAGGCGCAGCATCGAAACTAATCGATTATCTTGCATCTGATAAAGTTGAGGTCATAAATGTATGATTGAAGAAGCAATCAGAATGCGAGAAATTGAAGAAATAGTGCACTTTACAACTCTTAACGGTTTAATTGGCATTTTGGATTCAAGATTTTTGCGTTCTAGACAGAGGATTGCAGATGATTTTCGATTGGAGTTCGTTTTAAAACTCAACTCACCAATCAGAAGAGATCCTGAGTGGTTAGATTATGTTAACCTTTCTATCACAAATATTAATACGGAGTTTTTTGAAATATCCTCGCAAAAATGGCACCAAGATGTGGGCTGGATAATAATGTCATTTGACCCGGAGGTTCTTACTCACGATGGTGTAACTTTTACAAGTACTAATAATGTATATCACAAATCTGTTTTAAGAGGTGTTGGTGTAGCGGGTTTAAATATGATGTTTTTACCTGAGGTTGAGTGGGGCTACTATGGTGCAAAAAAAAGGCGGACTAAAAACCATAGACCACAAGATACAACTGATATACAAGCTGAAGTTTTATATCCTGCTGAAGTATCTATTGAACATCTAAGGAAGGTATATGTTTCATGCAATGACGATCAAGATAATGTATGTAGTATTGCTACTGCTCTCGGTGTTATGACTTTTGACGTTGTTGTTGAACCTGAAAAATTTGAGGTTATGCGGAAATGAATAAAAGCATTATGGAAGCAAAATGTATAAATTCAGCCCTATGGGCTGCATACGGAGATGCGTTGGGATTTATAACCGAATTAGCAGACCCCGCATTAGTTCAAAAGAGATATGGCAGTGCTAAAGTTTTCGAATTGCGACCTTGGGTAAAGAAAGTTGGCGGACGTATGGGAGGTGATGCAAATCTTCCAGTCGGATGTTATTCAGATGATACGCAGTTAAGGCTCTCAACCTCGAGAGCGATTTCTGATAATGGATATTTTGACGTTGAGTCCTTCGCAAAGATTGAACTACCTGTATGGATGAGCTATGCGTTGGGAGCAGGTAGAGGCACAAAAGAAGCAGCAGTTAACTTAATTAGAAGAGATGTAAATTGGTTTAGTAATTTCTTTAACAGAAAGGATTTAAACTACTTTGATGGTGGTGGCAACGGAGCCGCTATGCGTATTCAACCTCATATTTGGTCTGGTATTCATCGTAATTCAGAAGACGAAATTATTATTGACGTTTTGCAAAATTCAATAGCAACTCATGGGCATCCGCGCGGCTTTCTAGGCGCGGTGTTTCACGCTAAATGTTTATACTTATCCTTGCGTGAGAACAAAGTTCCCAATCCTAGTGATTGGTTCAGGATTATTAGCGATCTTGTCAAGGTTCCTGTATATTTTCACAGAAATTTAGAGCTTAAGTCTTTTTGGCTGCCTGCATGGGAGAGAGAGAAAGGCCAATCTATTGAGCTTGCAGTAGATGAGATTCAAGGTGAACTTAATTTTTTATGCGAATTAGCTTCCGATATTTTGTTTATGGAAAATGAAAGTATTGAGCAGCGTTATAATAAAATTGTTCAAAAATTAGGTGGTTTTGATCCTGGCACTAGAGGCAGCGGCACTGTTTGCGCTGTGATTTCATCTGCCTTAGCTTGGCTTTGTAAAGATAAATCTCCTCATGAAGCTATGGTATTGGCAGCCAACACACTTCAGAGTGATACAGATTCTATTGCGACAATGTGCGGTGCTATTCTTGGTGGCGTTAATGAAAATAAACCGCCTGAATTTGTTATGGATTATTCGTATATTGAGAAAGAGGTGACTCGGATTCTACAGTTCACCGGGTCTGGAAGTAGAGAAACTTTTATTTATCCCGACGTGTCGGGATGGAGAGCGCCCAAAACTCAATCAGAAGCATTAGTGTCCGTGGGTGGTCGATTAACATTACTTGGGCTGGGATACGTAGAGCCTATTTCTGAGCCAATATATGGAGCGGGTAAATCACCTCAGATCTGGCAATGGTTTAAATTGGAATTTGGTCAGACTGTTCTTTTGAAGCGTGCAGCAATAGTTCCTGAACTCAGTAAGGAAAATGATATGTTTAACTTGGATGTTAATACTAGAGATAAAAATATGAATACTCTCAATAAATCTGAATATAAAAGTTCAGTCATAAAAAACAAAAGAGATTTAGATTTTGGATCTAATGAATATTCTTATAGTAAAGAGCTTAGTCAGAAAATTGATATAAATGAACTATCTTCTGTGGCAATTAAGTCGGGATTTGATGAATCTATAATAGGTTCTCATATCTTATTGTTAATTGATAAACTGGAAAGTATTGAAATGGCGGTCGCATATTCTGCCATAATTGCGAAAGCAAGGATTTCGAGAAATAATTCCACCAAGAGATGATTTTTTAAATTAATAAATAAGGCGGCAATGCCGCCTTATTTATTGAACTACATAGCAAGTGTATTGCCCTTTAACTGGAGCAGATTTTTTTGTTTCAAGCAAAAACTCAAACTGATGACCAATTAACACGCCTGCTGAATTTTCTTTTAAATCCTTAAAATCAATTCCTAACGTATTACATTGCGTGGCTGTGGCTTCTTCTTCACTGGGAGCAAAATAAATAATCTTCTTGCTTTCAAATTGTGGAGCATCACCTTCAAAAGCCAGAGTGTAAACTTCTTCGCTTTTAACGATGGACACTAAACGCAAGTTATGCCCATTAACATCCGTGCCTTCATCAAACACTAGAAAGTTTTGCCAAATACCTGCAAGGCTTGCTTCAATTCCTAAAACCAGAGAGTAGGTTTTTGAGCCTTTACAGTTATTGCTTTTGTAAAGATCAAACTGCTGATCGCCTTCTTTCTCGATTAAGCTTATTGAGTAACCTTGATAATTGGAGCAAGTTTCAGAAGCTGCTGTACCTTCAGATAAGCCAGGGAAATACGGCTCTATCTTATTTTCAGCGCAGCTTATTTGAGAGATGGCTACTGAAAAGAGCAGTGCTATTTTTGCTGATTTTAAAAATGTAAATTTCATAACATACCTTTATGCAGCGGTAAGAGTGACAAACCTTACGACTTTGTAGCTTCCGGCATTTTTAGCGTTGGTTTGGCTTTTGCCGTATAGAATAACCGATTTAACAGCTGTTCCTGAAGATGGTGTTCTTGTGAAAGTAATTTCTTTACCGTATGCGGGATCAATAGCTGTGTAATCGCCAGAAGCAGTTTTTTCTGTTAGTAAAACCCAATGGTCGCCCTGAGTGTTGCCTTTATAGTCTACATGTAGCATAACCAAGCCGCCGTTACGTAAACAATCTTCAATTGTTTGTATATGGCCACTTCCCAGTTTTCCTCCGCGGCCTGAGTCAGTTCCTTTCATTCCAAGGGCTTTGGCTCCATTGGTGATCATTAATGAATATGAATTTTTCGAAAATGCTCCTGCCTTTTTGAGTATGGCATTCGCTTTTACGGGGTCTAATTGGTTTGGCTTTAAGCCCGTTGGCCAGTGAGATTTGGCAGAGCCAAGATAAGTTGCTGCCATAGTAAGGCTGACCAATGCGCACCCCGATGCTCTGATGGTTGCACCTTTTCCAGATCCATTACCTAAAGTATTGCCACCCCACTTTTTATCTGTTTGAGAAAAAGCATTTATCTTTTTTGACTCGATTGGAGATGATAGTGGTGCTCTGATACCTAAGGCTTTATCATTTTCCGCTAGAAATTCTTTATGAAGAAGTTCAATGTTGCTATTAACTTGCCCTGAAAACCATTGAATAAATCGTTCAACAGACGGTTTTTGAAAGCTGACTGCAGCGGCGACTGACTTTTTATCAGCACTATTGTTATTCAGTTTTTTCCACGTGTTACGATTTGGTTCAACAACACCATCTTGAGTAGAAAATTGCATAACAATGCTTTGAAAATGTCGAATAGCTTCGACAGTTTTTGTGCCACACAAACCATCTTCTTTTAAAGGTTGGATCGCTGCTTTCAAGCGGGGATATGTTGGAAGGGCTTTATTTAGTAGTTGCTGAACTAACGCTACGTCGGGATAAAGGTTGGGGCTATTATGTCCTACGGATTTCTGGATACTCACATTTTTCTCCTTGGTTGTGATTGAACTTCATTGTCAGGTGGCGAGGATATTTAAGTTGCGATAAGTTTGCCAGTCACTTTCAAAATTATTTTTTAAAAATGGGATGGCTATCCAATAGGCTTCAAATGTTGGATGGCCAGCATAGGCGGCACAAACCGCCTTGACCTATTTGGGGTGGCTTTCAATAAATTCTCGTGCCCTGAATAATAAGTCGCCCAGTCCCGCAATTGCCTGCGCAGGCAATTCCACATCTTGAGTAATTTTCTCGCACAGCGATTGCAATAAAACAATCTGCTCTTGCAATTGAGTTATTTGTTCTTCTTGATTTTTTGTTTGGATTTCGTAGCCGATGCTTTCCAGGTATTCACCTTCGGGTGAATGGATTTCTATGCAGCTTTGTTGATAGTAGTTGTATTGGAAGGTGTCGAGTTTGATCACGCATTGGGAGTTGGTGACGGGCACCAGGTGGGTAATATTATCCATAACACAGCCTCACAGTCTTGATTGGGATACCGCCACTATGAGTTGAGAATCATGGGGGCGGACTGAACAGGGTTCTCAACACCGGTCAAGACTACTCCGGCCCGCCCGAAGGCGGCCCCGTCCAGCCGCCATTACGTAGGCATAGCTGTACGAGGACACAGAGCAACGTGATAACACGCGCCTTGTGCCAGTCTTGAACCGGGTTGAGAATCCCGACAGCGGATTTTGCCGCTGCGCGGGCAGGTTAGTGGAAGGGGTTTTTACTGTCAATGTGGTTTTGCTTGCGTGACTGGTTCAGTCCAGATAACAATCCAAACAAAGTTATTTGTATTTTTCTTAATCTATTTAACGTTTTGTGTCGATGTTCTGGATGGAGTTAAGTGCTGTTTAAAAGCACAATGTTGGGGGCTTTGAAAAACCGTAAAATTTAAAAACGTGAATATATGATTTTATCGAAGGAAATTTATGGCAAACAAAGACGTATGGATTGTATTTACAAAAAGTTCACCCTTGGACGGTTGCAGCATTGATATTGATAGCTGTGATTATTATTTCGCAGAAGCTTATGTGCCTGTTGATGTTACGCCCATACGTTCACTGGACTCAATTATTAATAAAGTAAAGGATGAATTAGCTAAGGCGCGGCTGGCGTTGACTGATGTTTCTAAATGCATTCGCTATAAGGAAGATGAGTGGTCTGCTGATACGGCACCCAACACCGAGGTGCGCAAGATGGCAAAAAAATCGTTAGCCTATGGTGCTATTGAATTTAGTGGCTTTAGGTCGGAAGAAATACAGGAACTTTATCAATACGCCTTTGTTGCTCTTGGTCCGGTGCAATAGTATTAATTTACTGCTTGGTTAAATGAAAAATTTCACTTTTTTGACCACCATCTTTTCCAGCAATTAATTGATGAATCATATACATATCACCATGCTGGTAAGACAAAGTCTTTTTTTCGTCGCCATTCACAAGCGACCAACTTGACTGCTCTTCTTCGTCTGGTTTTGCACGATAAATTTCAGTAGTGAATTGGGTTTTATCTTTAGACCAGCGCAGCACTATAAAATCTCCTTTACCATTCTTGGCTTTTAAAACGGTGAGAGCATTTTTTTCAGTCACATTGCCTAGCCCTTTGGTATCCCATGATCGAAAGGATATTTCACTCTGAATATTGTTATAAATTTCCAGATCATTTATTTCTGGCTTTATTTGGTTCTGGGCTGAGCATGCAGTGGATACAATCAGCAAAATAGCAAAGGACGTCATTTTTATATAAGAAAAAATTTGCATGGTGTTTCTCACTTACATTCAACTTTTGATAATGGTAAAAGATGGTGCGAATCTGGAGGGGTAACTATAATCCCGGATAACCAAATGAAAGCATTTAAATCTATCGCTGTATATAAACCAGAAGCAGGCTCTTTATCCCAATGTGATTCATAAACTTTACCATATGAATAAAGCCAGACATGAGTTCCTCCTTTCGACATGCCTAAACCAAAAGGAATTTTCTTAAGAGCGTTGTAATCAACCTCATTTTTCTTGGTGAGATCTAAATACGGCGTAACTTTTTTATCGCTTGGGTTGTAGTTAATAACCGCTCTTGATATGGGAACACGAGAAGAACTATATGTGCAATTTTTCTTTACCTGATTGTAATAGCTGACAATATGCTCTCCGTTACCGTCCATTGGGTGATTAACGTCAGGATTATAATAGATAGCTTTCCACAGTCTGGTATCAATTAGATATCTTGCAAGCTCAGTACCTTTATCACCAAGTCCTCCAACTCTTTGGGCAACAGAAGGATGACCAGTCTTATTAAAAGCATCTTTTAAAACCCAGATAGCCATCGTAATGCAATCACTGGAAATGGAGTTTTTATACTTTGCAGGATTTGATTGTTTGAGTTGGCTGCCAACATGATTGGAATGATTGGCTAGAATATCTTTAATTTTTTCCACGGCATATTAAGAGAAATTCTTTGACACGCTGCAAACTCCTTTAGGTAGCGATTATGATAATTTGGTGAGTCTAGCATCGATTAAAGATGTTTTTGCCTTGGTGTGCTTAAAATGTGATCATATTCTCCCCTAAGTATTGGGGCAATATTAGGGATCTATTTTTTTACTTAATGGCAGTTATGAGGTTTCGCTAGTAAAAAGAGAAGGGTTGACGACTAACCTATCGCGGTAATCTTCAGCTGACTGATCATTTAATTTTCTAATTTGGTTGGCAAGACAGTGAAAGATGAATGGGGCCATCTACAACAATAAGCTGCTTCTGAACCGCAATAGGTAAAACAATATTTTCTTTCCCTAAAACTGAAAATTGACCAGATAATAAATTAAGCGTATTTCCATCTTTCTTTTGAAATACCGAGTATTTCATCACTGCCGATTTGCATGGGCAGTCCGCGTTTTTAGTTGCAGGTTTGATGGATGCGGTGGCAAGCACAGGCTCTTTAGTTGTATCTAAAGTGATATTACTGAAAGTAAAACAGCCATCTACTAAGCTTTCCACTTTCACGCTTTGTTGAGGCTGCGAGTGTGCGTATGAACATAAAAGAGATAACGCGAAAATACTAAATTTTGGTGTCGCCATTGGTTATTACCCTGCTATCTTTTTACCTTGAAGAATATCAAATTATTTACGCATTAAATGTGATGTTGGCTGGTTTGAAAATCATTATGTGGCTCGATCTCGATAATACATGAATATATCTTTCTCCAATGTATGAATTATAAAGTTTAGGTATTAGGTGGATACAGGTGAAAAATAGCGTGAGGTAGAAATGCGATTTGATGCTTAGCGATGTTATCGGTTGTTAAACAACGCATAAAATTGATTAGCCCCTGCGTTAAAAACATTACATCATGTTATCGCGATTGTTGATTTCATGACCATGGCAGTATGATCAACGTGTGTTTGCGTTCTTGATTTCAAACTATTCTGTTTTTATACCCCTTCGTGAAGGAGCAGTTATGAAAAGTGTATTGGTAGCAGCGATTGGCGCAAAAAAGTATGCGCGAAAAATTGTAGGTCTGGTTTGTATTGGTTTGGTCTGCAGTATAAAAGCCGTACCTGTCAACGCTCTTGAGATTAATTTCGATGAGTTGCCATGGTCAACCGAACCGGTCTCCGCTTATGATCAACCGATTGACGATGAGTATGCTAATAAAGGAATTGTTTTCCTTGATACGTATCTGTCTCGGGATTTTAACACCTTAAATCAATTCGCATTTGGTTTGGGCGGTATTTATATGAGTTTTACTAATGCTCTGCCGACACGCGTGTCCTTTGACTTATTTACAGAATCGGTGGATGGAATTGATATTCAGGTTTTTGGCCCGGATGGAATCAATTATGAAAATGTTTTTGTTTCGACCGATTCATTTATAACAGTGTCCAATGCCGATGGGATTTCAAGCATTGGATTTATCAACCAACAATACCGCACTGTTATGGGGATCGATAATCTCTCGGTAGAATTTGCATCGGTGCCGGAACCCATGTCTTTAGGGCTATTGGGACTAAGTTTGGCATTATTAGTCGCGACGAGACGAGGTGTTTTCGTTTGAAGCAGTGAATGATTTGCTGGTGCAATGCTGAGTAGCGTTAATGAATTATCAACGCTTTATTAAAATGATTGCTAACGCAAAAAGTAGCCAGGATATCCCGAGCAACATCCAGGGTAATAGGGGTTGCTTGTGGGTATCAACTTTTTCTTCCACCTCATTTGCTTGAACAGGTTGAGCCAATTGATTTGCCAATTGCTTTACTTTTTTTGAGCGCTTGTCCAAGTCGCGCACTTTCTCACTTTGCTGTCGCAAAAACATTTCCATTCCGCGTTGGATGCCGTTCGCAATTGCCTTGGTTTCAATAGGTGTTTGACCCTCCATTTTTACACTGTTAGCTATTTTTTGCGCTTCCGCGCGAATATCGCGAGCGTCTTTTTTCTGTTTTGTTTTAACGGCTGGCTGTGACATAGATGACCTTGAAAAATGAATTCAGGAATTGATTAAGTTAACAGGTAAATTAATCAGTAGGTAGATGGGTTTATCACATCATAACGAAATATATAAAAAAGCCCCGCTCCTGATTAGGGTGTGGCAGGGCGGGGTAAGGTGCATTAATAATGTGCCTGATTAATCGGTATGTGTTTGCTATCAGAGGTGTGCGTCAATTAGGGATTGTTGCAAGTTCTAAAACATTATGACTAACAGCCTTTGCAGTCACTGTATCGATGTCGTTTGGTCAGGGCGGGGGCTTGAAACCCCCGCACTAACAACTTAGGCCGCTTTGCTTGCTTCAGTATTATGCTGAATCAAATTGCCCGAACTGTTAATGGCAATGGTTTTTGGTTTCATTGCCTCGGGAATTTCTTTCACCAAACTGATGGTAAGCAAACCGTTATTGAGTTGGGCACCAGTTACCTCCACGTGGTCGGCCAAGCTGAACTTGCGCTCGAAGGTGCGTGTGGCAATGCCCTGATGCAGATACTTGCGCTCTTTGCTGTCGTCGGCTTTTTTACCGCGAACAGTCAATACACCACGCTCAGTCTGGATATCCAACTCACCTTCCTCGAAGCCGGCGACCGCCAGGGTGATTCCATAGCGATTTTCGCCAATGACTTCGATGTTGTAAGGCGGATAACCGGCCGAACTTTGGTCGGTACGTAACGCTGTATCCAACAGTGCACCCAGGCGATCAAAGCCGATGGTGCTGCGATAGAGAGGAGAGAGATCAATTGTGTTCATAAAATATCCTCCATAAGAAGCGATAAAAATTAATAACAATTAATGATGTAGCCGCTCCCGAAAGACGCTGGCTACGGTTGAAAAATTATGGGCGCTATTCCTGGTTTCAAGTTTTTATGGCGTTAATTTTCATATCATTTTTTTATTTTAATGCAATTTTCTATAAAAAATTGTTTGGAAGATGTAAGCTTTTTTGGGCTATTTACCATCTTGGGCACATTGTCGTTTTTGGATTGCTTTTATGGTGCGCATACCATTGCTTAACAACCAATGCATAAAACGATCACTTAGATTCGACTTCCGCAATTATTGTGCCTGTCTTTCCAGTCAATTCCATCTGAAACACCGCATCTGTAGCTGGTGTATCTGTTTTTGATTGACTTCTTTGCTGATGGGGGCGGATATTTTTTATTAACGTTGAGGTTTTTTTTTCGCAGTTAAAATGTCTTACGGTATCCGCATGGTACGGAATTTGGTCATCGGTCAATATTTAAGTGAAAATTTCCATTTCTTCACCAATTTTTTTTCTCATCTCCATTAATTTTATTGCAGTGGTGTGTTGTTGTTTATCTTGTTCGGTTTTCGGAATCCATTCTGGGACTTTAACTGGCTGACCGGATTCATCAACGGCAACCATAATGACAATACAGTGGGTAGTTAGACGACGATTTAATGATTTTGGGTCGCATGCATTCACTTCAATAGCGATGTGCATAGAAGAATTACCGGTGTAGATGATTTTGGCTGCTACTTCAACCAGATTACCTACATGAATAGGTGAAACAAAACGTATTCCGCCCGCATAAGCGGTAACGCAGTAACGGCTACTCCATCCTGCCGCGCATGCATAAGCGGCCAAGTCGATCCATTTCATTACCGCACCTCCATGAACTTTTCCACCAAAATTGACATCTTGGGGCTCGGCCAAAAAGCGTAAGGTGATATCTCGCTGTGGGCTGCTCATCACTAATCTCACTGTTAATTAACATCATTAGCATAAAGGATAGAATAATTTTTGAGATCGTTCAGGCACCTATAGGTCAGATCTCTCTATCACTATCGATTGGGAAAGTGATGAACCTATTTTCGCTTGAGTTGCACGTGCGTGCATCGGACAACCATTGGGTGACACGAAGCGAACTAATTTGATGGTTGTAAACTCTATAAGTGAAAAAGCGGAGGTTTAATTATGCAAATTACTACTATCCAATTGCCTGATCTATTTATTCAGCTAGGTTTACCGAGCAGTGATCTTGCGATAGCGCGGTTTATTAAGGCCCATCCTTTACCAGATAATGTAGTTCTGCCTGATGCAGATTTTTGGAACAGTGCGCAACGACAATTTTTGCGTGAAAGTTGGCATCAGGATTCCGATTGGTGTATTGCAATTGATAAACTGGATGCCCTACTGCGTCATTGACAAGCGTAATTACTGTGCGGATCAGTATTACGGTGCAGATCAGTCATAAATCTGCTTTTTCTTCCATTTGGCATTTTCTTCGTCGAATTGCTTCCATTCTTTACTGCTATCCGCGTCTGAAGGTTTAGCCGAGGCTGGTTGAGTTTCATCAGCTGATGGCTCGTTGCTAGAGGCATTTTCCTTTTCCTGAAGTTTAGCGATCACATTGTCTAATTGAGCGATTTGCTTGTCGTAAGCGTGACTTCCATTCTCACCCGCCAACGCTTTGCGGCCCAAGTTATAGAAGTGGATTGCAAGTTTAATTTTCCCCACTTGCTGTGCTTGCCGTGCGTTGAATATGTGACCATCGACGGACATTTGTAACAATAACCTATTGATTTGGTCTGTGTAGGCATCAGTTTGAACCTGGTTGATTTGCTTCAACGATGCCTGCTGCATCACAAATTTGTATAGCTCCTGCAATAGCCCATGGGCCTCTTTGATTTGTTGCGGGTTGTCCAGCCTCACTCGATTCTGCTGGGGATTTTCTTTCATGGACGACAGGTGGTTCGTATAGAGCGTCAGCTGCTCTGTATGAGTGTGATCCTTTGGTTCCAGACGTGACAATTGTTCACAGCAATCAATTAATGCACGGTAGAGCAGGGTGGTTAGATCGTTAGATAAAAAACCTGCGGGAAATCCGCTGGCGAGGTCACGAAAGGAATTGCGACGGGCTCGTAATGCAGTGATAAGGCGCTGCCGCTGAATACGTCTTTTTTCGATAGAGTGGGTGAGGAATAAATAGCCTGCCACAAGGATAAGCGCTAGGAAAATGGTGGGAATCAGGTAGGCAGACATGATGTTACATAGCCTTTTTGGTTAAACGGCAGACAAATCTTTGTTTGAAGTATAGCAGTTAAAAAATTGGCGCAAGAATCTTCTCTGTGCTGCCGCTGTGCAGTGCTAAGTGCTTGTTTCCACTCCGATAAAAAAAGGATTAAAAGTGTTGACACTAACGGCATCGATCCATAGAATGCGCCCCACTTCTGACGCAGACGCCAACTCGAAACGGTTAGCAAAGTCGGGAGGTCCGGGGTCCCCTTCGTCTAGTGGCCTAGGACACCGCCCTTTCACGGCGGTAACAGGGGTTCGAGTCCCCTAGGGGACGCCACATTATGCGGGAATAGCTCAGTTGGTAGAGCATAACCTTGCCAAGGTTAGGGTCGCGAGTTCGAGTCTCGTTTCCCGCTCCAACTTCCTACAAAGGAAGTTATGTAGTAAAAATAGTTTTAATCTGTTAGTGAAGTACGTTTTATCGTTGCCTTTCGGTGCAACTTTCAAAATGTCCCCTTCGTCTAGTGGCCTAGGACACCGCCCTTTCACGGCGGTAACAGGGGTTCGAGTCCCCTAGGGGACGCCACATTAAGCGGGAATAGCTCAGTTGGTAGAGCATAACCTTGCCAAGGTTAGGGTCGCGAGTTCGAGTCTCGTTTCCCGCTCCAATCTTTATGGTATTAAACATATTCTTTAAATGAAATGTTACAAAAACCTGCTTGGGATTTTTGAACATTTTGTTCTATTCTTGCAATAAATTTGTTGTCAAAATCACACACATTTTCTACTAATCGCAGCGAGGGGTTATGACTCCGGCACTGGCTATTAAAGATTTGCGCAAAATTTATAATGAAAAATTTGAGGCATTAAAAGGGATTAGTCTGGATGTAATGCCTGGCGATTTTTTTGCGATGCTTGGCCCGAATGGTGCCGGTAAATCTACAACAATTGGTGTTATTAGTTCGTTGGTGCGCAAAACTTCAGGCACAGTTGAAGTGTTTGGCAAAAATACTGATACCGACTTTTCAGGCGCAAAAAAAAATTTGGGTGTTGTCCCACAAGAATTTAATTTCAGTATGTTTGAAAAAGTGGAGGATATAGTTCTTCAGCAGGCTGGGTATTATGGCCTCCAGCGCAAATTTGCGTTAATTCAAACAGAGAAATATTTGAAGCAGTTAAGTTTATGGGATAAACGCCATACACCAGCACGAATGTTGTCGGGTGGTATGAAGCGGCGATTAATGATTGCGCGTGCCCTGGTTCATGAACCCCGTTTATTAATTCTTGATGAACCAACGGCGGGGGTTGATATTGAGTTGCGTCGTTCTATGTGGGATTTCTTGCGAGAAATTAATGCTGCGGGAACGACGATTATTTTAACAACTCATTATCTGGAAGAGGCAGAGAGTTTATGTCGGAATGTGGCAATTATTGATCAAGGTGTTATCGTAAAAAACACCAGTATAAAAAATTTATTGCAGCAATTAAATAAAGAAGTATTTATCTTTGATATAAAAGGTTCAATACAGGGCCTACCTAAAATTGATGGCCATATGGTTACAAAGATTGATGAGCATTCATTTGAGGTCGAAGTAGATAAAGGGCAGTCATTAAATGGTGTGTTTGCCCAGTTGAGTGCGCAGCAAATAGAAGTGGTTAGTATGCGTAACAAGGCAAATCGACTGGAGGAACTGTTTGTTTCTATGGTGAATGCGAATAAAAAGGAGGTGCAGTCATGAGCGCTGCTGAACAATGGATTGCATTTCTCACTATTTTACGCAAGGAAATAAAGCGCTTTACCCGTATTTGGATACAGACGTTATTGCCTCCTGCCATCACAATGATTTTATATTTTGTGATTTTTGGAAAGTTAATCGGTGGTCGCATCGGTGATATGGGAGGATTTAGTTATATTGAATTTGTTGCGCCTGGTTTAATTATGATGGCAGTTATTACGAATGCTTATGCCAACGTATCTTCATCATTTTTTAGTGCGAAATTTCAACGTAGTATTGAAGAGCTATTAGTTTCCCCTACGCCTAACTATATTATATTGCTTGGGTTTGTCATGGGTGGTGTTGCGCGTGGTGTTGCAGTGGGATTGATTGTGACTGCCATGTCATTATTTTTTACTGACTTACATATACATCACTGGTTTACTACGTTATTCATTGTTTTTATGACATCGGTGTTGTTTTCAATCGCCGGTTTCATAAATGCTATCTACGCCAATACATTTGATGATGTTTCAATTATCCCAACGTTTGTATTGACGCCATTGACTTATTTTGGCGGTGTTTTTTACTCAATTAATTTATTGCCGGAGTTTTGGCAACAAGTGTCTGTGCTAAATCCTATATTACATATGGTGAATGCGTTTCGCTTTGGTATGCTGGGTATAAGTGATTTGCATATAGGTTCTGCATTAATTGGATTGACTGTATTTGTTATCATTTTGTTTGTGGTGGCATTGCATCTTTTAAAGACCGGAAAGCGTTTACGTGCCTGATCAGATGAGAAAGTATTATGAGTCATAATCCACTAGGGCAACATACAAAATATATATCCTCATATGCGCCACATCTTCTGTTTCCAATTGCTCGTGCTGAGTCGCGAAGCCAACTGGGTATCGTTAGTAATTTGCCTTTTTATGGAGTGGATATTTGGACTGGGTACGAGCTTTCTTGGCTAAACTTTTCTGGTAAGCCGCAAGTCGCGGTTGCTGAGTTCAGGGTGCCTTGTGATAGCGAATTTATTATTGAATCAAAGTCGTTCAAGCTTTATCTCAATTCTTTAAATCAAACTCGCTTTTCGGATGAATGTGAAATCCTTGATGTGTTAACTCGCGATTTATCCGATGTTGCGAAGGCGATTGTTTCTGTAAAACTATTTCCGATCAATTCGACACCTATAGAAGCCAATTACCTCGAATCTATTGGCAAGGCGACGGCAATTGAATTGGATATATTGGATGTGACAGTAGAGCACTATCATCCAGCCCCTGAGCTATTAACTACTACCACTAATGACAGGGTTACGGAGGTTTTGGTTAGTCACTTATTGAAGACAAATTGCCCCGTTACCGGGCAACCTGATTGGGCTAGTATTTTTATTGCATATACGGGAAGACAGGTTCAGCACGAAAATTTGTTGCGCTATTTGATTTCTTTCCGGGAGCATCAGGATTTTCATGAGCACTGTGTCGAGAGGATTTTTTGTGATTTGCAACGTGAGTGTGGCCCGGAATCGTTAAGTGTTTATGCTCGTTATACTCGTCGAGGAGGGTTGGATATTAACCCGTTCCGATCTACTGAAATGGATGATTTGCCGAGCGCAATTCGCTTGATCAGGCAATAAAAGTTGATCCATAGTGAATGTTTAAGCTATTAAACAATCACTTTGTCTTTCAGGCGTGCAGCTGCTTTTTCCAATGATTCAATAACTTTTTGTTTGTCGTAATTGCGCACTTTATCCATGTCCAGGTACATAGAAAAACCTTCTGCGCGATCTTCAAAATACGTTTGGTTTTTACCCATCTCTTTGCGCAAGTCAGCAACTTGATAAACTTTGACAGGCATGCTGAAGCCTTTTACCTGGATCTCGCCTTTATCCCTGCACATGACGCTATCTTTTACTAGCGACCAGGTTTCGTGTGAAATCAGAATCTCATCTGGCTCTGCGGCTGACTCAAGGCGGCTTGCCAAATTAACTTGGGTTCCTAACACGGTGTAATCCAAATGGTTTGCTGTGCCAAAGGTTCCTACCGTGCAATAGCCAGTATTGATTCCCATTCGCACCTGAAGCGGCTTTTTGATACCTTGGTTGAACCATTCCTGTTGTAAGGATTTAATGCGCTTTTTCATAGCGATTGCCATTGCAACACATCGGGTCGCATCATCCTTCACACCTTTGCTCGCGCTATCTCCGAACAAGACCATAACTCCATCACCCATAAATTTATCGATTGTCCCTCCGTAGTGGGCAACAATTTTGGACATTTCAGTGAGGTAGTTATTTAGTAATTCTGTTAACGCCTCCGCTTCGATTTCTTCCGCTAATTGACTGAAATCTTTAATGTCGGAAAAGAAAATGGTGATGCGTTTGCGGTCAGCTTGCAGGTGTTTATCATCACCGCGATTAATGGCTTGCCAAACGGGTGGGGGTAAGTAGCGTGATAATTTATACGCACGGATTTTGTGCCATTTTTGCTCATTTTCGAGTTGTTTTTGGCTGAGAACTAATTTGTGGATGCGTTGATGCATGTAAATGGCATACACCAAAAAATAGGTGGCTACGCCTATGAGGCTCGCGGCGCTGATCTCGATACTTCCAGAAAGAACTAATTGGGGGCTATGGATAAACAGGCTTAATACTACGCCTATTGCAAACGCACTGTTATCTTCAAGTAGCTTTCTTACTCCGCCGCTAATAAGGGCATTAAATTGAATCATGGTGAGGAACATTACGCACGGCAAGATGCTGAAATCCGTCAAGCTGAGAACGATTCCTATGAGTGCTGCATCCACATGGGAAAGCCAGCGGTTGACGCGAACCATCAGTTCAGGAATTTGTTTACGAGTGAAATGGTAGGTGCCATAGGCATAGGCCAATAGAAAGACGATCACGCTCATATGGGGCGTGCTAGGATGATCCCAATCAATAAATGATGCGAGTGTTCCTGATGCGGCGAAGCAAATAAGTGCGCGAAAATAATATTGCTGAACTGGGGATTCGGTTTGTAGCTGATGAGAATCAGTCTTACTGTTCATTGATATCAAGCCTTATTGTTATTCCGCAGTAAGTCCGTAGCTATGCATTATTGCGATGTCCGTCTATAACTTGCGAATTAAACGGCTTTTTTTTATAAATGTCTACTTGTTAACTGAAAGTGCTGTGCTTTTTCTCTCTGCTTATTATTTAAATTTCAATTCCAGATATTTTTCTTCCAATTCGGCATATTGTTTTCTTAGATCGGCAAGCTCAGTTTGCATGTAATCCTGATCTTGTGTGTCAGTGTTGGTTGGCGGGGATTCACCGAGATTATGTTTCAGGTCGCTATTTTCCTTTTCTAACTCTTCAATGTTGATAAGAAGATCTTTGCTTTCTTTAGTAAAATCATGGAGTGTTTGTTTGATTTTAATGTTTTCATTTTCAAGGTCATGGTCTTTATCGAGTTGTTGTTCCTGTGCCACGATTTTTTCATGGGCTTTATTGAGCTCATCCTCCAGTAGCTGCACGCAGGTATCGGACTCCTGAACGAAACGAATTTGGCGTTGAAGTTGCTGTTCAAGTTCTTTAATAACCTGATCTTTTTCTTCCATACTAACAGCTTCTTCTAATTTTTTTTGCAAGTTACTAATTACCCGATGTTGGTCTGCCGCAACATTCCTCAGTTTCATTATCTCTTCCGCTGCGCGCGGATCTTGCCGAATTATGTTGATAGTTTTATTTTCTTGCGGAACAGTATTAATCACATTGCTTGCGGAATAAATGTACTGATTAATGTCGTTGTAATTTTCATTGTATCGAGTTAATAGTTGTTCATAACGGTCGCGGTCTGCAACATCGTTTGCCATAGCATGTAGTTCGTTATAGTAGCCTTGGGCATTGGTTTGAGCTTCATTCCAGCGTTTTTCCAAATCAAAAAATAACTTTTTAAACTTTTCCAGATTCTCAACTCTTTTTTTATACGTCTCCAATTCTTCGTTACCTGTTGTATCAAGATTGGAGGTGGTTGACAGCAGTAAAGGTTCCAGGGTTTGCTGAAAAATGTCCCAGTAACCCTCACTACCATGAACGGCGGTAGTACCTAATTCTTCTGCTCGTAAAAAGGAGTAACGTAATGCGACAATACGCTGATTAACGGGGGAGTTCTGAAGTTGTGGGGCTGATACATCCCCTTTGGGGGCCAGGAAATTGAATCTGTCCTGAGTAGTGTCCAGCTGCTCAAGAATGAATTGTTTATACGTTTTCGGCGGTGGGTGGCTAGCTTGATTACTATTTTTTACGGCATCAATAAGTTCCTTTAGTTTGGTTTGCTGACGTTTAATAAGCTTTTTTTGTTTGGAGGAAAAATATAGCAGGGCAAAGGTCACAATGATCAATGCCAAGTAAATTTCGACAGCTACCACGATTACAAGGGTAGGTATTTGCATATTATTATTTGCCGGTAAATCAGTCAGAAAAATGTTTAAAATGGCGCCGTTAGTCAAAAGTATGGTACAACTTTGATCAATATTCGACTGTGAAGATGTAAATACATTATTAATGGTTGATGAAATTAAAATCATCAAGAGGTTTTATTTATGGATGCACTTGATGCATTGCACCATCGTGTCTCTATTGCCAGGTTAAACGAGCCGGCTCCTGATAGAACGCAATTAACTCAGTTATTTAAAGCTGCCCTGCGTGCAGCTGATCACGGGAATATGCGTCCATGGCGCTTTTTGGTAATTGAAGGAGATAGTTTGGGGAAGTTGGGGAAGTTATTTGCCAATACTGCTTTAAAGAAGAATCCGGAAATTTCTATGCCTGAACTTGAACGGTTCAAATCCATGCCATTGCGAGCTCCAATGATCATTGTGTGTATTGCTGATTGTCAGGAGAATCCGAAGGTGCCCCGCCTTGAGCAAATTATTTCAGCGGGTGCTGCAGCCCAAAACTTGATTACAGCTGCATTTGCGTTAGGCTTGGGAGCCGTTTGGCGAACGGGTGAGATGGCTTATGACCCCAGCGTCAAAGAGGCGTTAGGTTTAACCTCCAGCCAGGAATTGATTGGTTATATTTATATCGGTACCCCGGCAGTGCCGTTACATTTGCCCCGCGAGCAAAATCCTGAAGATTTTTTTAGCTATTGGTCACAGGAATAAGATTGCGTTTGCGGGCATGCTTGTGTACATTAGCGCGCCTTTGCAATGGTAGGTGAAATTCCCTGCAAAGATAAAACGGTGAGATGTCCGAGTGGCCGAAGGAGCACGCCTGGAAAGTGTGTATACCGCAAGGTATCGAGGGTTCGACTCCCTCTCTCACCGCCAGTTTTAGATAATGTACAACTCGCGCATCACAGCTTGAATGCTGTTTGTACAGCTTGATCGAATTTTGTAGCTTGTTGATTTATAACGCATTAGTTTGAAAATTTTATAAAAGAAAATCAAATAAATGCTTGACTCAGTGAGTATCGATCAATAAAATGCGCGCCTCAACAACGCACTCGTAGCTCAGCTGGATAGAGTACTCGGCTACGAACCGAGCGGTCAGAGGTTCGAATCCTCTCGAGTGCGCCATATAAAAGAAACCCCTGAATATCGAAAGATTTCAGGGGTTTTTTGTTTCATGAATTTTGTTTGTCAAACTATTTCATTTTCAATAGTCGATTTAGTATTTTCTGCTTCAATAATTGAGGCGAACTATAATATCGAGCCAGATTATGCGCTTCATTTACACATTTGTTTTTTATTGTCTGTTGCCATTTATTTTGTTGCGTTTACTGTGGCGATCAATTGCTGCACCGGAATACGCTAAACGTTGGGCTGAGCGGTTTGGATTTTTTCCACCGTTAATTACTGCAAAAAAAGTTGTTTGGCTGCATACGGTGTCTGTTGGAGAGTTTCTGGCAGCACTTCCGATGATTCGTCGATTACTCTCTGATGACGGGCTGCAGTTGGTAATTACAACAACTACACCAACAGGTTCCGAGCGCGTAAAAGCAGCATTGGGTGATTCGGTATTTCATGTATATGCACCCTATGATGTTCCCGATGCACTTGCCCGATTTTTTAATCGGATTAAGCCAGCTTTATATTTGGTTATGGAAACTGAGCTTTGGCCGAATACTTTGGCAGCATGTGCTCGTCGCGAAGTGCCTGCCATTTTATTGAATGGTCGGCTATCGGAGAAATCAGCACGAGGTTACGCTCAATTTTCAGCATTAACAGGCCCCATGTTAAAGAATTTACGTTTAGGGCTTATTCAAAATGCAGTGGATGCTGCTCGCTTTGTTGAATTGGGCCTACCCGAATCCAGTGTTCAAGTTACAGGAAATGTTAAATTTGATTTGACGCTGACAGGGGAAATGAAAGCGCGGTCCGCCGAATTAAAGAAAAAAATTTCAGCGAACGGTGAGCGACTCATATGGATTGCTGCTAGCACGCATCAAGGTGAGGATGAGATCATCCTTGAGGTTTTCAAATCAGTCCGATTGAGTTTAGGGGAAGGGACAAAAAAAATAATTCTTATTTTAGTGCCGCGTCATCCAGAGCGTTTTGCGCGTGTTGGACAGTTGTGTGATTCGCAGGGATTTAAAACCCTACGTCGAAGTCATGATGAAATAGCGGATGATATGGATATTTTATTGGGCGACACTATGGGTGAGTTAATGTTGCTTTTTGGTGCTAGTGACATTGCTTTTGTTGGTGGTAGTTTAGTGCCCAACGGTGGGCATAATTTTATTGAACCGGCAGCTTGGGGGTTACCATTGCTGAGCGGAGAGCATTTGTTTAATTTTGCAGAGGTTTCCCATTTATTAAAAGCAACAGGTGCTTTGGATATCGCACATAATCAGGAAGAGTTAAAACAATTTTTGATGGCTCTGCTGAGTGATTCGACACTGCGCGGGCGTAAAGGAGAGGATGCACTAAGAGTTGCTGTGGAAAATCGGGGAGCTTTGGATAAAACATTGGAAATAATAAGGCGCTATCTTTAAAGAAAAACGTCGGCAATTGCCGACGTTTTTCGTTTGATCTTACTCAGTCAAGCTATCCAATTAATAATTAGTGATACCAGAGTAAGTACAGCTTTTCCAGTCACCAATACAAATGTCACCAGCATTGCGCAGACGGCTGTTGGTGATTCTTGCGGTGGCGTTTGGACTATCGCTACGGAAGATACCTTCGCCCATATTAGAGATTTGGCAATTAGATACACTTACGTTGATTGGGAAAGTTTTTCCGCCGTTTTGACGGAGGAATTTACCCATGCTATCCACCACGCAGTTACTAATGGTGATATTTGATTCAGCGTTTACCTGGAAGAATTTGTCGCTACCCTGGAAGGCGGAGATATTCTTGATATTGATAGTGCCTGATTCTTTAACAGTCATTGCATCCTCACCCACATTTGTCCAGCGGATGTTGTCAATATTGGCGCTACCATAGAAGTGAATTCCATCAGCAGCGTTGTTACCTAAAATCACGTTCTTCAGCGTTGCTCCATTTTCTACGATAAATACTGGTTTTTGACCTTCTTTCTGGGATCCATCACCTAATGCACTGGTAGCAGTAAATACTTTACAGCCACCGTCATAGGTTCCGCTGCTCACACGAATAGTTGAACTCACAGTCACAGAACCATTGGCAGTACAGGTCGCACCGGTAATTGAACCATTATTGTTGCCGCCGCTGCTGCTGTTACTACCTGAAGAAGAGGTGGGTTTGGAAGATGATGATGAAGTGGTAGTTCCTCCTGAGCCAGATTTCGGAATCGAGCACTCCTTAACTGATTTGGATGGGATTGGGTCTGAACCAAAGGTGGACACAGAGCAGCTGAATGATCCGCTTAACACTTTGTAGACAAATTTATCTGCTGCACCGAAGGCAACATTCGTTGCACTGCTTACAGTACAGGTTTCGCCAATCTTACAGATTGTTACGTAGCCATCCGGGCGGTTAGAGGCGGCGAATGCGCTTGCTGCGCAGCCAAGTAGAGCTGTGGTAATGAATACTTTTTTTAACATGATTACAATCTCGTCAAGTTATAGGGAGGATAAAAAGACGGATTGACCGAAACATAAGTCTGAATCTTCAGAGGAATTACCGCTTTCCAGAAATACAGGTACAGACTTTTTTATAGTTATTGGTGCTCTTGATACTGCGAAAAGCGTAAAAACTATACGCATTATTTATGGTAAATTGACATCAATTTGAATGACAAATCACGGTTTTGTGATTTGGTGAGCTTTATGCAAATGATTTAAATGACATTTTTTTTGCCTGTAATATTATTTTTTATTTGTGAGCAAAAAATTATGCCAACTCATTCGTGATTGAGTAATCACCTCCGGCGTTTTCATTAATTGTTGGACATTTTGATGATGGATTAACGCTTGATTTTCCTGCGTGCCGTCACCGTTACTCCAACTTGACCAGCTCACCCAATAGGCAATATCGGGATATTTTCTTTGTAATTGTTTTGTGTAGAGCAAAGTGTCCAGTCTGCCACTGCGACTGATTTCTCCTCCGGCAACCGGACCAAATTCTGCCATGGCTATAGGTTTTCCCAATTGACGATATTTTTGGTAATCGCGAATATCCAAATCGTCGTTATAAGCGGTTCCTGCAATTACATCTACATAACCGGGACCCGGATAACGCCAATCAACAGGCTTGATAAAACTTCGCTCCATCATTGTTGGCCCTTGATTGGGTGAATAAACCCACAGTAGATTGTTTAATTTTTTTTCTTCGGTGAAATAACGGTACATGTCGATCCATAAATCGATATAAGGCTTTGGGTCTTTTGGTGAGCTGCTAATACCCCACCAAAACCAATTTCCGTTCATTTCCTGCAAAGGACGCCAAAGTACAACAACACCGGCGGTTTGTAATTCATTTAGCGCTGTAGCGATGCGATCCAATTTACGTCGCCAGATTTTATGCATGGGTGAATGGGGATTAATTAACTGCGTTAAATTAACTTGGCTCATATCGCCATTGTTCGTGCGAGTGTCGCTCCAGATGCCGGGATTTTGTTCGATATTACTTTCATCGTTCCACCAGGGGTTATGCGGTGCCCAATTAATCGTGATCAATCCACCGGCCTTCCAAAATTCGATGAGTACTTTATTGACTGTTGCGAGTTGAGCCGGCGTAGCTATTTTATTGTGTTCATAATCCACACCTATTATTCCAGGGAGCTCACCTGTCGCATTTTGGAGTTTTGCCACGAGAGGCGTGTAACCCATAAGGCCTTCTGTATTTAATATATCGTCACTGTGACCGGCATTTTGTCCCACTATGACGCCAGGAATTGTGTTGTTACTGAGTGCTGACAGATAGGCTTGAACCGCTTTTGTCGAATCGCTTGCATTTGGGTTGCTGGTCAATTGAGTTGCGGTAGCTAATAGTTTTGGGCATGTGGAAGCAATGAAGATAATTAATATCAACGTGAAATATTTGATCATAACGAGCTGCTTCCGATGGCGAATGTTATTGAATTATTCAGAACCTCACGAGAATATCAAAAGCGCTCATAAAAATGCCGGGAACTAGCCCGGCATTTTTATTAAGTTGAAAACAGAGAAGTGCACTTAGTTTTCGTATTTACTACGGCTCACCAATGAGTCATCTAACAGCCACTTATCAATTTCCTGTACATCGGCCGGAGTCAGCATACCTGCGACCTCGCGTAATTTAATGGTGTCAATTACATAGTCATAAAGTGCAGTTGAATAATCACGACGTGCTTGATAAAGATTACGCTGAGCAAGTAATACCTCGACAAGGTTGCGAGTTCCCACTTCATAACCTGATTGGGTTGCTTCTAATGCAGATTGGTTGGACACAATTGCTTGTTTGCGAGCTTGTACGGCAGCAACGTCAGTTTCAACGGACAAATGAAGTGCGCGGGTATTTTGAATGACATTGCGCTGGGTGCTGTTGTATTGCTCTTGTGCTTGTGTGTACAGGGCATAAGCCTGACGTGAGCGACCTGAAGTTGCTCCGCCAGCATAAATAGGTACATCCATACGGATTGTGATGCTGCTTCCTTCGGTTTGGCGATCTGTCGGATTATCTTCCAGCGTGCCGTCTGTTTCCGTGTCTGAGTAACCGAGTGTTGCTCCAACAGTTGGCAAGTGGCCAGCTTTATAGGCTTTGGCATTTTGTAAAGATGCTTCTGCCTGCAGTTTGGTTGCCTTCAGGTTGTAATTGTTTTTCAATGAAAACTCTACCCAGTCAGCGCGATTGGCTGGAGTAGGATTGACTACAGGAAACTGGGCGGATAATGGAGCTACTTTGTCTTCGGGTTTACCGGTTAACACTTCCAGTGCTTCATAATTGATTCCCAGATTACCGCGTGCTTCCAGTGTTGCTGCACGTGCACTATCAAAAGCGGCTTGTGCTTCATGTACTTCAGTAATTGCGGTCAAACCTACTTCAAAGCGCTGTTTGGTTTGCTCCAATTGTTTGGATAATGCTTTTTCTTCTGCGATAGTTGCTTCGAGTGTTTCGATGGAGCGCAATACGTTGAAGTAAGCTTCCGCAACACGCACGATCAAACTTTGTTGATCTGCTCCAAACTGGGCCTCTGCTTGCTCGCTCAGTTTTGAACCTTGTTTGTAGGTATACCAGCGTGCCATGTTGAAAAGTGGTTGATTCAGGGAAATATCCCAGCCTTTACTATCGGTATCATTTTTAACGGTGTTATTGCCGTTATAAGTAGTTTCAGTATCGGTCTTTCCCACTTGGTAACCGGCATCAATAAGCGGCAAAAGGCCAGCGCGGCTAATTGTTTTATTTTGCAATCCTGCTTCGTATTTGGCTTTATCGGCTTTTAATTGGGCGTCGTTTTGTAATGCCAATTCATACACATCAAACAGGCTATTGGCGTTGGCAGTAAAAGGAGTAAGCGAAAACAGGCTTACCAGCAAATAAAGCTTGGTCTTTTTCATAGGTGTTTCCAAAGTCCAGAGTTAAGAAATCCAGTTCGGTTCCGAAGTTTACAGTGTGTTGCGCCATCCGTTATGTTGAGGCAACCAACTTTTTGATCCCAATTTCAATGCGGGAGGAGTGTAACTGCTTGCCGGGTTTGGGTCGAGCAGTGAACATAAGTTCATTGGTGGCAAGAGTAAGGTCTTGAGACGCCAGGGTGAAGTTACAAATGTAAGTCTCAACCTTACTTTACCTTTCTATACCCATCGCACATTGCCCGTGAATAAGCCCCCGGCAGGTGGGAGTTACCCAAGGTTAGATGCGCAGCCCCATCATATAGATTCACTCCGCAAAAAAATGTCAGGGAGTTGTAAAAATTGAATCGTAATGGTCACTTTGAAAAAGGTATTGAGCGTGGAATAGGTTCGAATGTGCGCTCAAAAAGTTCGATTTATAGCGCGATTGCGGTTTTTTAGGTTTGGTCTATAAATGTTTGATTGCTTCATCCATGATCAGCTTTTATCATGCGCGCCCATTTTGTGCATTAATCTGACGACATTGTCTGCCCGGCACACCAGCTACACAGGGATATTGATCGATAAAAACCTTCCCGTTAGTAGCTGCCAATCCAATTCATTTTGCTTTTTACTTTTAACCTTTAATACGGAGTTGCCATGTCTTCACTGGATATTGCCAAGCTCGACTTAATGTACGTCGGGATCATTATTTTTACCGGGCTTCTGGGTGGTGTAATCGCTAAAAAAATCAAGGTACCGGACATTGTCTTGTTTTTATTAATTGGTATTGCTTTGGGGCCGACAATAGGTGGTGTGCTTCATGTGCCTGCTGATTCCACGATGAACCAGTTGATCCTGACTATCGGGGCCTGCTACTTGTTGTTTGAGGGCGGGGCTACCTTGCGTTTTGCTGTGCTTAAGGAAATTTGGATCACTTTGCTGGTGATTGCTTCAGTCGGTGTGTTAATTACCGGCGCCATTATGACTGTAGCTGGTGTTTGGATGGGCATTCCATTGGCAATAGCATTGGTATTGGGTGCGTTGACCGCATCAACCGACCCTGCGACCTTGGTACCTATTTTTAAACAAGTACCGATCAGGGATCGTGTATCGCAAACCGTTATGAGTGAGTCAGCGTTGAATGACGCCATGGGAGCCATTGCAACTTTCGCAGTAGTTGCCTATGTGATGGGATCAGGTGAGGGCTTTAGTATTACGCACTCCCTGGGGGAATTAGCTTATGAAGCAGGCATGGGATTGGTGCTGGGTGCGATAGTGGGTTACACCGCTGCGTTTCTGATGGCCCACAACACATTGGGTATTTTCCGTGAAGTAACACCGTTCGTAATCATTCTTGCAGTAATCACTGTTTACTTGTTGGCCGATAAAATTGGCGCTTCTGGTTTTATGGCGGTATTTACCTGTGGGGTAATGATTGGCAATAAGGAATCATTCAACTTGCCCATGGATCATCACGAGCACGAATACCTGGAAGATTATGTTGGTAACACGGCGCTGCTGATGCGTATGTTCATCTTTATTCTCTTGGGGTCGCAGGTAGATTTCCATTTGTTGAAAGAGTACTTGGGAGTTGGTATTGCGCTGCTGTTTATTTTTATTTTCATCGCCCGTCCGGTAACGGTATTCCTTTGTGCTGGCCCGGATCGCCGTGCCAAGTGGACCTGGAAAGAGTTGGTATTTATGAGTTGGACTCGCGAGACAGGAGTAATTCCGGCAGCCTTGGTTGGTATCCTGGCGGGTATGAAAGTACCAGGCATTGATGTTGTGGGTGCTATTACTTTTATTTTTATTCTGGGAACCATTCTGATACAGGCTCCAACTACCGCATTACTGGCTGGTAAGTTGGGTTTACTGAAAACCCAGGAAAAGCAGTAAATCCCTATCGTTCCCTTGACTCCTCCTTTATTAAATGAGGGGGAGTTAACCCTCTCTACTTTTAAAGGGAGAGGGTTCTCGCTTTACTCTCCTGACTAACTCCAATAGACTGCCAACTTTCTTGTCGGGGTGCTGGTGGCAATACCATTGGCTGAGATATACCCGTCGACCTGATCCGGTTAGTACCGGCGTAGGGAACGAGAGCCTCCAAGCAAACCATCTGGCCTGTCTGGCGTTTTTCTCTGTTTCCGCGTCCATCATTTGTTGCGGAAATTCATGACCCAGCCATTTACTCCAATAGCCCTAACCATTGCCGGTAGCGATAGCGGTGGTGGTGCTGGTATTCAAGCCGATCTCAAAGCTTTTTCAGCATTGGGAGTCTTTGGTTGTAGCGTTATTTCATCGCTGACCGCACAAAACACATTGGGTGTCCAAGGTGTTTATCCGATTCCACCGTCGTTTGTGCAACAGCAAATCCATTCTGTACTAAGTGATATAAATGTTGGTGCAATAAAAACCGGCATGCTGGCGACGACGGATATTATTGACGCAGTGGCGAATTCACTTCGATCTTACTCGCAGATTCCCTTTGTACTTGATCCGGTTATGGTAGCGACCAGCGGTGACCGGTTACTTGCCGAAGATGCGATCAACACATTAATTAAGCAACTAATACCACTTGCCACTTTAATCACTCCTAATTTGCATGAAGCAGCGGTCTTATTAAATGAATCTGTTGCAATTGATTTGTCTACCATGCAAACCCAGGGCGAAAAATTGTTGGCACTGGGCGCCAATGCTGTATTGATGAAAGGTGGCCATACCAATGGCGATAAGGCAAGTGATTTGCTAATCACCAGTACCGGTATTGAAATTTTTTCTGCGCCTCGCCTCCAAACAAAAAACACTCATGGCACAGGCTGCACATTGGCATCTGCAATTGCAGCAGGTTTGGCGAAACAACTATCGCTAAATAATGCCGTTAAACAAGCCAAAGATTATTTGCACAATGCATTGTTGCACTCAGAAAAACTACATATAGGGCAGGGAGCTGGCCCAGTTCATCATTTCTATAAATTTTACCCGTAGGGGCACACAACTTATTGAACCCTGATTGTTTTATGACTCAGGTTTGATAAATCAACCCCTATGTCAATTGACACTCAATAAATAGCGAATTAACAAAAAACCGAGGACACTATGAATACCAGCGTCGATAAAATTTTGAGCCAAACTGCCGAGGTGGATAAAGC
Organism: Cellvibrio sp.; assembly: GCA_035490715.1. Taxonomy (GTDB): domain Bacteria; phylum Pseudomonadota; class Gammaproteobacteria; order Pseudomonadales; family Cellvibrionaceae; genus Cellvibrio. The sequence continues at coordinate 58,898 of DATJLF010000018.1, forward strand.
TTCCATCCAACCTTTTACTGGCTCGCAAAAAATTTATGTGCAAGGGTCGCGTGCAGATATTCAAGTGCCCATGCGCGAAATTGCATTGGATGACACCCCTACTGCATTTGGTGGTGAAAAAAATGCACCTGTGCGCGTATACGATACTTCGGGACCTTACACTGATCCAAAAGTAAAAATTGATTTACGCACTGGTTTGCCAGAAGTACGTACGCGCTGGATTGAAGAGCGCAATGACACGGTTGTGTTGCAAGATAGCCATTCTGAATTTACCAAGCAGCGCTTGAGTGACAATAGTTTGGATCATTTGCGTTTTAACCTTACTCGTCAGCCGCGCCGTGCCCAACCGGGCATGAATGTATCGCAAATGCATTACGCCAAAAAGGGCATTATCACACCCGAAATGGAATACATCGCCATTCGCGAAAACATGGCATTGGCACAAGCGCGCGAGCTGGGAGTGCTTAAACAGCAACATGCCGGAATGAGTTTCGGGGCCAGTATCCCGGATGAAATTACTCCGGAATTTGTTCGCAGCGAAGTGGCGCGTGGCCGTGCGATTATTCCTGCAAATATCAACCACCCCGAAGTGGAGCCAATGATCATCGGCCGCAATTTTTTGGTAAAAATTAACGGCAATATCGGTAACTCGGCATTGGGTTCTTCTATCGAAGAAGAAGTGGAGAAGCTTACCTGGGGTGCACGTTGGGGCGCAGATACGGTGATGGATTTATCTACCGGTAAAAATATCCATGAAACGCGTGAGTGGATTATTCGTAACTCGCATGTGCCAATTGGCACTGTACCAATTTATCAAGCACTGGAAAAAGTAAACGGCGTTGCTGAAGATCTGACCTGGGAAATTTTCCGGGATACTTTAATTGAACAAGCAGAGCAGGGCGTGGATTATTTCACCATCCACGCCGGTGTATTGCTGCGCTATGTACCGCTGACTGCCAAGCGTGTGACCGGTATTGTGTCACGTGGTGGTTCAATTATGGCCAAATGGTGTCTCGCACATCATAAAGAAAACTTCCTTTACACCCACTTCGAAGAAATTTGCGAAATCATGAAAGCTTACGATGTAAGTTTTTCATTAGGTGATGGCCTGCGTCCCGGTTCAATTGCCGATGCTAACGATGAAGCACAATTCGGTGAATTGGAAACTCTGGGCGAGTTAACAAAAATTGCCTGGAAGCACGATGTACAAACCATGATTGAAGGCCCTGGTCATGTGCCTATGCATATGATTAAAGAAAACATGGAAAAACAGTTGGAAGTTTGCGATGAAGCACCTTTCTATACTCTTGGCCCATTAACTACCGATATTGCACCCGGATATGATCACATCACTTCTGGTATTGGTGCGGCCATGATCGGTTGGTATGGGTGTGCCATGCTCTGTTATGTAACTCCGAAAGAGCATTTGGGATTACCTAATAAAGACGATGTAAAAGAAGGCATTATCACTTACAAGATTGCGGCGCATGCAGCAGATCTGGCAAAAGGTCACCCTGGCGCACAATTGCGTGATAACGCCTTGTCCAAAGCGCGTTTTGAATTCCGCTGGGAAGACCAATTTAATTTGGGGCTGGATCCGGATACAGCGCGTTCTTATCATGATGAAACCTTACCCAAAGAGTCAGCGAAAGTTGCACACTTTTGTTCAATGTGTGGCCCAAAATTTTGCTCCATGAAAATTACCCAGGAAGTACGCGATTATGCAGCGCAACAAGGTGTAAATGTGGAGGGTATTAACGAAGATCAACTAGTGCGTATGATTGACGTTGAAGCGGAAATGCAGCAAAAATCCAAAGAGTTTATGGAGCAAGGGGCAGAGCTATATCATAAGGTTTAAGCTCCCCATAAATTTTGCTTCAATGAGATATTCAATATTTTTTCATTTAAAAGGTCGACTTCATAACCCTCTTCATGAATGAATAAAATATAAAGTTACAATTTTTTGCGATTCTCCAGTTCTTTCTTTTGGAAGAGGGAGCTGGGGATTTCTAACAGGACTTATCATGATCAAAAAGCCTCAATTTACCGGTACAGATGTCGAAATTATTCGTCGTGAGGAGATGTATAAACGTTTTTTTCGCGTTGAAAAAATTTTTCTTCGTCATAAATTATTTAATGGTGAATGGGGCAGGGAAATTGGTCGCGAATTATTTGTGCGCGGCGAAGCGGTGGCGGTGGTTCTGTATGATCCGGTGCGTGATTTAATCGGTATGGTAGAGCAATTTCGTGTGGGAGCATTAGGTGAAAATAACGGTCCCTGGTGTTATGAAGTGGTTGCCGGTATGTTGGAGAAGGGGGAGTCGCCCGAAGATGTAGCCCGTCGAGAACTGAAAGAAGAAGCAAATATTGAACCCTACGCCTTGGAATATATTTGCAATTATTTATCCAGCCCCGGGGGATGTGATGAAAAATTGCATTTGTATTGTGGATTATGCGATTTAAGCCAGGCCGGTGGTGTTTATGGTTTGCCGGAAGAGGGGGAAGATATTCGTGTTCACGTATTTGAAGCCGATAAGGTGTTTGCCGAGTTACTAGGTGGAGCATTCAATAACGCAGCAGCATTGATTTGCCTGCAGTGGTTACAGTTAAATCGTAGTCGCTTGCGTGCTGCTACGGAATAAATTTTTTCTCCCATTGACTTGGCTCTGACTCTGGCTAACACTTCTGCGTGAGTGCTTATTAATTGGTCAAATGTATTCGGGATACGCGTACTGTTCTTTTTAATTAACCCCCAGGGGCTTTATGTTCACATTGCGAGTTAACAAACCTCAGCCTGATTACGTGACTTATAAAGAGCGCTATAAGGTAGATTTACCTTTGCAAATGGCCGAATGCGAGGCCAATTATGCCCGCCTGACACAACTGATTACTGATATATCACACAGTGAGTTTCGCTTTATGGTGGCGCGTGGCGACCATCAATGGCTACATCAGTTACGGATTCTTGAGCGTTCGCCCTATACAACAACGTTAGCACTAAGTCGTAGATCCCTGAGCGGTAGCTCGGAATGGCTTGCCATGCCTACATTAACATTGCGTATGTATCATGATGCCAAGCTTGCAGAGGTATTGGCGTGGGAGGGGCATAAGCGTTTGCGCCCGAGATATGAATATCCAAACCAGTCCATGTACCAAAGTGATGAAAAATACCAGCTCAATCGTTTTCTTAGTGAATGGCTAACTCTTTGCCTGGAGCATGCATTCGCGGTGGATGCGAGTTTTGAATTTTAGCGGTGCCATGACGATAAACACATCTCCCGGTCAACCGTAAGTCCTCATTTGCATTTATACCCTTTTCACAAAATTTACATCTTTTAACTCCTAATGCGCGAATTTGCTGGATTGTGCACTGGCGAAAAGCCGGTTTAGCGTATATCGTTGCGATTGATATTTATCCATTCTGACACCTCAGTCCACGCTAAGTCGGGATGGATACCCGCAGTTTATAACTAAAATATATCAACCAGATTCAATAAAACCGGGAATGAGAACTGCCAGTGCGTCTGATTCAAATCACCGATTGCCATCTGGGACCAAAGAAAAGTGAGTCCCTGTTAGGGTTAGATACCGACGAAAGCCTTGAAGATGTGTTACAGCTCATCCAGGAGGCGGAACCCTCTTTTGATCATTTGTTGTGTACTGGTGATGTTGCCAGTGCAGGGCACATTGATTGTTACAAACGTTATGAACAAATTGTCCGTCGCTATTTTTCCCAGCCATTAAGTTGGTTGGCGGGCAACCATGACGATGCCGAGATTATGGAATCCAGTCAGGATGCGCTTGCGATCCAGGGGCGTTTGGTGGATTTGGGTAACTGGCTGATTGTGCTGTTGGATTCAAGTGTTCCAGGCCATGTTTACGGCCAACTTGCCGCGAGTGAACTGGATTATCTTGAACACATATTGGAGACACATCCTGATAAGCACATTATCGTTTCCATGCATCACCAACCAGTTCCGGTGGGATGTGAATGGCTGGATGAATATGTGATTCGCAACGCTGATGCGCTCTTCAAACTGATTGATGCATTTTCCAACATAAAAATTATTACTTGGGGCCATGTTCATCAGGAATTTCATTCGTCGCGAAAAGGCATTGAATTATTTGCGACCCCTTCCACCTGTGTGCAATTCAAGCCAAACTGTAAAGCGTTTACGGTAGATAGGCTTATGCCTGGTTATCGTTGGTTTGAATTAAATAACAATGGAAGTTTTTCCACCGGCATTGCCCGCGTTACAAATAAAGAATACATAATCGATTACAAATCAGCTGGATACTAACTCCTTCATGGCTGCGCTGTTGTATATCCATGGTTTTCTGAGTTCCCCGTTATCTTTCAAAGCCAGGCAAACACACGAGTGGTTGTCTGTTACTCACCCCGAAATTGATTTTTACTGCCCTCAGTTGCCTCCATATCCCGAACAAACCCGGTTTATCCTTGAATCCCTGGTGGAGCAATTACAACCGCAGCCGATTTATTTAATGGGAAGTTCGCTGGGAGGGTTTTGGGCAACATGGTTGGCTGAGAAATACAACCTTGCAGCGGTGCTGATCAACCCTGCGGTGCGACCGCAAGATTTTATGCCAGCATATTTAGAGGTTGACCTGAAAAGTTATCACACGGATGATAGCTACCGCTTGAATGCACAGCATATCAACGACATCGTGTTGGTCGATGTGCCTGTCACACTCCACACTAATTATTGGTTACTGGTGCAAACCGGGGATGAAACCCTGGATTACCGTCAGGCCGTACAAAAATACGCCGGGTGCAAACAAACCATTGAAGAAGCTGGCGACCACGCATTTCAAGGCTTTGAACGTTACCTTGAAGATTCGATTTCATTTTTTCAACAGACAGAATATCAATTAAAAAATGGCTAATTATTCCGCAGAAGATATTGAAGTACTTACGGGATTAGACCCGGTAAAAAAACGCCCGGGCATGTATACCGAAACCACGCGTCCTAATCACCTCGCGCAGGAAATTATCGACAACTCCGTCGACGAAGCGCTCGCCGGCCATGCCAAATCTATTGATGTCATATTGCATAAAGACCACTCCATCACAGTGATTGATGATGGTCGCGGTATGCCGGTGGATATCCATCCGGAACAGGGCAAACCCGGTGTAGAAGTTATTTTGTGCACACTCCATGCCGGCGGAAAATTTTCCAATAAAAACTATCAATTCTCTGGTGGTTTGCACGGAGTGGGTGTTTCAGTTGTTAACGCACTGTCCGAAAAATTAATCGTTACCGTCAAGCGTGACGGCAATGTTTACCAGATGGGGTTTTCCAATGGCGATAAAGCCAGTGATTTGGAAATTATTGATACCTGTCCCAAACGCCAAACCGGCACCAGTGTTCATTTTTTACCGAATCCAAAATATTTTGATTCGAATAAGTTTTCAGTCAGCCGCATGCGCCATGTGTTGCGTGCAAAGGCGGTATTGTGCCCGGGTTTAAGTGTTTCATTTTTGGATGAGCAAACCGGCGAGAAAGATGTTTGGTATTACGAAGATGGCTTAAAAGATTATCTCGCAGGCGCAACCAAAGAATGGCTTACCTTGCCCGAGCAACCTTTTGTTGGCGATTTCAGTGGTCAGACAGAAGCAGTGAGCTGGGCAGTGCAATGGTTGCCGGAAGGTGGTGAATTAATTCAGGAAAGTTACGTTAATCTGATTCCCACTGCTCAAGGTGGAACCCACGTAAATGGTTTGCGCACCGGTTTACTCGATGCGTTACGGGATTACTGCGAATTTCGCAATTTAATTCCACGCGGCATTAAGCTCGCACCGGAAGATTTATGGAATGCCTGTTGTTATGTGCTTTCCTACAAACACGCCGACCCGCAATTTTCCGGCCAAACCAAAGAGCGTTTAACGTCGCGTGAAGCGGCAGCATTTGTTTCCGGTATCACCAAAGATGCCTTTGCACTCTGGTTAAACCAACACACAGAAGACGGTGACAAACTGGCCGAATTTTGTATCAGCAATGCTCAAAAACGTGTGCGCGCGAGCAAAAAAATTGAACGTAAACGTGTAACCCAGGGGCCAGCATTGCCAGGAAAGTTGGCAGATTGTTCCAGTGGTGATCCCGCTCGCAGTGAATTATTTTTAGTGGAAGGGGATTCAGCAGGTGGATCGGCGAAACAAGCACGCGACCGCGAATATCAGGCGATCATGCCGTTACGTGGAAAAATCCTGAATACCTGGGAGGTGGATTCTTCAGAAATTCTGGCGAGCCAGGAGGTCCACGATATTTCCGTTGCCATCGGTATGGACCCAGGTAGCGAAGATTTAAGTGAATTGCGCTATCACAAGATTTGTATTCTTGCGGATGCAGATTCCGATGGATTACACATTGCCACACTTTTATGTGCACTCTTTGTGAAACATTTCCCTGTATTGGTACGAAGTGGTCATGTGTTTGTTGCCATGCCGCCGCTTTACCGTATTGATATTGGCAAGGAAGTTTATTATGCGCTGGATGAGGGCGAGAAAAACGGCGTGCTTAATCGTATTGCAGCGGAAAATAAAAAAGGCAAACCAAACGTCCAGCGTTTTAAAGGCCTTGGTGAAATGAACCCGTTGCAATTGCGTGAAACTACCATGGCTCGCGATACTCGCCGCTTGGTGCAACTCACCATTGATGAAGGCGACGAAACCATGCAAGTAATGGACATGATGCTCGCGAAAAAGAGAGCAGGAGATCGCAAAAATTGGCTGGAAGCGAAAGGAAATCTGGCTGAGGTAGCCGTATTGTAATAAAAAATTATTTCTCCTGCGATGAGTGGTCTCCGCTTTTTCGCAGGAGAGATTACAAATTTCTGATTTATTATCCTTATTAATCTCGCCCGTGTTTACCCTTTTTATATTTCCTCACATTAAATTTCCCACCATTCCGGCAGTAATGATTTTATTTGCGGTTGAGCAAACCGTTGATCCAGTAACCATAAATAACCGGAATCGGTTTTATTGCGGATGACTCGCCCCGCAGCTTGAATTACTTTTTGGATGCCGGGGTAGGTATAGGTAAAGTCATAACCCTGGCCAAATTTGGTTTGGAGAAGATTGCGCAGGTTTTCATTGATTGGATTTATTTGAGGTAAACCGAGTGTTGCGATAAAAACACCTTTGAGCGCATCGCCCGCTAGATCCACTCCTTCACTGAAGACCCCGCCTAATACTGCCAAACCCAACAAATTATTGTGCCGGGTAAACTGCTCAATAAAATTCTGTCGATCTTGTTCACCCATTCGGCGGGATTGCACCACCAGTTGAATATTCATAGTGGAAAGTGCTTGCCTTAATTGATTTTCTGCCTGTTGCAAGAATTCATAGCTGGAAAAAAATACCAATGCGTTACCTGGCTGTTGTGCAATTTGTTGCTGGATAATATCGCACATCGGACTAATGGCGGAGCGTCGGTCTTTATAGCGGGTTGATAAATGCTCCGCTATGTGGACTTTCAATTGTCTCGAGTTAAACGGAGACGGTACTTTGATATGGACAGTATTGTCCGGTAAACCTAACAGTGTTTGATAATAATGGGCAGGGTGTAGGGTGGCCGAAAAAAAACATGCACAGTGTGCGAATGCAAGACGCGCCGCCAACTGGTGTGCCGGTATTAAATTACGTAGGGTAATTATTTCCTTTTTACTGTGGGGTTCCTGCAAATCTATACAAAAATTTTCGTCGATAATTTCAGCTATTCGTTGGTAATCCAGGGCAGCGAAGAAAAATTCTTGTGCAATGGTTTCTTGCACTGTGTGTTCCGGGTTCTGTTGTAAAAACTCAATGTAATTGTTGGTGAACTCTACGAGGGTATGTCCCAATTTTTCGGGTAATACGTCCACCTTAACCAAATTATCCTGGTTTTCTGGTATGTCTTTCAAGACGACTTTCCATGCTTTATTAATTTTTTCCAGGCTCTTTTTAATTGCAGCGGGCGCTGCCTTTTTTGCGGCGAGTAAGTCAGCGCGACGGAGTTCTGCGGTGTACATGTTGCGGCCACGGTCGATAAGGTTGTGGCTCTCATCCACCAATAAATAGGGATTCCATTCGAACTCGTTGGTAAGACCTAATAATAATGGCGCGCCATCAAAATAATAATTGACATCGGCAACGACGATATCCACCCAGCGACACATTTCCATGCTGAGATAGAAAGGGCAAATAGTAAATTGATACGCGAGCTGGTTGAGGGCTCGCTTATCCAATATAGGAATTCCATAAGCGACTTGACGTGCAGTTTGCAGCTTGTCGTAAAAATCCAGCGCAAAGGGACAGGAGTCACCCCGGCATTTTTTATCAGGTTCAAGGCAGGCTTTTTCCTGTGCTGTTAATTCCAATGCGCGTAACGGTGTTGTTGCATCGCTAGCGATGAGCTGGATATTTTCCAATGCTAATTGCTTACCGGTTGTTTTTGCCGTGAGGTAAAAGATTTTATCCACCGGTGTGCGAGGTATGGATTTGAGTGCGGGAAAAGTTGCGGCTAATGTTTTACCGGTGCCGGTGGGAGCCTCCGCTAACAGCACGCGACCCGTTGCGGCAGCTTTATAGGTGGCTTCTGCCATGGTCCGTTGCGATTCATGCATGTCACCGTACGGAAATTGCAATTCCTCAAGCCACCGGTGTAATTGTTGTTGGCGAGCATTTAGTTGCGCTTGCCATGCACAATATTTTTCTGCCAGATTTTCAAAATAGCTTTTTAGCTCCGTTGCAGACCAGGTTTCTTCGAGTTTGTGTTCCATTTCATGGGCTAGCTCAAAATAGACCAGGGCGATAGCTATTTCATCGCAGTTATGCGTTACACAATACATCCACCCGTAGCAACAGGCTTGCGCCCAGTGCAATTGACGATGGTTTTCCGGGACGCGTTCTACATCGCCATAAAATGTTTTTATTTCTTCGATGCAATGGGTTTCCGGATCATAACCGTCGGCACGTCCACGAAAGGTTATGTCCCCATGGGTAATGCTCAAACTAATTTCAGTTTGATAGTTAGTGCCCCGGCTACCCGTGACTTTTTTGTGGCCTTCAATACCTTCCAGGCCAGTGGGTGCAGGGGTAAAGCGTCGATCCAGGCTGCCGGTTTTCGCGGCAAACTCGACAAGGGTTTTGATGGCAACACTTTTGGGTTTATTTCCAGCGGACATACCAGACCTCGGCGGGAATTCCGTGCTGCATAAAATAATCCAGCCAACGGGCTTGATTATCCTGAATGCGATCACCCGGCCCTTTGACTTCAATCATGCGATAGCTTTTTTGTGCAGGATAGAACTGGATTAAATCCGGTAAACCACTGCAATTATTTTTAATGTCGAACAATAACCTTTCAAAAATCACTTTTAAATGCTGGGCTGGAATGCAATGTAAGGCGAGCTCAAGCAATTCCTCGCTCAAGAAGGACCAATTCACCAGATAATTCGTGGTGCCGAATTTTTCCGTCCATATTTTTTTAATGTGCGTCGGGTAGGTTTCGTTATCAATGAGTTGCCAAAGTGCTGCAATGCCGGGGCGATTGGCTGTAAAGTTCTCTTGATGCATATCCAGTGGCGCGGCTTGGAACGGATTCGCGAACGCGCCCTCCACACCGCGAAATGTTTCCGGCCACAACCATAAGCCAAACAACCCGGTTAACAAGGTGTTTTCGGTGTAAACACAAGGAGCATTTTCATTGTTCAGGAAAAGCCTTACTACCTCCTCAACCCGTAGTGGTTCATTTAGTTCATTCACTAACGGTGTAAACATCTGATGTTGTTCATTAACGGGTGAAAATTTTTTCTTGTGAAAATCCAGCGATAATTTTTTTGCAATGCGTGGTGCTATACGTTGGGAAATTTGCAGTTCGTGTTCATTTTGTGGATTAGCGATGAGTTCGTTGAGCAGTGTCCATGCAGCGCTAAAATTTTCCTGCTTTTCCAATAAACGGATTCGGCGTTCGCGCGCAGGCGTCAAGTGGCTTTGTTCATACAGTTGCATGGCTATTTGGTATTCACCCACGCGCTCTAATGCATATGCAATCTGGTTGATCAGTTTGGCCCGGCGACGCTGTATCTTTTTACTCGCGTAAGCAGCGGGTAATTTTGTTGCCAGTTCAATTAATGCATCAATAGAAGTGACTACATCCAGTTGTTCACGCAGTTGTATCAAGCTCCAGTACTGGTCAATTTCGTCACGGCTGTTAAACAATCGATGTTGATGGTCTATCGGGTAGTTCTCGTAGCGGTACAAGCCCAAATCCTGTAATACAAACTCAGTGAGATTTTGATAAGAATTGCCAAAAAATAGCAGCAACAGATTATTAATAATACGCTGGTTGTCCAGATAAAACGCTTCACCCAATTGGTTTTCCGTCCAGCTTTGCCAATCGCGGGCCTCCGTGAATTGGTGTTGCAAGTGTTCTACTAATATTTCTTTGCGGGCTTGCCTCAAACCTGTAAGTTGTTCCCGGAATAGAAGGAGTAATTCTACTTTTGTTAATGAACTAACGAACACATCCAGCGGCAGTGGGAAATGGCGATGGAGTAAACCTGCGCTAATTAATTCCTGCGCTGCATCATCCAGATTTTTAATTTCGCTGTAGTCCAATTTATCGCGGCGGAATAATGGCCCTTTGCGACTGGATAAACGCACTAACAAACATTGCGCATCGTGCCCTAACAAATAAAAACCCTGCACAAATTTTTGTTCATCGTCACTCAGTAAATCCGCATAGCGATCCTTTACCCAATCCACTAGAAAGCGGAAGTTATTCAGGTAGTAGTCGGGGGGAAGGTTTGGTGTAAAAGGCGGTGACTCTGTCATGTTTGTGATACGAAGCTGTTGGGCTATGTTGCTGGTAACTGGAATTATATACAGTATAGTCACTATTGTTCGAATCAGGAAGTCATCCAACGTTATCGGTAATGGTTGCACAAGGTTAAAAAACTTGTCGCGCCATTCGCCCTCGTAATTTTTCGCTTCATACGTCGAGTGCCGGCAATTTTTTTTGGCATGTCAGAGCCGATAACAGTGATATTACAAGTTAACGGTATTAACGGATTGTTAGCCGGAGCTTCATTTAGTGATGAATGTTATTTTTTATCTGTGTGTCTAGTGACACGGGATGGGGTTAAGTTTTGTTTATGGAGCTGTTATGTGGTTGGATATCACGAAATAAAGGCGCAAAAGATTATTTTGTTTGTATATTTCTACTGACATCAATTTTGATGTGCAAAAACTTACTAATAATTTGATAAACGGAAAATTTTCTATGAAAGCAAAACATGTTTTTTTCTATATCTGTACCGGTTTGATGTGCACTTTGCCGTTCAATGCCCAAGCCGTGATTATTGATGGTACCTTTAAAGCAAAGGTCGTTGGCGCTGAACCGGTGGAGGGATTATGGGGGGATATTCGGGGTACCACGGTAACTGGCACCTATTCCTATAATACAGCGTTATTTGAAACCAAAAATGTGTTGCGACCTAATGAGGTTATGTATGTCAATAATAGCAATACCTTTTTGAATATCACCTTTACTATCGCGGGCCACACTTTCGATGTATCACATGACTACACTGACAGGCTTGCACAAGATGAGCAAACAGACATTGTTAAAGTTCAAGATGCTAACCCCGGAGTGCCAGGTGATAATGATCATTTTTGGATCTTGGATAGCGTGTATCTCGGCGATCACAGTTCCGGTTACGTGCAGACTACCGCTGATATTTCTCTTTTTGACCGGACCGTAGACTTTATTAACGGTGTAGGGCTGGAGCAACAATTCACCTGGGCCGCCTCCAGTGAAGATGAAGCGGGCGGGCATGGCAATTTTTCCTACGTCAAAGAGCTTGATGGGGAATATATTTATGCATTTGTACACACTCAAATCACCGGGTTTACCGCTTCAGTTCGTCAGTCTTCGGTACCGGAGCCGGGTTCATTAGTATTGTTAATGACTGCGTTGCTGGGCGTTGCATTACGTGCTCGCCATAAGCCTTTGAGATAATCATTGTTGTACGGCATCTCCTGCGTGATCCTTGCGCAGGAGATGTTTCGTTTGTTGGGTAGAAAATTTTTCTCGTAGTAACTTGTCGCGATAAATTATTTTCTCATTTTCCCCTCCGAAATTCCTTTCGCTCCTCCATTCGCGTTTTTCGGCCCAAACGAAATCTGTTTCGTTTGAGCTGTTATTTCATATAAATATTTTGCGCATGATTTAAAAATAATTTCTTTTTCTTCAATAGCTTATCCGCGGTTTTAAATTTGGGTCGGGCACTGGCATAGCGGTTGCTCTAGTCCTTTTGCGCTGATCAGGAAGGAACCCGTGAGTCCTGATTCGTTGAACCTGTGCAAGACAAAACACCGATCAATTGGAGGAATACATCATGTACCAGCAAGAAGGCGCTTTTGAATTTAATGCGGAAGCTAACGTGTTTGAAGGGGAACTCTACGAATCTGAAGAGGAGTGGGGTAGTAGTGGCGAAGTATTTGGCGAAGGGGAATTACTGGAGCTGACCGCTGAGCTGCTGGAGATTAACAGCGAAGAGGAACTGAATTATTTCCTGGGCAAGCTGGTGAAAAAGGCGGCCGGTGCCATTGGCAAGGTCGTGCGTTCACCGGTGGGTAAAGCCCTGGGCGGCGTACTGAAAACCGTTGCCAGCAAAGCATTACCCATTGCGGGTGGGGCTTTGGGTGGTATGGTCGGTGGCCCTCTCGGAGCCAAAATCGGTAGTGGCCTGGCCAGCTTTGCAGGTAAGGCAATTGGCCTGGAAGCCGAGTTTTTGAATCAGGAAGATCGCGAATATGAAGGTGCCAAGCAATTTGTGCGTATTGCTGGCGACACCGTAAAAAATGCGCTGAATTCCGGCGCGACCAATCCCCAGGCTGCAGCGCAAAACGCTGTCGTACAAGCCACCAAGACACTCGCTCCTGGCTTGTTGACCCATGCAGCATCCAACTCATCCCGTCGTCCCACCACCAGCAATAGTGGTCGCTGGGTGCGTCGTGGCCGCACCATCGTCCTGTTGAACGTGTAACCCAACCTACCAGCCAAGGAGAACTGCTATGCACGATATAGATCGCACTTTTATGGAATACACCCCTGAAACCGGCGCTTTTGAGAGTGAGAACTTTGAATTTTCTGCTCAGGAATGGAGTGGTGAAAGCGGGGAAGTATTTAACGAAACCGAAATTATGGAGCTTGCCTCTGAATTGCTTGAGGTTAGCAGCGAAGCGGAGTTGAACCATTTTCTGGGTGGTTTTATCCGTAAGGCTGCCAGCACCGTCGGTAAAGCAATCAACAGCCCTGTGGGGCAGCAGTTGGGTGGCATGTTGAAGACCGCTGCAAAAGGTGTTTTGAAGGATGCACTACCGGTTGTCGGTGGAGCGGTTGGCGGCCACTTTTTCGGTGATAGCGGAACCAAATGGGGTACTCGCATCGGGACCAGTGCCGGTACGTTGATGGGATTGGAAACCGAAGGGTTGAGCCATGAGGACGAATCCTTCGAGATCGCCAAACAATATGTTCGTTTTGCCGCTGATGCGGTCAAGAACGCGACCACAGCATCTGGCGGAAACCCGGCCAGTATTGTTCAAGCCGCTGCTAACCAGGCAGCGCAGAAGTACGCACCTGGCCTGGTGAAAGGTGCTGCTCCCGCTACCCGCGCCGGCGGAAGCCAATCCGGCCGTTGGGTGCGCAAGGGCAGAAGCATCATTCTGTACGGAGTGTAATGGCCATGGCCCTTCCTGCTCACACGTCATCCTTCCTGGAACAGGATACCCGCGCCCTGCTAACACGGTTGGGCAGGATTAAATCCTTCGCGTTACAGGAAGCGATGTTGCCCGCCGCCAGCTTGCTGCCGGAATCCCAGACCGCGATTGAACGGGTTTTGGAAGCCGGGCGAGGCGATTTGCGGAAACGCGCGGCGGACTATCTGCGCTGGCTGAAAAGCCCTGCAGGGCAAGGCACCAGTGTAGAGGAGGCACATCGTCGGTTTATCTTTCTGCGCCTGCATTTCAATGCCGTTTTAAACAAGTTTGATTTGTTTAATGACGTTATTACCCAACGCAGTGAAAACGAAACCGGTGTATGGCTCTCCGGCCTGGATGTCGCGTCAGCGGATGCCTTGCATCTACCGGGCAATTACTTCCAGTCACCACCGGTGATTTGCTACCTGGATCGCGGTGTGGGTGCGGCTATCCGCCGTGCGCGGACTCGCTTGCCCGGCGGTGGCGAAAACCCGGTAGCGGTTATCCGGGTTCCGCGCGAACGCATGATTGGTTACGGCATTGCTTCATCGCTATTCCATGAAGTTGGCCATCAGGCGGCGGCTTTGCTGGATTTGGTGAACTCCCTGCGCCCGGCGCTGCGCGAGCAGCAAAAAGGTGCGGATTCACAGGTCTGGCAGATATGGGAGCGCTGGATTTCCGAGATAGTGGCGGATTTCTGGTCGGTAGCGCGGGCCGGGGTGTCGTCCACGCTGGGGCTAATGAGTGTAGTGGGTTTGCCGCGGCCTTTTGTGTTCCGGATCGATACGGAAGATCCACACCCGGCACCCTGGCTGCGGGTGAAGTTGAGTGCGGCGATTGGCCGGGCACTGTATCCGCACCCGCAATGGGACAGGGTAGAAGCCCAATGGACTGCTTACTATCCGCTGGCCGGGCTGGATGGAAAAAAAGCGGAACTGCTACGGCAACTGGAGGCAGGGATACCCGCTTTCATCAATCTGCTGGTTAACCATCGCCCCCAAATCTTGCGGGGACGCTCGTTAAAAGAGGCGATGGGGATTGATGAACGCCAACCGGCGCGTTTGCAGAACCTCTACCAAACCTGGCGTCGCAACCCGGAGCAGATGTACCGCGCTCCACCCACGCTGGTTTTTGCAGTCATCGGCCAGGCCCGTGCCGATGGCCAGTTGACGCCGGAAGAGGAAAGCACGGTGTTAGGCAAATTACTTACACACTGGGCATTGCGCAGTACGTTGACTGTGTCAGCTGCATGCGCCCTGCGCCAGATACCACAACCTGTTTTGCAAAAACCTGCATTGAGCATTGGCTCGGGAGGATGATATGTCTCAAAAAACCAAGAAAGGAACCGGTGTAGACCTTCATGTTTATGTGAAGGACTCCAACGAGAAAATTAGCGTTAAGGACGGCACGCTGGTTTTGCGCGAAAAGGATTCCGGGGGTGACAGCTATAAATATGCGGACATTAAAAATGGTCGCGGCATATTTCCACAGTTAAATCATGGAACCTATGAATGCTTTTTTCCTTACCTTGTTCAGACCGAACTTATGTCGGATTCATTATTAGTCTCTGTACCCTGGTGCGAGATTTCAATTGAGCCTACGGAAAAAAGTCCTGAAGAAATTGATTTTGAATTTTCATCAAATTTATTTGTTGAAATTAATTCAACACTCGACACCACTTCAAGAACAAGGACGGATGCTGCCGATAATTCAATTGCTTTTCACTCGACCGGCGAAAGAATTTTTGCGCAGCTCAAAAATGCCTGGGAAGGCTTGAGCGTAAGTTCGGCGGAGCCACGGTGGAAAAAACTTCCCGATAGCAATGTCGAGTATGAAGCCCGATTCACGTCTCCCGGCAAATATCAGGTTGATCTGGCGATTAACCTTGAACCGGTAACCTTTGCGGATACAGAAGCTCTCAGGCTCATCGGTTCAAATAGTGAAAATGGAGTGTCAGGAAGCATTTCATTGGAGGGCGACAAGCTGAAAACCCTGACCATGGGGGTTATCAATTCGGTGGATATTGTCGAGCAACAACCTATTCCGGTAACCGCGCGTAACTTCACGGTTTCCCACGCGCGCCGGGTGACAGAACCCACTGAGCCAATGAGCTTTTTCGTGCACTTGTTGCATAGCAGTAAATCCATTGAATTCAGCGCGTACCAGGAATTTATCAACCGCGTACTCTGTGCCGATCCTTCAACGGAAAATATCGGGGCGTACGGTGCCAAGCTTACGCGCATGAAAAATGAAGCGTTCAGTTTTGGTGTCGGTTCGTATGAGTTGTTAAAAACGGCAACTGAAATTTTCCTGTTGCTCAATGGGAGTATCACACTTGAACAAGGTGGCGCATTAAAAATTCCGTTGCACAAAAACCTGGATTTGGGCGATTACTCGCGCGTTCCCCAGGGTGAATGGGCTGCATTGTTCAGTAATTATTTGGGCGAGAATCGCAAGTCGTATATCCAGCATATTGTTGATACGGCATTGCCGGATTATTCGATTCCGGATAAAGGCAAAGACCCGCGTTTTTGCACGGATATTTTGATTCGCTCGCGCGTTAACAATCCCTGTTTTATGGAATTGATCTGGAACTACTGGCATGAAGAAGCGATGTTGGTGCAAACCATCAACGCCATTAGCCGCCGCTTCCAGAATTTACGTGCGCCGGGTGAACGCGATCCGTTGGCCCATGTGGAGATTGATCCATTACGCCCTTTGAACAACATCCTCTGGGGCTATGTGGAAGAGGAGCGTGATCGCCTTTCCATCAAACGCCGTGCTTACGAGTATCAACACCAGTACGGATTGGAGTTGTACGGTAAAGCGGTCACCAATTTGCGCCCTGCGGATAATCGCTCCAAATTCCTGGAGGCATTCCATAACCTCCTGAATAAATGCGCGGATTATTTCCGGGCCAAACAGGACACCACCGTAGACCCGGACGGTTACCCGATGCTGCATGCAATCCAGGAGCTGAATTTGATTTTGGCCCATGGGGCGCATAACCAGTTCGGTGATCTGGCCTGGACTTCCCGTGTGGAAATGTTAATGCAGGAATGGATTCTCGCCCGTCCGGAAATTCGCGACTTCCTGCAAAGCCGCATTATGGTTCCGCACAAAGAGGCCTGGATGCCGCAAGTGGATACCATGAAAACCTTGCAAACCTGGTCCGACGTACCGGCAACCCATTTCCGCGACCTTGCTGTGATGGGCGAGCAGATCCTGCTGACCATTCGCTGGCACAACTGGTATGAGGTGAGTAACGAGGATGAAGCCAAGGGGTGGGCGGATTTGATGAGGCCTTACATCCAAAGCTACATCCATGCTTACCGCGCTGTCACCGGGGTAGACCTGAGTGCAACCGATGGAGTGGATTTCACCATGCCCTCGGTGCTGTTGCGCAAACGTCTGGCCATGCAACACGCTCCCCGCTAAGGGGGGCGTGTATGCCTGACTTTACCTCAGCGCTTTACCTGGGTCTTACCCACACCAGTCGATCATTGCCAGGTTGGCAGCAGTTGACGTTGGGACAGCCGGCGATGATGGCAGATCCACCCGGAACAGAGCAGGTAGCGGGTCGGTTGGCGCAGTTACAGGGAATGGGTGAATCCGTGTTGCTGCCCTCCACCTTGCATTTGTTTTTCGATGTGTTCGAAACCTTCGGGAGTGCACGTACTGCCATTTTCCTTGACAGCGCGTGTTACCCCATTGCGCGTTGGGGAGCAGAGCGAATGGCGGGGCGCGGTGTACCGCTGGTGACTTTCAATCGGCATGATCCACACCATTTGCGCCAGCGATTGACTCGCCTTGGTCGCCATGGATTGCGGCCGTTGGTGGTGGCTGACGGGGTATGTCCGCGTACCGGCAGGCTCGCGCCGTTACGTGATTACCTGGAAGCCGTGCGCCATTTTGGCGGGCTGTTGCTGGTGGATGACACGCAAGGATTGGGGTTATTAGGGCAGCGGCCGCAACCGGGTCAACCCTATGGCAGCGGTGGTGGCGGGTCGCTCCGGTTTTTAGGGTTAGAAGGGCCGGACATCCTTTACGCCGCTTCCCTGGCAAAAGCGTTTGGTGTGCCCATGGCGGCCTTATCGGGTTCGGGCCGGATGATCGAACGGTTCAAATCCCTCAGCCTGAGTCGTGTGCATTGCAGCCCACCATCGGTAGCGGTAATCCAGAGCGGGCAGCAGGCATTGGCGATCAACCAGCGTGAAGGAGATCTGTTACGCGCAGGGTTATTGGGCAATTTGTTGCGTTTCAGGCAAGGCGTGGGCCGCCTGGGATTAGCAACGGAAGGCGGGCTTTTTCCTGTCCAGTCATTGCGGCCTTTACGTCAATTATCGGCTGCCAGTTTGCAACAGGCGCTGTTGGGCCGGGGCGTAAAAACCTTGCTACTCAACGCGCGCGGTCATGCGGCATTGCAGCTGGGTTTTGTTATCACGGCACGACATAGCCCACACGATATTGACCTTTGTCTGGAGCATCTGGAATCCGTCATGGTAAACGGGTATCCGCGGCGAAACGGCAGAAGGCCTAATCCTATTTACATCCGGAGGTGAATCATGTTCGACATATTCAAGGTTGATCAGGAAAATGAAGCTGAGCTGTGGGCTAATGAGTCCGAAATAGACTGGGGAATGGAAACAGAGCAATGGGACGGGGAAGAGGAGTTCCGCCATCGCCGTGGTAACACCGGGCGAAGATCAAGGCCTATCAGTGCGCGACAACCTAATACGCGTCAGGGTAATGCGCGTACAAGGCCCTCGCGTCAGGTGGCGCCTCGCCCCGTTGCCTCTGCTCCAGGTGCACGTCGGCCGGGCCGGCCAATTTCCCGTCCACGCCGTTATGGCTGGCGC
>DATJLF010000019.1:0-11950 GCA_035490715.1 Cellvibrio sp.
CTCAAGTATCACTACGACCATCAATTATTAATTAAGGAAACCTTCCGTAGCGGGCTCAATTTCTATTTTGAATACGATGGCGTTGATCACAATGCACGGTGTTTGCGAACCTGGGGTGACGAGGGAATTTATTACCGCGAGATTCGCTACGATCTTGAAAATAATATTACCTACGTAAAAAACTCACTCGGTTACGTAACCACTTATTATCACAACGGTGTTCTCCCGCATCGTGTTGTTGATCCACTGAATCATGCGAGCCTGACGGAATACAATGAATATTCGGAAATTATTTGTGAGACGAATGAGTTGGGGTACAAAACGCGGTATGAGTTTGATGAGTTTGGGAATACCACCAAGATTATTCAGCCAGACAATACTTCCGTCCAGTTTATTTTTGATGAGAAACAAAACCTTATTGAATCTATCGATCAAATTGGTGCGCAATGGCTTTATAAATACGATGACAACAATCGCCTGACCTGTAAGACAAACCCTTTAAAACATAAAACGTTTTATGAATACCAAAATAATTTCCTCAGTATGGTTACTGACGCAGGAGGGAACCAGTTTAACTTTTCTTATGACCAAAATTTGAATCTACG
Source organism: Cellvibrio sp. (assembly GCA_035490715.1). Classification (GTDB taxonomy): domain Bacteria; phylum Pseudomonadota; class Gammaproteobacteria; order Pseudomonadales; family Cellvibrionaceae; genus Cellvibrio. The sequence continues at coordinate 606 of DATJLF010000019.1, forward strand.
CACCATTGCTGAATGCAATGCAACTCAAGTTTCATTTGAATATGATGCAATGGGTAATCTTCTTACTACTGAAGATAATCGAGGCAATTATCGTCGTTATGTTTATGACAAACTCACTCGTGTAAGGAGCATCGAAGAGCCCGACGGAAATCAGCGAATATTTTTTTATGACGGGGCTGGAAATATTGTTCGCGCCAAGGACGAACATCAAGATATTTTTCTTGAATACAGTGGTATGGGGCGCTTAGTTGCGAGGACACAAGCGGGAACCACTGTAAAATTCGAGTATGACAGAGAGGAACAACTTACAGCGATCATCAATGAGCACAATCGCATTTATCAGTTCGAGTTGAATCCTAGAGGAGAAATAATTCGAGAATCCGGCTTTGATAAAATAATAAGGGAATTCATCAAGGACGCTGCCGGCCGCACAATTCGGGTTAATCGTGCAAATCAACGATTTTCCATATACAGCTATGATGTAAATAGCCGGATTAATAGAGTTGTACATAGTGATGGCTCAAGTAAAACCTACGAGTATCGTGCAGATGGAGAACTTATCAAAGCCACTAACGATTCAATAGAACTCAAGTGGGAATTGGATATTCTGGGTCGACAAATAAAAGAATACCAAGGTAAGTTCTGGGTTTCGTCAGAGTACAACTCACTTAATGATCGCATACGAGTACAATCATCTTTCGGACTGGATCAGAAAATTGAACGAAATCGGCGAGGGGATGTTTTAAAAGTCTCTGTGGCGGAACATTTCGAAGCTATTTTCGGTCGAGATAACCAAGGACTTGAGGTTCAGCGTAGTTTACCCGGAGGCATTCACAGCCATTGGACACGAGATAAACTGGGTCGCCCTCTTAGCCATGAAATCACGCATGGGAAAGGGGTAATTAACCGTAAAACCTACTTATGGGGCTTGAACAGACGTTTACTCAAACTAATTGATGGATTAAAGCGTGAAACAACATATCAGCATGACGCCGTAGGTAATTTACTTTCAGCGCGCTACTGCAATCAAGATTTTGATCTACGTGTTCCCGACGCAGTAGGTAATTTATTTAAAACCCACGCACAAAATGATCGCGAATATGGACCAGCCGGTCAATTGCTGGCTATACATTCATCCAAAGGCACAACACACTATTGCTACGACGCAGAAGGAAACCTAATAAGTAAGTTAGAACCCGGCAACAAGCTTTGGCGTTATCAATGGAGCTGCAACGGTATGATGGAGAAGGTTTTCCGGCCTGATGGCAAGGAGGTGACCTTTGAATATGACCCACTAGGTCGACGCATTTGCAAAACTTTTGACAAAAAAATTACTCGTTGGGTATGGGATGGCAACAATCCGTTGCATGAATGGAATGAATATAATTTAGAAACATTAACTACACATAAACTAACACTGCAACATGGCGTCGCTGAAAGTATTCTTGCAGAGCGACCCAATCAATTATTGCAGCCGATAACCCCCCAAGCTCCCCCGAGTTTTGCGGAGGGCTCACTAGAAGCGCCAATCACTTGGTTGTTCGAACCGGACACGTTTGCGCCTATCGCCAAACTTGTAGGCTCCGAACATTATTCCATAATTACCGATCACATCGGCACGCCCAATTTTGTCTTCGATAAGAACGGCCAACAAGTTTGGTCAAGCGACATTGATGTTTGGGGAAATTTGCGAAAAGTTAATGGCGAAAAAGCTTTTTGCCCTTTCCGATTCCAAGGCCAATATGAAGATAATGAAATCGGGCTTTATTACAATAGGTTCAGGTATTACGACCCAACTGCTGGTCAATATCTTAGTCAAGACCCTATTCGACTTGCAGGTGGAATGACACCCTATAGCTACACATCAAATCCAACTTATTTAATTGATCCCTTAGGTTTGAGTGCCACAGGCACTGGTGGTTGTGGCACAGGCGGCACCCGTGATTCAAATGGAGTAATGAGAACAAATGATGGCAGGTTTGCCATTGACGAAACAGTAGTGCGAACTGAACTTCAACGTCCTTCTTTGCGCAGCCAAACCAAGAAGGACATTCAAGCCAGTGCACCGAAGAATTCCACCGGCAAATTTGTTGATCAAAATGGTAATGTTATTAACGAGATTCATTATGGCCACATAGCTGGCCACGAAAATCGCCGCATTCTTGCGGCAGCAGATCAACTAGGATTGACCCAAGCACAACTAAATGATTATGTTAATGCACGACCGCAGTTTTTCAAAATTGAAGAGGCTAAGAAAAATTTGAGCCATGCCGATGAATTGCCTGGCCGAGATAATTTTGATCATATCGTTATTGATATGGAAGATTTTTTTGATATGTAAATGATGAGGCTGTTAAAAAATGTCGCGCGAAATGTTAAGAGCAATACTGAAAAATGATCTGACAAAGTTAGATTTGCTATTGGCTGAAGGTGGAGACATTAAAGAATTAACCGAGAATGAAAAGTGGAACTATTTACATCGAGCTCTTCTGTCAATCACTATGTCACCATCAGATGACACAATAAAAGCCCTTATAAAACTAGGGCTAAATGTAAACGCTATTGATGTCTACGGAAATACGCCTATACATTATGCCTGTCGCCTGAAGCGGCCAGACTTAGTAAAACTTTTAGTAGAGGCTGGCGCGAATGTGAATATCGTAAATCTCGAAGGCGTAAGTCCTTTAAGGCAATTATTGTTATCAAAACCCTTCGATTATCTGTCCATGAAAATTTTGATTAATGCAGGTGCAGACATCCATCAAACCGCCATAAATGGATTATCAGTAAGAGAGCTTGCCAAAACGATAGCCAATGGAGACGAAGAGTTATTAGCTATTTTTGACAATCAATGATGCATGTCGATTCTAATATTTGAATGAAAATTGCACATCAACAGGATGTGTCAATTATCCATATTAATAAAACATCCAAGAAGCCACGCAAAGCGTGACTTCTTGTCCATTAGATCGCGTCTTCAGTCATTCAAAAGGGAATATCGTCATCAAACGAATCAAAACCACCTGCCGGCGGAGCATTGTGTTGTTGCGCTGGCGGCTGATTATATTGTGGCTTTGGCGCTTGATTGAAATTGCGATTCGCCGGTTGTTGCGCGTATCCACCTTGTGCAGGCTGATTATATCCACCACTATCCGGGCCATTATTGTATTGCGGAGTTTGATCGAAAGCGCCCATCGCAGCAGCAGCGCCCATACCCTGGCCAGCACCGGCGTTATCACCACGACCATCGAGCATTTGCATTTCGCTGGCGACGATTTCAGTGGTGTAGCGGTCTGAACCGTCTTGTGCTTGCCATTTGCGCGTGCGCAATGCACCTTCGATATAAACTTTACTACCTTTGCGCAAATATTCGCCGGCAATTTCGCCCAGACGATTGAAGAACACCACGCGGTGCCATTCAGTGCGCTCTTGTGGCTGGCCGGTATTTTTGTCCTTCCATGTCTCCGAAGTTGCGACACTGACGTTGGTCACCGCGCCGCCGGAGGGCATATATTTCACTTCAGGGTCCTGCCCGATATTGCCGATCAAAATTACTTTGTTAATACCGCGAGCCATAATAAATTCCTCTTGAATTACCGTGTATCCGCCGTCTGTTTTTTGCATGCCGGCGGCATTCAGATTAATCGATGATCCCCTTTACGGGGGTTAGCACTTTACACTTGGTCGACTATCGCCGCCAGCGTTTTGCGATCCACTCGTCGCTGGTCCACTTTCAGATAAGCGGTATCTTCCGAGGTCACAATAACGACTTCTGCCACACCATCTACCGCGCGTAATTTTTCGGCGATTTGCTGGTGATCGCGGCCACGCAATGGGATCAGGACACTGGCGAGGAAATGCGGCGGTTTCATCGACCAAGCCACGGCCAGCCAAATCACCACCAGCACACTGTTGAGCAGAAATACAGAATTGATCCCTTCATTCTGCAATAGCCATCCACCGAGCGCTCCACCGCCAAACACACCCAACACCTGGCTGGTTGAATAAATACCCGTCGCCGTACCTTTGGCACCAGCCGGTGCGATTTTGCTGACCATAGACGGCTGGGTTGCTTCCAGCACATTGAAGGCGATAAAGAAAACAAACAGCACCAGTAACGCCGGGATCAGATGGTTTGATACCAGCATCAACGCCAATTCGGAGATCAGTAGCAAACCCACGGCAAGCAAAAATACGCTTTTAATTTTGCGGCGTTTTTCGGCGATGATCACAAATGGCAGCATCAACATAAATGCAAAGGCAAGCAGCGGAAAATAAATCAATCCGTGGTATTCGCGTGCGATATGCAGTTGATCTTGCAACACCAATGGCAGCACAACAAAGCTGGACATCAACACAAAATGCAGGACAAAAATCCCCACATTCAAACGCAATAATTGCGGATGCCTGAGCGTTTCCCACAGGAGATTGGGAACGGCAACCGCTTCTCGTTTGGGAACCGATGTTTTAGCCACATCAGGAACCAACTTTAACAAAATGTACACACCGACCAACCCCAATACGGCCGTTAGCCAGAAAATCGCCCCTACCCCACCCCAGCTCGCCAATAACGGCCCCACTGTCATCGCGACCGAGAACGATACGCCGATGGATGCGCCGATCGTTGCCATCGCCTTGGTGCGGTTTTCGTCTGAGGTTAAATCCGTAAGCAATGCCATCACCACGGCGGAAATAGCGCCACCGCCTTGCAGGAAGCGACCGATGATCAAGCCGTAGACAGAATCTGCCAGCGCCGCAACCACGCTGCCGAGGGTAAAAATAATGAGTCCGATTAAAATTAATGGCTTGCGCCCGATGCGATCCGACAGCACACCAAAAGGAATCTGTAATAGCGCTTGGCTAAATCCATAAGCCCCCAACGCAACACCCAGCAAAAACGGGCTGTGATGGGAATATTCGGTGCCATAAACCGCCAATACTGGCAGCAGCATAAAGAGACCAAGCATACGAAAGGTATAAAGCGCGGCAAGGGAATAAACGACTTTGCGCTCAAAGGGCAAGGGAGCAGAAATAGAATCAGGTTGTTGCATGGCCGGGAATCTTGGGAACTTATTATCAAAAGGGCGGACAGTGTACCAATAGGGGCTATCGCCCCACCAGAAATCCCGAGCAAGATTGCAAAATTACAGCGATTGGTTTTTTACCAGGTCTTAATAGAAGAATCCGGACTACTGACATCTGCTGGCAAATGCATTCACGTATAATCGGCCCCTCTTTGACCAATCAGCCTTGGTGGAACGTAGTAGATGGACAAAATTATTGTCAGGGGTGCCCGCACCCACAACCTCAAAAACATCGATCTTGATATCCCGCGCGACAAGCTTGTAGTCATTACCGGCCCCTCCGGTTCGGGAAAATCCTCGCTGGCGTTCGACACCCTTTATGCCGAAGGCCAACGCCGCTACGTGGAATCACTGTCTACCTATGCACGCCAATTTTTATCGATGATGGAAAAGCCGGATGTCGATCACGTGGAAGGCCTGAGCCCGGCGATTTCGATTGAACAAAAATCCACCTCGCATAACCCACGCTCCACCGTGGGCACCATCACCGAAATTTACGACTATTTGCGTTTGCTCTACGCGCGCGTGGGTGAGCCGCGCTGCCCCGAGCATGGAGCCCCATTGACCGCGCAAACGATCAGCGAGATGGTGGATACGGTTTTGTCCATGCCCGAAGGCACCAAGCTAATGCTGCTGGCACCGATCATTCGTGATCGCAAAGGTGAGCACCTGCATGTGTTTGAGCAATTGAAACGCGATGGTTTTATCCGCGCCCGTATCGACGGCATTCTCTGCGATCTGGACGATACACCAAAGCTCGACAAGAAAAAGAAGCACACGGTTGAGGTAGTTATTGACCGCTTTAAAGTGCGCGAGGATTTAAAACTGCGCCTGGCGGAATCATTTGAAACAGCACTGAATTTATCCGAAGGCATCGCGTGTATTAATTACATGGATGGCGAAGGTGCTGATCGCCTGTTCTCTTCCAAACACGCGTGCCCGATTTGCGATTACAGCCTGAGCGAACTGGAGCCGCGCCTGTTCTCGTTTAACAACCCCGCTGGCGCCTGCCCGACGTGCGATGGCCTGGGCGTACATCAATTTTTTGATGAAGATAAAATTATTCAAGACCCAACACTGAGTTTGTCCGATGGTGCTATCCGGGGCTGGGATAAGCGCAACGTTTATTACTTCCATATGCTTGCCTCGCTTGCCAAACACTATGGCTTCAACGTCGATACTGCCTGGTCGAAACTGAAAGCAAAACAACGCGAAGCGGTTCTCTACGGCTCAGGTGATGAAACCATTGAGTTCAATTACATCAATGATCGCGGGGATGTGTATAAACGCAGCCACACCTTCGAAGGCGTTTTACCGAACATGGAACGACGCTATCGCGATACCGAATCCAATTCAGTGCGCGAAGACCTGATCAAATTCCTCTCGACCCAACCTTGTCCAGAATGTGAAGGCACACGTTTGCGGGTTGAAGCGCGCAATGTATTTATCGACGAGCGCCCACTACCCAAAATCACCGAAATGCCTGTCGCCGACGCTTACAATTACTACATGAAACTCAGCTTCACAGGGCGCAAGGCGGGCATTGCTGACAAGATCCTTAAAGAACTGCGTGATCGCTTTCGCTTCCTGGTTGATGTGGGCCTGAATTACCTCACGCTTAACCGTAGCGCGGAAACCTTGTCAGGTGGCGAGGCACAACGTATTCGCCTTGCCAGCCAAATTGGTGCGGGTCTTGTGGGCGTTATGTATATCCTCGATGAGCCTTCTATCGGCCTGCATCAGCGCGATAACGAACGTTTGCTGAAAACGCTCACCCATTTGCGTGATATCGGCAATACCGTGATTGTGGTGGAGCACGATGAAGATGCGATTCGTCTAGCAGATCACGTAATTGATATCGGCCCGGGCGCAGGCGTGCACGGTGGTGAAGTAATCGCCCAAGGAAACGTTAAAGCGATTATGGCCAACAAGAACTCAATCACCGGCCAATACCTCAGCGGCACAAAAGAAATTGCAGTGCCAGCAAAACGCAACCCAGTTGATCCAAAGCAAATGTTGCGACTAATTGGAGCCAAAGGTAACAACCTGCAAAACGTTACACTGGAAATTCCTGTCGGTTTGATGACCTGTGTAACGGGTGTATCGGGATCGGGAAAATCCACACTTATTAATGCCACACTGCATCCACTAGCGGCTACCGAACTCAATGGTGCAACCACACTTGATCCAGCCGAATACGAAGAAATTCAGGGTTTAAATTTATTTGATAAATGCGTGGATATCGACCAGAGCCCCATCGGTCGCACACCTCGTTCAAACCCGGCAACTTACACAGGCATATTCACACCCATCCGTGAATTATTTGCGGCCACACAGGAATCACGCTCGCGCGGTTATCAACCCGGTCGCTTCAGCTTTAACGTAAAAGGTGGACGTTGCGAAGCTTGCCAGGGCGACGGTGTAACGAAAGTGGAAATGCATTTCTTGCCAGACGTATATGTTCCCTGCGATGTATGCAAAGGCAAACGCTACAACCGTGAAACGCTCGATGTGAAATATAAAAATAAAAACATCAATGAAGTACTGGATATGACCGTGGAGGATGCGCGCGAATTTTTTGACCCGGTTACATCCATCGCCAATAAGTTACAAACACTCATGGATGTAGGCTTGTCTTATATTCGTCTAGGTCAATCTGCAACAACATTATCCGGTGGCGAAGCACAACGGGTAAAACTTGCGAAAGAATTGTCCAAGCGCGATACCGGCAAAACACTTTACATTCTGGATGAACCCACCACCGGTTTGCATTTCTACGATATTCAACAGCTGCTGAATGTACTACACAGGTTACGCGATCACGGAAACACAGTAGTCGTAATCGAGCATAATCTTGATGTGATTAAAACTGCTGATTGGATTGTTGATTTGGGTCCAGAAGGCGGCAGCGGTGGAGGGCAAATTATCGCAACAGGAACACCAGAGGAGGTCGCCCAACTGGAGCACTCACATACGGGAAGATTTCTCAAACCAATGCTGAAAATTACTGAAGTGAAAGAGAAAGCAGCAGTGAAAGCAACAACAAAAAATACGAAAGGAAAATCGTAATTTAATTCGATGAGCATTCATCAAATTAAATCACGATTAAATAAAAAGGGGCTTTGCATCCGCAAGCCCCGTTGCATCCTGCGGCGGGTCAACGATCATCTTGACCGCTTCGGCATCCAGCCTGTTTCCTGATTATCCCTGTGTAGTTACATCCTGCAACCAGATTCCTTTTCTCAACACATCCTGCGTTGATCAACGTCCTGTGATTGCCATTTTACGCTTTTGCGCATTTATAGATAGCAGACAAAATCGGAATTACTTGTGAGATATTGCCGACAACAATCCACAGAAATAGTGTGTATAGATCAACTTTTATCAATCACTCCTACACACTAAAAGCAAAATAGTATTTAAAATTACCAAAAAAAACGTGACCATCTTTCAGCATGCCTTGCTTAGGTTTATTTTTTCGTTTTCCTGAACGCGTATCGCGCCTTCGCGATATATTTTTTATAAGGCCTGCCCCGTACTGTTCGGCCATAATGTCGACAACTTCATTAAGAAGTAAATTTTCAACCGCTCACATTCAATTTCACGCTCAAGACGTTTGATTTTCCGGGCAGGTGTTTCAGGCACAGGAGCTTTGACATAGTGCTCATTACCGGATGAGTTCAGTTCATCTTACCGTGTTTTCGAAATCAGGTAAGGACAGCTGATCTTCTCTGGATTACGTAGATAGTTGCTCTTGTTTACAGGTCATATCGCCTTTTACCGCAGCGACAATCTGCAATTTAAAGCCCTTTGTGTAATCACGTTGGATTTGTTTAATACGAGCGTTGATGGGGTTTTCTAAAATAGATCCCCCCGTTGTACCTATTTCATGACTACAGACTGAAAACAAAAAAGGCCAGACATTTCTGCCTGGCCTTTTTAAATCCAATCACTGAATTGAATTATTCAGCTTCTACAGCAGTTTCAAGTGCTTTAGCTGGACGATCAACCAGTTCAACATAAGCCATTGGCGCTTTATCACCAGCGCGGAAACCGCACTTCAGGATACGAACATAACCACCTGGACGATTTGCATAACGCTTGCCCAGATTGCTAAATAATTTACCCACTGCTTCTTTGCTTTGGATACGAGCAGAAACCAGACGACGGTTAGCTACTGAATCAACTTTAGCAATAGTAATTAACGGCTCGATTACACGGCGTAATTCTTTTGCTTTAGGCAGGGTGGTTTTGATTAACTCATGCTCAACCAAAGAAGCACTCATGTTACGAAACATTGCTTTACGATGAGATGCATTACGGCCTAATTGACGGCCAGAAAGACGATGACGCATATCAAAATTCCTTCAAAATGGATCGCTTTACGCAATCTCGTTAATCACCCGCACCGAAGTGAGTTACGGGCAAACTAATAATAAAACCTTGAATAACCGCTGAAAGCTCGGCAATTATTCAAGGCTTCGTTGTTTTAGTCGTTTCTCAAACTGGCTGGAGGCCAGTTTTCCAAACGCATTCCCAGAGACAAACCACGTGACGCAAGAACATCTTTAATCTCGGTCAATGATTTTTTACCCAGGTTCGGAGTCTTCAGCAGCTCAACTTCTGTGCGCTGAATTAGATCTCCAATGTAGTAAATATTTTCTGCTTTCAAGCAATTCGCTGAACGAACAGTGAGCTCAAGATCATCAACCGGACGCAACAGAATCGGATCAATAGCCTCTTCTTTTTGCTCCGGTGCTGATTGTTTCTCACCTTCCAGATCAACAAATACCGCCAATTGTTGCTGCAGAATTGTTGCTGCGCGACGAATAGCTTCTTCAGGATCGATAGTACCGTTGGTTTCAAGATCCAAAATCAGCTTATCCAAATCGGTGCGCTGCTCAACACGGGCACTTTCAACACTGTAAGCCAAACGCTTAACAGGGCTGAATGATGCATCGAGTTGCAAACGACCAATTGCACGGCTTTCATCATCATCGCGACGACGGCTGTCAGCTGGCTGATAACCACGACCGCGAGCGATAGTTAAACGCATTTTCAATTCAGTGTTACTAGTGATATTAGCTATCACATGATCCGGGTTTTTAATTTCCACATCATGGTCAACTTGAATATCCGCAGCAGTTACAACACCAGGACCTTTCTTGCTCAAAGTAAGAACCGCATGATCCTTACCGTGCATAATCACAGCAACACCTTTAAGGTTCAGCAGGATTTCAATAACATCCTCACGAACGCCTTCGATTGCACTGTACTCATGCAGCACGCCTTCGATTTCCGCTTCAACAATGGCACAACCGGCCATTGAGGAAAGCAGAATACGACGCAATGCATTGCCTAAAGTATGTCCAAAACCACGTTCCAACGGCTCCAATACTACGCGAGCGCGAGTTGGACCATTTTCTGTTACATCGATATGACGCGGAGTTAAAAATTCGTTTACTGCAGTCTGCATAGCCACACCTTTTAGCGAATCGTCCCTTACTTGGAGTAAAGCTCGACGATGAGGTTCTCGTTGATGTCAGCAGGTAAATCAATGCGATCAGGAACGCGTTTGAATACGCCTTCTTTCTTCTCGCTGTTCACATCAACCCATTCGACGTTGCTGCGCTGACCAGCCAAATTCAATGCATTTTGTACACGCAATTGCTTTTTAGCTTTTTCGCGTACGGCAACTACATCGCCAGCACCAACTTGAAAAGATGCAACGTTTACGGTTTTGCCGTTAACACTGATTGCTTTATGGGATACCAATTGACGAGATTCTGCGCGGGTAGAACCGAAGCCCATGCGATAAACAACGTTATCCAAACGAGCTTCAAGTAACTTCAACAGGTTCTCACCAGTAGCGCCCTTACGACGGGCAGCTTCTTTGTAATAACCGCGAAATTGCTTTTCCAGAATGCCGTAAATACGACGAACTTTTTGCTTTTCACGCAATTGCACACCGTAGTCAGACAGGCGACCACGACGTTGGCCATGTTGGCCGGGAGCAGTTTCAATTTTGCACTTTGAATCCAGTGCACGCGCACCACTTTTCAGGAACAAATCAGTTCCTTCGCGGCGAGACAGTTTACAAGTTGGTCCAATATAACGAGCCATTTGCTATGCTCCCCCTTATACGCGACGTTTTTTCGGCGGACGGCAGCCGTTATGAGGAATCGGCGTAACGTCAGTGATGTTGGTAATTTTATAACCAACATTGTTCAGTGCACGAACCGCTGATTCGCGGCCTGGGCC
>DATJLF010000020.1:0-4552 GCA_035490715.1 Cellvibrio sp.
TCATGCGATTACCAGCGTGAAACTGGTGATACGTTCTTTCAACATCGCTACGCCAGACGTAACCATCGAAACAAAAGAAGTTATCGCTGCTCCAAAATCGGAAGCCAATGGCGTAAAAGATTTTTCCAGCTGGACAGCAACCATTCCCTTAACGGCTACGGCAGAAAATGAAATTAAAGTCGTTGCGATCGATGATCGTGAAAATGAAATAACTGTTGAGCAGGCGAATAAAGTGGTGATTCGTCAGGCCGATGTGAAAAGTGCTTTTCCTGATGAAATTAATCAATTTGTGCAGCTTCCTCAAGCTATCGCATTAGACAAGAATGCTGATCGCAATCGCATACTCGTAAGTGATCAAGAATATGACGTAATTTATTCAGTGAATTTGGATTCAGGACAAAGAACAACATTTATTGAAATAAAAAATGATGACTGCTCGAACCAAGCAGAGGGCCTTGTTTTAGACGCTACCAATAATAAGTTATACGCATTTTGCAATATTCAACCCAAGACAGTATTGCTCGAATACAACCTGATTTCAGGTGAGTTAGAAAACTCTTATGCAACCTCGAGTGACACCTATGTCTATGGTGGGGCACTGGACCGCCATAATGGCCGGAACCAGATTGTGTTTGCAACGCATATTGATCATGCCAATGTTTGGGAAGAAGAAAACGGAGGCGTATACGCATTTAATCTAGACACAAAAACTTTTTCAATTATATCTGCGAAAGAAAATCAACAAATTCCGCTAGTAGAAAATAGACACATAGTCGTTAATGGCGATCAATATTTATTGACATCCGGCGCATTCATGGATGACGCTGAATCTCGCAAAGTGATCAGTGTAGATGCTTTGACGGGAAGTAGAAATGTACTGTCGAGTAATGCAGTTGGCGCGGGTGAATTATTTCGCGGTCTGTTGCCTGATGGTAGAGTGGCGCAAATTTTAGGATTGTATGTTCAACCTCAGTTTGGCAGAGTTTTAGTTAGTGAAGTAGGGGGTAAATTGTTTTCTATTAATTTAAAAACAGGGGATCGGACTGTGTTTAAACAGTTGTCTTATGCTCAAACAGTTGTAGAGAGCCTGCCGGCTACACGAGACATCGATATTGATACCATCAACGATGTTGCTTATATAGATGATAATAGGCGTAAAGCAATTTTAATTTTTGATTTGGAAACGCAAGAAAAAGTTATCCTTTCAAAAAGTAAAAATAATTTTTAAGTCAATAAACCAAGGAAGGGTTTTCAAAAATCTCCGTTACGTTAGACCAGCTTTATTAAGTTCAAGATTTAAAGCTGGTCTTTTTGCAATCCGCATGCTTAATACGAGTATTTACTACCCATCTTTAGGTTCGAAGTTCATTGTATTTTGAAATGATTTGGCGTCAAAAAAATGTCTTTTTTATTGGCTTCCATTAGGTCTTAAAATAGAAAATATGACCCAGTTAAAAAATGCTCAAAAATGCGCCACATATGGCTAATTTCCTACAGCCAGACTGACTTGCAATAGGTAAACTATGCGGCTCTGGCACCGCTCCCTTTCCGCATGCCTCACATAAGTATCACCAGTTCAATAATCCCCAAGTTCAGGAATAAAAATCAATAAGGAGATGACATTGACCCCCATAATTATTCCTAATCAATTAGGTGACTATTACCAATTAATTTCCCGGCAAGACTTTGTTTTTTCCTGCAGCCAACTTATTACATCCAAAGATGCCGCTGAATTACACAGCATTATCACGCATGAACTAAATATTCTCGTTGGGAAGTGGCGAGGCATATTGATGCGATTGGGTATTTCAATTCCGCCGAACTTTTTTCATGCGCATGATATTTATCAAGAAATCATTAAGTTAATTCAGTGCGGTGAATTAGGCTTGGCAAAAATACCTCGTCTGGACCGATTGCCGACAATCACCGTTGATAATGGTTGGGGTTATTGTTTTACTCGTGGACCAGATTTGCACCCATCACATGAATCACCCGTAATCTTTTCTTCAGTGAGCGACGCAAAAATTTTCGTACAATCGTTAAATACAAACGAACAAGGATTGCGTTTATGTACATATCGCAATCCTGCATTGGCAAACTTATTGGATGCGGAGATGAATATTACTCAGCGATTCATTGAGGGATTAGCGAGTAAAGAAATTCTCGCGTATAAAGTTCCTGCTCAAACCGCCGCTCCACCGGTGAAAGCCATTGAATATATGGCAGCGACGGCGATAGATCGTGAAGTGCCGCTTGCGCCTGAATCCGTCGTCACTCCCAGAAAAATTCCTTCAACGTTAGATTCTCGTAAAGGTGTGCTCCCGTCATCCCTGGATAATGCAGAAAATCGTTTAAACTCCATGAAACAAGAGATTAACGATAATGGTCATATTCCCAAATATTCGGACACCCAATTATTGCAGCAAGCGCAAGCCGGTGAAGTTGCAAACGAACGCTACCATGTTCGATTTATGGAAGTAGGACATCAATGGGATAGAAATGACACGATTAGAGATGCAAACAATCTAACAGGAAAACTCGGCCGAGAATTTACCGGCGAAACAGGCACCGGTCCGCGTTATTGGTCAACAACGTTTGATCAAATTGAAGATGCGGATACCGATGCACAATTAATTTGCGAGAAACTCGGAATTGATTATGATCCTGGTACAGATAAAGAATATCTGTTGATCATTGTCGATACAGAAAAAGCAAAACCGCTGACAGGGTGTGAATGTGTCTCTGCTACTTTCGGGAACATCAGTGAGTTTTCGAATCGGGAATTGCCAAAAAAATTCCCTAAAGAATTCACAGATCAAGTGATGACCTCAGAGTATCAAGCGTTTTATAAGGAACATTATCAAGCAGCACGGGATGAGGAATTTTTAGATTCGGATTGGTCAACAGATACAAAACGGTTCTCAAAATATTTATCTACAACTACGTTGGAAGAATCTCAAAAGGACTTATTAATTCAACGCATGGAGATGCATGACAAAATAGGTAATAACCAACATTATTTAGGCAATGGTGTAACTGAAAACAAAATTCCTAAGTCAGCGAACAGATTCGGTGCGGTGGAGACGCATAATTTTGAACGTACACCAATAAATCTGCAAAAACTCAAAGACCATAATGCTATAAAAATTATCAAGCTGTAGGAGACAAACACGTGTGGATTCGTAAAGCCCCCTATCCTGTCAAACCAGATTTGCCATCAATTACTCGACATGATCAATTGCCGACCGGTTGCAAACAATTGGCGAGTATTTCAGATAACACATCTGATCGGCATTTATATTTCGTTAATAACCATGGATTTCTATCAATTCTTGATATGGTTGATAGGCAACGTAAAGATGGAAGTTGGTTATATCATTGTGCGCAAGATGACTTCCCACTTGAACTACTTATATGGTTGCCCATTGCATTGGAAGAATTCCAAAAGCCACCCGCGGAAGGCGGCTTGCATGCTGGTGGTATAGCGACACCTGATATGAATGTGGGTGGAGAAATGTTGTCTTTGGTAAGAGCTTTAGGTTCCGATCAAGGACGAGGCGGCTACGGGGTAGACAATTATTCTCGCTGTGTGAGGGATAAGAATATCGAAACCAGTTTTACTCCCCACAGTGTATCTTGGGCCAGTCGCTTCCTGTACGAGGGCGGCCTCTTAAATTTGATTATCGAACTAGGCGAAAAATTAAAAGTAGGAAAATTATAGAAATTGTATTAACCGCAACGGTATACATTTTTAATGCGATCTTTGTTAGTAAATGAGTCGCCTAAAGCAATGGAAATACATGTTGGCATTAATCAGTCATTCGGTTATGGAATTGCTATCACACACAAGCAGCGTGAAGCCTGTCATACTTCGCGCCAATTTTGCCCTCAAGAATAAACCCTCTTTAACGAAAAAGGAGTCATTACCATCATGGCGATAGTTAGAAGATCCCAACTGTTTCAAAGCGTATTATTAGCAAGCGTTATTTCATTAGTGGCTTGCGGTGGAGGCGGCGGTAAGAAACGCGACACCACGCCAGACGGCTTCACTTATACTGCCTCGACCAATGCCGCCACCAGTGCTGCCGTAACCTCACCAACCGTAACCATCAGTGGTATCAATACTTCTACCCCCGTATCCATTTCCGGTGGGGAATACTCCATCAATGGCGGTGCCTTCACCTCCGCGGCCGGTACTATCACCAACGGCCAAACCCTGGCGGTGCGTATCACCGCTTCCGATAAAACCAATACCCCCAAAGAAGCTACCATCACCGTGGGGGGAGTCAGTGCCAAATTCACGGTCACTACGGCAGCCGATGTAACCCCGGATGCCTTTACCTTCTCTCCCAAAAACGAAGCGACGGTGAATACTGAATACACCTCGGACTCTATTACGGTGAAAGGGATCGATATCGCTGTACCGGTTTCCATTACCGGTGGAACCTATTCGATTAATGGTGGTGCCTACACTGCTTCTGTCGGTACTGTCTCTGCTGATCAAACGATTACGGTAAAAGCGACATCCGGTAGTGATACCGAAACGACCCAA
>DATJLF010000021.1:0-72812 GCA_035490715.1 Cellvibrio sp.
CGCCCTGGCTTGTTAACGGGATAACTCGTCGTGTCCCGGGCGTTCATCGGGCTACCTTGCTGAATACCTGTTGGCGCAGGTATGAGGCTCACCTTATCGCTTTCTGAATTGAATGAAAACTGGCGAAATCAATCATACAAGCGTATCAACACGCACACTACGTGCGCTGGACAGTTTGTAAGTCACAGTTTTGTGGTTTTGCTGCGCAAAATTAACCCGCAAATCCACAACTTAAAAACTGCCGTTGTACACGGCGTTAAGCAAATAAATGAAAAATCTACGCGATGAGCTAAATCAGGTCATAAAATCTGAAAATATTTCAGGCATATCATTTGTCCGCTTGAATGAATGGCAGTGGATTCTAAATAAAATTGCCAATACATTTTTGGTGCACGGTGAAAAGGATCTTGAGAGAATATGGCTCTGGGAGTCTTTTAAAGAGCCGTACACAAGTTTTCAGCCTGAAAATTCAATCAGTGAGCTAAGAAGTCTTCTCAAAACCACAGAGAAATACTTTTTTATAGTGCATATGAAAGGAATGAAAATGGAAACTTTGTTGCAGTAGAAAACTAATGCATAACAAAATGTTGCAGCACCGCTCCGGCACTACGTGCCTGCGCGGGAGAGTTTTAAGTTGAAGTTTTTGGTTGCTGCGCCAGTAGAATTTGAACGGAATACAGCCTTGGCTGTATAGTTAAGATGTCTACTTTTTTAGAGTAAGACCAAAAAAAAGGTGAAAAAACATGCATCGTAAATTAATGGCAATTGCATTATTTGTAGCTTCTCTGGAAGTAACCGCTGATCCAGCAACCTATGATGAGACATGGCAATGGAACAAAAATGTATCCATTACAAAGTTACAAACTCACTGGGATTCAATTAGCACAAAATTAGTCTTATCAAATGGAGAAGTCTGTAGAATTAATAAAGAAGATAAAGAATTATTCTCTATTGCATTAGCCATGAAAGCTCAGGCAGCTGTGGGCGAGGTGGTCTGCCAAATCACACCAATCTCTGGCGCTGAAAGAAGAGTTCACCGTATTACAATGTAATGTATAACGGCGTACTAGGCTCGCATACTATGTGTGCTGGACGATAAACCGCTTCGCGGTTTACGCCCCTGCGCTCAGCGTTATAAACAGGAGGTCTAAATTGGGAATTTGGGGGGCAGGAATTTATGAAAATGATGACTCATGCCAAGCAAGAGATGATTTTATCTATCTGCTAAGATCGGGGTTTTCTGCTGAAGAAGCTTCAGATGATATATTGGATAGTCACAGTGAACTTATAGTAGACATTGAGATTGAAGCACCTATCATATTTGCATTAGCTGAGACTCAGTGGAAATTTGGAAGGGTAGTAGAAAAGATTGCTAAACGTGCAATTGAGATAATAGATTTAGAATTAGATTTGACCAAATGGAACGATGTGGATCAAAAGCTTTTCTTAAAAAGAAAAAAGGCTCTGATATCATTAAGAAGTAAATTGCTTTTAGAACCTCCACCAGAAAAGGCGATACGTCCATTAAGAATTAAAAAACCTAAACATCTATTCCCAAAAGGAAAAATAGGATATGCATATTCTGTAGAAGTGGAAGATGGCGTATTCGTGCCATTTGTTATATATAGTTTTGATTCACCTTCTCG
Source organism: Cellvibrio sp. (assembly GCA_035490715.1). Classification (GTDB taxonomy): domain Bacteria; phylum Pseudomonadota; class Gammaproteobacteria; order Pseudomonadales; family Cellvibrionaceae; genus Cellvibrio. The sequence goes on from DATJLF010000021.1 coordinate 1,647, forward strand.
GAATATCGAGCCTATATTTTATGCTCTTCCTTTTTCATTCAGTAAAAGGGATATTTCGATAAAAGATATTCCTAAAATCCAAAATGTAGTAACGCTAGAGTCAGGATTGGGCGGCACAGACATATTCGGCATCTCTGATAAAAATGCAGATAAAAAATATTATTCAAGTCTTTTTGAAATCGGAGAAATTATGGAATTTGATTTCACTACTAATAAACTTTACCCAAGCTACTTCTCCTCCATGACCTCAATATTTAAAGAAATATTTTCTAAATGTGTAAAAGTGTCATAAACACTAGAAGTTATAATAATGCGTTGCGCCAGACGAATTTTAAGCAACGCTTATGCAGTATCGCTGCGCGAAGTTTATCGCACGCACTACTTACGATCCGCAGGTGAACGCAACGTTATGTATATCGCATGAATATTTGGAAGAAAAATCTAATACTTTATTCTAGAAGCTACCTTCTCACTCTTGGTATTTGCTTTTTCGCTTTTTCGATGTGGTTTGCTTTCGTCAATTATCAACGCCATGAACTTTTTGAGGTTTTTCCACTGATCTTATTTTTAGTGTTTCTATGTGTTGGTGTTGTTCTCGCTTGGTTTGGTGTGTGCGGCCCGGCAAATAAAATCGAGAGGTGGGCTAGTTCAGCCTCTAAGCATTGGGCTTCAATTTTTGTATTTTTACTTGCTTATCCAGTTTATATTATTTGGAAATCTAGCCAGAGCAAACAGAAGGCCTAACAAAGCAAAAAACTTTAAAATTGCAGGAAAAATATATGAGCCTTTCGTTTCACATTGGTTTTAATGGTCAGTGCAAAGAAGCCTTTGAGTTTTATGCAGAGCACTTAAATGGAACTATTGGCACAATGCTAGAGTTTAAAGATTCTCCTGTCGCAGCGAGCGTCGCCAAAGAATGGCAGCATAAAATCGTTCATGCAAATATATTAATTGAAGGAATTGAACTGGCTGGTGGTGACGTTAAACCGGAGCAGTATCAAAAGCCGAAAGGTTTCAATATATTGTTAGGTTTAAAAACTGAAAGCAAAGTTAAATCCATATTTGAGTTGTTTTCTGTTGGTGGTGAAGTCATTTTATCACCTCAAAAAACATTTTGGTCGCCTTGTTACGCAATTGTTGTAGACCGTTTCGGTGTGCCTTGGAAGTTTAATTGCGGTACATAAAAAAATCAGTTTAGCATTCGCGATTCGCGTGCTGGACAGTTTTTTAAGTCGCAGCTTTGTTGCCGCGCAAAAGTAATATAGCTTAAACGGAAGAAGTTGAATAAAACACTTGTTCTCTTATGAAAAGTACATAACAAGCGATCAAGTGTTCGCTATTACAGTTATGTACCGGTAAATGCGAAAATTATTTCAAGGTTTAGTATAGGGTTCACTTGCTCGATACCGCCAAACCAACGCCAAATCCAACAAAAACACCGCCACTCACTTTGTTCAGAATTGAACTCGCTTTTCCGGAGGATAGTTTTGATTTCGCAAACGATGAAAAAAATGCATAAGTTGTATGAATGACAATAACTAAGGCGCTAAAAGTTACTGCTAATAAAATGAATTGTGGTCTATACGGCTGGGATAGATCGATAAATTGAGGAAATATAGAGATAAAGAAAATCACGGCTTTGGGATTCGATATAGATACCAGGAATCCTTCTGCAAAGCATTTTAAAAATGATCCCTCTTGACGAATCTCTCGGGTAATAGCTCTATTTTTTGTACGCCACATTTTTACTCCAAGGTAAATTAAATATGCGGCGCCTATTAATTTTATTATCGTAAATGCTATTACAGAACTGACTAAAATTACACCCAGGCTTGTGGCAGAGATAGTAGCGACCACCAGGATAGCCAGCGCAATACCAAGTATTCCTGATAGTGACATAAACAAACCTCGTTGGATTGAGTTGTTTATGGTCAGCATTACTGCCGGGCCAGGTAGTAATATTGTTGCAGCAGCTACACCCACATATATCAGATAGTTATCCATAATTTTATACTCCACAGAATTGTCAATTGGCTTGGGCCGAGAGTGGCCAATAGTTGAATAGGATTGCGTATTTAACTATCGGCCAAATAGTGTGGGGATCATCCATGATCATTGCAGTACATTCAATAGCAGAGGCGTTTGGTTATTGAGTGTTGGTAGTTTTTATCCCGTGAAATTGTTAATCAAAGGGGCAGCGTGTTTTAAAACTTTCCTGTAAATACAACGCCTATCCAACGGGGGTAGGGCCACGGAGCATAGCTATTCCAACCGCGTTCATGGGTGCGGTCATCAAAGGCGTTTTTCACGATCAGGCTTACATCCAGTTCCCCATCTTGCGAGCCAATGCCGACGGAAGCATCGGTGCGGCTGAAGCCGGGAGTGTAACTGTAGGAAGACAAATCATCTGCATTCAAATAATCGCTGGTATAAGCCGTGTTAAAACTGGTATGGAATTCAGCGCTGCTAAATATGGGCGTGCGATATTCCACACCCAGGTTCACTGTCCATTTTGCTGCGCCGGGCAAATTTTTACCGGTTTGATCAATAAAAGGTTCAGCTAAATAATTCAGTTCGGCAGGTTTGGGTGAATTTTTAAAATCAGTGTAGTAGGCATCGTTATAGGCACCGCTTAAACGGACGGTGATATTTTCAATACCTGTGTAGTAACCATCAAATTCCACACCTTCTACACGCACGCTATCCACATTCCCTTGTGCAGTTACATATGCCAGCGATGGGACGACTCCATTATTAATATTGTCTTGTGTAGTCCATTCATCCACCTTGCGAATTGCTTGCTGGTAATCATCGATGTCCATGCGAAACAGGTTTGCGTTGAATACCAGCTCACCATCCAACAAATTCGTTTTAATTCCAATTTCATAAGCATTGGTTTTTTCCGGTTTAACACCAGTAGGTTCACCGTTGATATTAAACGCTGTGCCGGATTTTTCACCGGCTTGCCAGGTGATATATCCACGTATTTGCTCATTGAATTCATATGCCTGGCTTAAGAAGCTGGTGTAGAGCGTATCGTCGTAATGGCTGGAAATTGCAGGAATTAATAAGCCGATCTGGCTGGCACGAAGTGCTTTGGCATTGGCGATTTGTGCTTTTTGTGCGGCCGTTAAACTGTTGTAAGCGGCACCGGGTACATTGGTAATACTTGCGCCGTAATATTTATTGGCGACAACATCGGCCAGGTTTTTTTGCGCATCGCTATTTGCATCGGTATATATCGTGCTGGAGCTGATTGGGTTGCCAAATTGATCGCGCTGTTGGGTAATATTTCCTAGTTGTCCGCGCAACTCCGCAGGAATTGTGCTTGCAGTACCTACTACATCAAACCCACCCAAATCGACACCGCGCACTGAAGAAGGATTAAGCCAATTACCAGCTCCGATATTTTCCAGCACCACCTGATCTGTTGTTGTTCTGTCTTCAGTGCCTATGCGCAACCCTGCTGTGAATGTGGCTGCGTCGTTCCAATGCCAATTGACATTGCCGTAAATGGCGTTGCTTTCGGTATCAACAAATGTTTCACCGCGTCGACGCGTACCATCCAGCGCATCGCGCAACAAAGCGAGGCCAGCACCGCGATTGGTACCAGCATTGCGTTCAAGCGAATTGTATTGTGCTGTAGTTGCAAACCATGCCCCGGCATCTGAACCCCAGCCGGCTTTGGAGGTGATAGTGTTTTCTGTTTGAAAGAAAAAAACGCCGGCGATGTAATCAACATTTTCACCTTTATCTTTTTCTATACTGAATTCCTGGCTGTATTGTTTGTACCAGACGCCGCCACCACCGTCCACGTTGATATCAAACGGTGTACCTTCGTCGTTGTGGGCATCAAAACTGTAAGCGCGCCATGCAGTGATTGAATTCAATCGATGATTTTCCAAACTGTATTCCAGATTTAATGATGAGCCTTTGTTGGAAACGGTTTGTCCCTGATTTTCATTAATATAGACCGTCTCTTCATCTTCATTGGCGAGGTAATCGCTGTAGTCATACAGGTTACCTTTACCAAAATCGCGGCCCACAAACCAATTGCGCGGCCCTATCCAGGATTCGGTAATTTTAGTGATGTTATTCGTTGTTGGATCACGGGTAAGCGACTCTTGCCAAAAACCGGCTAGTTTGGATTTTGAACCAGTGCCGCTCGGGTCAGTTAACCTGCCTAACGGAGCAAGGCTGCTTGAATTATCGAAACGTTCTGGTTGATCAACATAAAATGTCAAACCATTTTGCAATTGTGCGCCGCGTGGTTCTATGTCAACGCTTAAGCGTGCGTTGAAATTTTCCGTGGGTGTTAGTAACAATTGCACACGGCCACTCACGCGGTTGCGATTATAAAAACTGTAGTTTTCATCCCAGCGACTTTCGTAATAACCGCGTTGGCGGTCTACAACGAAAGATCCACGCCAGGCTAATAAATCCTCGATAACCGGACCACCATAGGCACCCTTTAAAATAACCGTATCCCGTTCGCCATACGCAATACTCAATTCGCCTGTGGGTTCAAATGTTGGCTTTTTGGTAGTCACATATACTGCACCTGAGCTGCCACCTTTACCACCCAATGTTCCAACAGGCCCGCGAAATCCCTCTACCGTTTCAACGTCGTAAAAATCAAAATTGCCCAGCGCCGTTAGTCCGAAACTAACACCATCTTGAATCACTAATACGCTGGGGTCTTGTACTTCTGCAAAAGCACGTTTACCTACACCACGAATAGAAAGTGAGGCTCCGCGAGTGTTATTTTGATTAAATGTCACATTAGCAAGACGCTTGGAAATTGCTTCGTAATCCAAACCTAATTCGCGGTTTAATACATCGCCGGAAATAATCGATTGTGAAAAAGGTTCCTCATGTACTTTGTGCAAGGTTTTTGTTGCTGCCTGCTGGATTCCGCTGACGAGTAGTTCTTCGATATTATCATCACGCTTTCCGCCTGCACTGGTGGGTTCGGATTCCAATATTTCGTTAACATCAATGTCCTCTTCTTCCTCTACGGGCTCTGTGGTTTGTGCAATGCTGTTGATGCTGAAAAACAGAATGCTGCTCAATATCAAAACAAGCGGTTTTAAAACGAATTTTTGATTAGGAATAAATTCCTTGTTCCTGTTAATGGTTACGTGTTTACTTGCGTTCATTAGTCGCTCCTGAATATTTTTTATCAGCGCTGAAATTGCAAGTGATATACCAATCTTATCAATGTAAAAATTAGTTTTTAAGTTGTTGATTTGTAGTGTTTTATTTTTATTAAACTATTTTCAGGTGGAATGGGGAAAAAGTTGATTATTTGAATTTAATCAATATTGGATAAAATTAAACAAGGTTTGTTGTTAATCTCCCATTGCCTAATGATTGGTTTATAAAATAAAAGCGTTATCTTTTAAATAACGCTTTTACATTACAAGGTGGGCAATAATTAAAATGTTTAGTTATTGCTTGCAGTGTTGATTGAAATAAATGATTCAAGATCTTGTAATTTCACCAGTCGGCCATGGAGTGGGGCAATTTGGACTACATCGAGCTTTAATCGATTGATATTTTCATACAGGTTTTTTGAAAAAGGGTTAACACTGGTGGGGGCGGGTGCGTTAGGAGCGGGAGGAGTAAATGCGTCCGCTTCTATCAGGATTTTTTCATTGGGCAAATAGACCAATGCGAAAGCATCGTTGTGGCCATTGTCGGAAATAGAATGGATTTCTATTGGGCGTTGGCCATCATTAAGCACTAACTTGTCATTAAAGGTCTGGAATTTCGCGGCTTTCTTTGATTTGGCCAGGTTATCCGGATTAAGGGTGCGTGCTTGCTGCCATGCTTTTTCATAAAAGGGTTTGTTAAGTTCATGGGTAACTATCGTTGCACCAGCATCTACATAGGTACGTAAGCCGCCAGAGTGATCAAAATGTTGATGGCTATTAATTAAATGGGTAATTGGTTTGCCGGGAATTAATTCTTTGATCCTGGCAATTACTGCGAGTGATCGCGCTTCATTTAATGGAGCTTCAACCACAACAATATGATCTTTTTGATTCACCGCAATGCTGTGATGTGAGCCTCCTTGTAAATAGTAAACGCCGGGGGCAATTTCACTGCTGGCAACAGTTACAGCGGGAGTCGGATTTGATTTAACGTCGGCGGGTACCGAAATGTTAACGACGCTATTTGCTTTTACCTGATCAACCTGAATATCCAATACCGGTGATCCCCCCTGGATTTTTACGATCTTTGCGGGAAAGTGAATTCCTGCAAAATCCTTATACTGGCTGTAATTAACCTCCACTGTAGTGTCACCAAGAATCGGGTTATCAATCCAGGTCTTAACGTGTTCCAGCTCGCCTTTACTATTGATAATCCCTTGGTATTTATATTTTTCCAGGCTGAATTCCACTACCGTGGAGTTTCCTTTTTTGTGGGTGACCGCATGATTGGTTTGAGCGGCTTTCAAAAAACCATGGGGTGTAGTCCAGATTTCTGCCTGTCGTTCTTCTACAGCAGCTGGTTGTGCTTGTGGGACAGCAGGGGTCCCCGGTGCTGAACCTTGCGGTGCTGCCAAATTCCAGGCTACTGAACCGCTTATGTATTGATCCGGTTTTTGTTCAACGGGTACAGGGCGTTCACGATTTTTTTCTACGATTTGTAAACGGGTTTGCTGGGTGCGTGCAGATTGTTCGTCAAAATTAAAGCTTGCGCTGTAGCTTTTTACATCAAAGGCTGGCCATGAAGTGTCAGGTGCAGGCGATTGGCCAAATTGATACCATTTTCCCTTGCCGGTAAATTCCAGCGTTTTTACTTTGTCTGCACCCGCTTTTTTATAGGCGGCTTCCAGGGTGGATTCGGCAGCGTAAAGCCCTGTGCTTAAGCTCAAACTGCAAGCAATAACACTTAATTTGAATTTTAATCCTTTATTGAAGTACGTGATTGGTTTCATAAAAAATATTTCCTCTGGATATAAAAAAGTAATTCCCGTAGTGCCTGACAGCAATGCCTGTACCAACACATCCATTTGGAATTCTTTTAAATAGATGCAAGGAAAAAAATGTTGATTTGAAAACTGGGGGCAGGGATCTTTGCTGATATATCCACAACGGTTGCTGTGTTTTTCACTTTGCACTGGTAACGTTATTCCAGGCAGGAATACACGTTTTGCAATAAAAATTGATTTTGAACATTCCTTGCTGGATCGCCAACACTAACAGCCTGTTGATCCTGTTTTTATTGGTTTGGTAGGACTAAGAGAGCAAATCAGCCTCGGATGGTATTTTTGTTTAGCTCGTCTTCAAGTATTATCGACCCTGTCAAAGGAGAGCTGGATAAAAAGCCCCATCTGGATTAATCAATTTTCCGCCGGATAATTGCGCGGACCCCGTATCGGGGCTTTGCCGGGATGGCTTGAAAAAACATAACATTTTAATCGGCACACTCATTGCAAATGCCCCGTTAGCATGTGCGATTTAGTTCACTCATGTAGTGGAAATAAAGCAGCAAGTGTGCAAATTGAAAAACTGTACCGGTTAGCGTGATGAATAAACAACAAATAAAACCTTAGGAGAATCCTGTTAATGACTCGTGTAGCAAGTATTGTAAGTTCGTTAAAAGTTTTGGGTGCTGCATGCCTGGTGGTGGGCAGTGTGAATGCCTTTGCGGCTGAACCTGCGAAGGCGGCTCCGGCGGCGGGTCCATCACCCGCTAAACAAGCGATTGCTGTGCGTAAGGCGGCTTTTTTGCTAATTGCCAATAACTTCAAGCCGATTGGTGAAGTGTTACAGGGCAAGGCACCTTACAATCAGGCAGAAATTGCCAAGCGTGCACAACGTGTGGCTTTTTTAAGTGAGCTTTTGGAGGGAACTTTCCCGGCAGATTCCAACCTGGGCACTCCGGAAACCAAAACCAAGGCAGAAGCCTTCACTGATAAAGAAGACTTTGACAAATTGCTGAAAGAATTTTTAGCTAACTCAAAAACACTGGCTCAAGTAGCAGCCAAAGAATCTACTGCGTCTGATGCGTTTAAAAACGCTGCTAAAGCAGTAGCTGAAGGTTGCAAGGGTTGCCATGACAAGTACAAGGAAAAATAGTCGGTAATTATTGTTAATCGATCGCTGCTGGCAGTATTGCTGGCAGTGATTCTTCCATGTTTCTGGTCGCGCTGTTTATTATGACTGATCAAATAATTGAATCTGCTGCAAATATTGATGCTAACCCGGTTGCTGCGCCGGCTGAAAATCCGCATTTGCATGTATGGGATTTACCGACGCGCGTTTTTCATTGGTTGTTGGTAATTTCTTTTGCTGCCGCTTACCTCACTAATTGGGCGGGTGTGAGTTATTTTACCTACCATTTATGGTCAGGCTATTTCGTGACGGTGCTAGTAGGATTTCGCATCCTGTGGGGAGTTTTTGGCACCCATCATGCGCGCTTTGTGAACTTCGTTCGTCATCCGTTAGAAAGTTTGCGTTACGCAAAACATCTGGCTACGAATAAAGCCAGATCTTATCCGGGACATAATCCTTTAGGGGCATTAATGGTATTGCTGTTGTTAACAGTGATGTTGGTTCAGGCGGTGACTGGTTTATTTTCAAATGATGAAATATTTAACGCAGGCCCCCTGTATGGTTATGTGTCTAATGAGCTGAGCTTGAAATTGACCGGAATCCATAAAGAGCTTTTTTATTGGATACTCGCTGCCGTTGCTGTGCATGTGGGAGCAGTACTCTTTTATGTGTTTGTAAAACGTGAAAACCTGATTAAAGCAATGATTACTGGCAAAAAACCTCGCCGGGGCTTTGAACACGCACGTGCAATTGAATCTTCAAAAGTCTGGTTAGCGTTGTTTCTCATTATGATAGTTTCTGCGGTTCTCGCATGGGTGGTAGTAACCGCTCCTGAAGCGGTTCTGGATCTTGGTTATTAATGGTTAAATAGTTTATTTATTTATTCATGAAAAAAAACGGGGATTTTATTCCCCGTTTACACGTTCCAACTGTAACTCTCCATCCTTGAATAATCTCGCTTCACCGGGCCTGTACAGCGTCCAGCTTTCATTGGCGGTCAGTGGTTTTGTTGCGATTACAATGACTTGATCTTCGCGATCATGGTGATCACTTAAATCCAGAGACAAATCACAATCAATTAATGTGATGCGGGAAAATGGAAATTTTCGCTCCACATAAGCAAGGTTGGTTGAACAATAACTGTAAAGCCATTCCCCGTTGGTCAAGATAATATTGAACGTACCAAATTCAGCAATGGCTTCACTAAGATGGTTTAACCACTGGAACATCGCTGTGGTGTTGTTCACTCCGTAAGGCAAATAGCGTTTGAGTTGTTGTAGTAAATAACAAAAGGCTAATTCACTGTCGGTATTTCCTTCGGGATGGAATTCATCATCCAGGAACGGGTTAAACCCTTTTAAATCCCCGTTGTGGCAAAACAACCAATCTTGTCCCCATAAGTTGCGCTGGAACGGATGGCAGTTGCTTAATTTCACTTCACCGATGGTCGCTTTGCGAATATGTGCAATAACGGTTTTGGATTTCATATCCGTTTTATGAATCGCCGCCGCCAAATGTGATTTGGCCGCGGGTGATTCATCCAGAAAAACCTGGGCTTGCTGGTTGCGATAAAACGCTAAACCCCAGCCATCGGTATGTTCGTCCGTACGGCCGCCACGAGCACGAAAACCTTCAAATGAAAATCCTATACTTGCAGGTTGTTTGCAATTCATTCCCAGCAATTGGCACATGGTTAATAGCTTCCACTTTCCCGAATGTAGCGTGATTAACTTGCTAAACGCTGCGTATCACTCGCAGACGATTCGCTGATGTAGATAATTCTGTCGTTATCGTCCGTTTTATCCGGGTCATTAACCTGTTCCGGTGTATTGGATGACAGTTGTACGTAAGCTTCAATGTGCGCATTGGTATAGCGGATACTGGTTGATTGTCCCGTTTGATAGGGAGCAAGCTCCCCTGCAGATGTAACGAGAATTCGCGTTGCGCCTAATGGGTAAGACGGTTTGTTAACCAGGTGTTGAGTTAGTGCCGGGTTGGCAAAAATGTAATCTGGTTGTAATTCAAATTGCTGTAATAAATTCCAATCTTCCGTGCTGGCCAAACTAATGCCGATACGATAATACCGCTCGCGATAGTTGGTTAGCGCTTGTTGGAAATGGGGCAAGCTGTGTTCGTCTACCAGTTTGGTGTGCAAAACAACTCTCTCCGGGCCAAGCCCGCAATCGCTTAATATTTTCTCGAATGTTTTTCCGTGCTCATGGGCAACACTTAATATATGGCGTGGTTGAACGGGCAATGCCAGCAAGCCTTTAAAGCCATCATGTTGTTGTAAATAATTTAAAGAGTGAAGGGTGCGTACCAGTCGATCCAGGTGAACAACCTGTTCCTTGTCTTCCAGTGCATTCACAATGTCATCAATGTTTAATAAATTGCCAGTGCTTGCTCGCACAAATAAATTCGCGTAATGACCAATTACTTCATCATCTTTTACCGCCAGTATTTCTGCAAATTGACTACCCAATATTAAATTACCAAACCTGGCCCAATATTGGTTGCTCGCTTTAAAAAATCCTGTTTTGGGTAGTTCGTGGAGGCGCGCCTGTGTTTGCAGTTGGTCGTTAAAATAATTCATTAATTCGGTAAGTGGCATAGCATCGGCCTTGCATAAAAATCTATTAAGGTACGCATCATAAATAAGCAAAAAAAAATAATGAAAGAATTAAATATTCCTAGCTTATAACAGGGTTTTTGAGTGAGTCGGAAGCTTGGGTTGATATAGGTTGTGGATATCAGTGTTTAGTAACCGGGATCAATTACCGATGTTGAGTCTGATTATAAGTATATAGAGATATATTCTTTCCCATCGTTTATAGCCGTCACTATAGTGGCTCCAACTTATTCATAACGTTTTCATAACAGCGACTCTAATGGTTGTTAATGTCAAACATTAGGATTGGGTGTTTAAAAGTGAACACTTTTGATAGGAGATAGTAATGGCTGTGATCCAATTAAATACCGGTGTTGATAATTCAGCACTTGCGACAAAAGTTGAACAAGAACTGCCAGCGATTTTGGTGAAAGCCAGGGAAGAATCTGTGTTGGCTGGGCTAGGTTATCCCGGAGGTATTACACCGGAAGACGCCTGGAAATTATTCGTAGGTGGGCAGGCTCACCTGATTGATGTACGGACGACAGAAGAACGTAAATTCGTGGGCCATGTTCCGAACACGTTGCATATTGCCTGGCAAACAGGGCCTGCATTAATTAAAAATCCGCGCTTTTTGCGTGAATTGGAAAACAAGTTACCTCGTGACGCCATTATTCTTTTCCTGTGCCGTAGCGGAAAACGTTCAGCAGCAGCGGCAATTGCTGCAACCAACGCCGGCTTTAGTAATGTATTTAATGTACGCGAAGGTTTCGAGGGCGATCTGGATGAGCGTCAGCAGCGTGGCGCGGTGAGTGGTTGGCGTCAGCGCGGTTTGCCTTGGGTGCAAGACTGATTTTAGAAATCACCCTTCACAATAATTATTGATGAGCTAAAAGTTTTATGAGTGCTACTCACCCTGCGGATTTATTGAATAGCCCTGTCCCGTCTGTTGGCTCTGCCAGTTTAAGTTCGGCAAGCTGGGAGTTGGATAAAATTGTGCAAGAGTTGCGCAGTGTGCGCAATGATTGGCGCAGTCAGCGTGGCCGATCACGTGAACCCGGTTTGCGTGAATTACCGTCGCGCGATGCATTGCAGCAGATTATTCGCGACTTATGTGGAGCTCTGTTTCCGATGCGACTTGGGCCACAGGAATTACGTGAAGAAACGGAAGATTACTATATCGGGCACACACTCGATGCTGCACTCAATGAATTGTTACAGCAAGTGCAATTGGAGTTAATTTATTTTGCTCGCCAACAAAATAATCCTTTTGATGAATTGCTATTAAAAAATCAGGCTAATCAAATCGTGCGATTATTTGCCGCTGCATTACCCGAATTGCGTCGCACACTTGATGTGGATATCCAGGCGGCTTATCAGGGTGATCCTGCAGCTCGTAGTGTGGATGAAGTGCTACTGTGTTATCCCGGTGTGCTTGCCATTATCCATCATCGTCTTGCCCACACCCTTTATCAATTAGGCGTGCCTTTATTAGCGCGCATCGTAGCGGAACAGGCGCATTCATTAACCGGAATCGATATTCATCCCGGTGCTGAAATTGGTCGTGGTTTTTTTATTGATCATGGTACGGGTCTGGTAATCGGTGAAACGGCGGTCATTGGTGAGCGTGTTCGTATTTACCAGGCTGTTACGTTGGGTGCAAAAACATTTCCTACTGATGATAAAGGCCAATTGCAAAAAGGTTTACCTCGCCACCCGGTGGTGGAAGACGATGTTGTTATTTATGCGGGTGCTACGGTATTAGGCCGTATCACTATCGGCAAGGGGTCAGTTATTGGCGGCAATGTGTGGCTTACGCGCAGTGTGCCTGCCGGTTCCAGCATTACCCAGGCGAGCTCACGTCAACAAGTACCGCAGGAGGCTGGTGTATGAGTATTAGTGTGTATTTTGGCCGTGTGGTGAGGCAATTGCGTGATACACGACGCTTGTCGCAAGAGGCACTGGCAGAGCGAGCTGATTTAAATCGCACTTATTTAGGTGAAGTTGAGCGTGGCGTGGCAATTCCTTCACTAGCGACCATCGCAAAAATTGCTGCTGCATTTAATCTTTCCACATCTGATCTAATTGCTCGTAGTGAATTCCTATTGCATAGCGAATCACAAACCGAACTGGCTAGTGTTGATTAATCAACACTAGCGTCATTCTTCTGAAACTATTTTCCCCTCACAAATATTTTTTTGTAATGGAAAACTATTTTTCCAAATTGCTGACGGCTATAGCAGCTTGCTGATGGCTTAGAACGATGCGATCTTAGCTTATCGCGATTTCTTCTATGAGTACCTAAATCTTTTTTTAAAGGAGTTTCGGAATGAGTACCGAAAATGAAAGCCAGTTAGCACTGGGTGATAATGCCGCGCGTCAACTGGCGAATGCGACCAAAACAACCCCGCAGTTATCAATTATTACACCGCGTTGGTTAGTGCACTTCTTGCAGTGGGTTCCGGTGGAGGCCGGTATATTTCGATTGAACCGCGTAAAAAACCCAACGCGCGTTACAGTAACCTGTTCGCAGCGCGACTCTGCGGAAATTACGCCGACGTTTGTGGATTATGAGGATAAACCGCGCGAATATTTTTTGAATGCAGTAACCAGTGTTGTTGATGTGCACACTCGGGTTTCTGATTTATACAACAGCCCGCATGATCAAATTAAAGAGCAATTACGCCTGACTATTGAAACAATTAAAGAGCGTCAGGAAAGTGAATTGATCAACAACCCGGAATACGGCTTGCTGGCCAATGTGGATGATACTCAAAAAATTTCGACGCTTACCGGTGCACCAACACCGGATGATATGGATGAGTTATTGGTAAAGGTGTGGAAGGAGCCCGGCTTTTTCCTCGCACATCCATTAGCTATTGCTGCGTTTGGCCGCGAATGTACACGTCGTGGTGTGCCGCCACCCACGGTTAGTTTGTTCGGTTCACAATTTATTACCTGGCGTGGTGTGCCGTTAATTCCATCCGATAAATTGCCTATTGATGAAGATGGAAAAACCAAAATTTTATTGATTCGCGTTGGCGACAAGCGCCAGGGCGTAATTGGGTTATATCAGCCTGGTTTGGCAGGCCAACAAAGCCCGGGCTTATCAGTGCGCTTTATGGGGATTGGTCGCAATGCCATCGCATCGTATTTAATTTCACTCTACTGTTCGTTGGCCATTCTTACTGAAGATGCGGTAGCAGTATTGGAAGATGTGGATGTGAGTAAATACCACGATTATCCCGATACCTATAAACAATAAATAATTCCGGACATTGTTTATGAGTGAATATCAAGGATCTTCTCAAGCTATTCCACACTCAGCGGGGGATTTAGCTGGTTTTCCCAGTCTGGATACCCTTGCTGCATTGGCTAATGAAATGTTCCAGGCCTTGCCCAATGCGGCGCCGATTTTTTCCGCAATGGAGGGCGTGTCTGGCTTGCAGGTTCCGGTAAATACAGTGAACCAGCCCGGTACGCGACCGCAAGCTGGTATAACCAGTGCGCCACCATCGGTAACCAGCCCTTCAACAGAGAGGCAGGCATCGGTAGCACCCACGTATTATTTTGCGGAAAACGCTAATCACTATCCCCTGGCGAACATTCACGTAGATCAGTTGGCAACGCAGGTATCTCCGCAAGCTTTTGGTTTGCCGGGTACTGATGAGCTGCGTGATTTATTGGCAGAAGATCGATTTATTACTCGCCCATCTGCCACCGGGATTACATCCTCCGCTCCGGACGTGACTGTGCCTCAGGTGCTTGAATCGCGAACCGGTGATTATCATCAGCCGCAACCGGTGGGAAGTGACAGGGTTGTCGCGCAATCGTCACATTTACCCGGCGAGAAGGATATCCAGCAATTGTTAGCGGCTGAGTTTAGTTTCTCCCGCTTTGATTTTTCTGAATCTGCGGCAACGCCTGCATCGGATTCGCGCTTTTATTTTCTGGATTCTTCCGCACAACCGGTATTTGGTAACGGTCCCAAATCCAATGTATTTGCAGCAGAACATCAAGGGTTTGACGTACACGCGATTCGCCGCGATTTTCCAATCCTGGCGGAGCGTGTTAATGGTAAACCACTGGTGTGGTTTGATAACGCAGCGACAACGCACAAACCAAAGGCTGTGATAGAGCGTGTGAGTTATTTTTATGAACATGAGAATTCAAATATCCATCGCGCGGCACACGAATTAGCGGCCCGGGCTACCGATGCTTATGAAGGTGCGCGCAATAAAGTTGCAAAATTTATTGGTGCTCGCTCAGCGGAAGATGTGGTGTTTGTGCGCGGTACCACAGAGGGCATTAATCTACTTGCCAATACATTTGGCAAGCAGCGGGTAGGTGAGGGCGATGAAATCATTGTGTCGCAGCTTGAGCATCACGCCAATATTGTTCCCTGGTATTTGTTAGCAAAACAGGTAGGTGCAAAAATCCGTGTGATACCGGTGGATGATGATGGCCAGATTTTATTGGATGAATATCGCAAGCTCATCAACAGTCGCACGAAAATTATTTCTGTCACCCAGGTTTCCAATGCCTTGGGCACGGTGACGCCGATCAAAGAAATTATCGATATTGCTCACGGTGCCGGTATTCCGGTAATTGTTGATGGTGCCCAATCGATTTCACATATGCGTATCAATGTACAGGCGCTGAATGCCGATTTCTTCGTATTTTCCGGGCACAAAATTTTTGGTCCTACCGGTATCGGCGTAGTGTACGGAAAAGCTGAACACTGGAAGCAACTGGGGCCATGGCAAGGCGGGGGAAACATGATTGCGGATGTCACCTTCGATAAAGTGGTATTCCAGGATCCACCCAATCGCTTTGAAGCAGGCACAGGCAATATTGCTGATGCAGTTGGGCTAGGTGCTGCATTGGATTATGTAGAGCGTGTCGGGATTGAGCGCATCGCACGTTATGAGCATGATTTACTTGCCTATGCTACGCGTCGCTTGCAGCCAATTCCCGGTGTGCGCGTGATTGGTACAGCGGCTAACAAAGCGAGTGTGCTGTCGTTTACCCTTGCGGGTTATAAAACAGAAGAGGTGGGCGCAGAGTTGAACCGCGAAGGTATAGCGGTGCGTTCCGGTCACCACTGCGCTCAGCCTATTCTTCGACGTTTTGGGGTGGAAACAACAGTTCGCCCGAGCTTTGCGTTTTACAATACCTGTGAAGAAATTGATCTATTCATCTCGGTAATCAATCGTCTGGCCCATGCCAGAAGAAATTGATTTTACCTTTGGTTCCTTCCAGCCCCGGTTATCACCGGGGCTTTTTATTTCCTGTTTAAAAAATATCTGGCTTTTATTTTTCATTAAGCAAATCATTAGTGCTTTGTGAATAGTTTACCGTGACAATTGCAAACATTGTTGAGGATGTGCAAAGCAATTGTTTTTGTTGAACAGTTATTAATCTTGATGGTTTCTTTTTATGCCTAATCTCTGGAATCCGGATCTGTATCAGGCTGCCTGGGTGTTTGCTACCAGAAAGCACGCTGGACAAACTTACGGTGGTCAAATTGAGGGCGAACAAACACCCTACATCAACCACATTGCGAGTGTTGCAATGGAGGTATCTTGTGGAATAGTTCAAACAGCAGAAAATTTAAACGCCAATCTCGCTGTGCAGTGTGCGTTATTACACGACACTCTTGAAGATACCGACACCTCATTTGAGGAAATAGCCACATTATTTGGTGCGGATGTAGCGCAAGGCGTTGCCGCTTTATCCAAAAATACCTCATTGCCAAGCAAGCAGGTGCAAATGGAAGATTCAATTACGCGAATTTTGTTACAACCTAAAGAGGTGTGGATGGTAAAGTTGGCTGATAGAATCGCTAACCTCTATCACCCGCCGTTCTATTGGGGCAGGGACAAAATACTCGCCTATCAGGAAGAAGCACGGTACATACTGCGTGAATTGGGTGGCAGCAATGCTCCCCTTGCGCACCGATTGGAACTTAAAATCAAGGAATATTCCCGATTCGCACAATAGTAGCTCCCGGAAAATTGAGGTGCTTGAAATTTTTAATTTTTTTAAAAATTAACAAGGAGCATGAATTTTGTTTAAATTGTTTTCTGCTTTAATTATCTTTTCTCTTTCATATCAAGCCGCTGCCAATTCATTGGTATGTGCAAATGTGACTGCACGGGTGTCGGATGCCGCCTCATCTGCCAATCCTTTTTTCAATCTGGAATTACAAAGCCCATTATTTAAAAAACACTATTTTTTCGAAATCCAAAAAGAATACTTTCGCATTCGCTGTGAACAAACGTCCAAAAAAATATACGTATTGCTGATAAATCATTTTTGCGGTGGTAGCGGTTGTCGTGATAATTACAGAATTATTGACGTAGAATCCGGCGATATTCTCCTTGAGCCAACGTCGCATATCAAAAATAACACCAATGAAGCCATAGAGATTATGGGGAAAAAAATTGAACCATTTACCTGCGGCGAGGGTAATAATGAAATTTGTTTGCGCTCCAACATAGAAATCGGTTAACAATTATCGATCTCTTCACGTTTCAAAGAAATTGAAGTCAGGATTTATATTCAAAGGATGGGGGATTTTTAACACTTTTAATCTATAGAAAATTGCCAAAGGAGTAATGTTATGACTATCGTAGTTAACGCTTATGAACTTGTAAAAGACAGGGATAGGCTTTCATGGCGTAACAAATACAACGGAGGTGTTGGTAATAAAAGGAAGGATGATGAACACGCTGAGCGTCTGGCGTATGAAAGTGTTATGGCCCGCAACCCCAGTGTGGTCCATTTGGTTCAGAATGGCTTTCCTTGTACAACGTGTGATGATTTTTTTAAAAAAGCGAGCACACCCATTGTAATGCTGGTGACAGCAAACGAAGGTAAATACTCGAAAGATCACAAGTTACCGGCGGATGTTGCATGCCCTGTGGTGATTTATTATTACAAAGGCACCAAGAAAGTGGTAGGCATGTGGTCGCGCTCAGACAGTGAGCCGCCTGCGGGTTTTCCCGAGCATGCGGATATTCAGGAAGGCTGATATTCATTTGAACTTGTAAAAAATCTTGCAGTGGTCTTCCCTGGATAAGATCTGATACAAGTTGGCCCTTCGTATTTTGTTAGCATCACTATTTTCACAGCGACAATCCATTGTCGCTGTTTTTATTTGTGTGGTGAAACTATATGTTCCAGCATTCCCGGTTCTCAATATTTCTCCTTTCCATTTTTTTTATGGGTTGCCAATCAACGATTGAAGCCTTTAGCGAAGAGCCTCAGCAAAAGCTCGTCGAGGTTGTACAAGTAGACCCTGCGGTCAATGTGGAAGCTGCATTGCAACAAGCGGGTGTTGAACATATTTGCAAGGAAATTTATGCGGGTAGGGGATCATCAGAAAATCGCAGAGCCTGTTTCATTAAAGCACCAGAACCCGCGTTATATGAACGTCTTGGTGTAAAAGCCTCAAAACTTCCTGTGGCCCTGCTTAAAGATACTGGCCGTAATGTATTAATAGTGGGCGAGCTGGCACTATCCGTTGTTATGGCTGGAAGTTATATTCCGAGATCGATGTGATTTTTTTCGAAGAAGCGGTGAGCAAAAAAAAGCCCGCGAACTGCGGGCTCTCTCGTTGAATATTTACTTTAAAACCATAATTATTTCAGTTTTAATTCCTTTACCAAATCATCCGCTTTATAAACATTTTTTAATGCCTCGCTGATTGCCGCTGTATGTACAGACACAGCACGGTTCACGGATTCGTCGTAGAAATAACTTCCGCCGAGCGATTGAATATTGCCATCAAAAATCAAACCTACCAACTCGCCTTTAGCATTAATCATCGGGCTACCGGAGTTGCCGCCGACAATGTCATTGGTGGATACCTGATTGAAACGGATTTTCTTGTCCAGCTTTTTCTGCGTGCTGACCCAGGTATTTGCCAATTTGAACGGATCATATTCGGTCGCGCGGTCAAATAATCCGCCAAAATCAGTGAAAGGTTTCACTTCTGTTCCGCGTTCGTTCCAACCGCGAATAACACCGTGCGACAAGCGCAATGAAAAAGTTGCATCGGGATAAACGGCAGTTCCTTTAAAGGCAAAGCGTGCCTTGGCAAGTTGTTCAATCGCTGCTTTTTGGACTGGTTCGATCTGGTGGTCATACTGTTCACGCAATTTGCGGCCGTATTCATCCAACAAACGCGCCAGGGCGATGGCGGGGTCATCACTTTTATTCACTGCCGCTGCACCGCCGTCCCACAATTGTTTGCGCAATGCCACATCACCAAGCTTGCTATTGTTAACAATATTTTTGGCAAATGATTCGGGTGATTCTTTTCCAAGTATGCGTTTTACAACTGGATTGTCTACACCTAAACGCTCGCGTAATTTACTGAGCGACCAGCTGAGTTTTAATTGTTCAAATTCAGGGTAGAGTGGTGTTTCAGCAAGCAGGCCAGCTTGTACAGCCGGTAATGATGCTTGTGAAAATTCACGCAAGCGTTCCGCATCCGGTTTTTCCCGTTCGGCTGTACCGCGCACCAGGTTTCTGGCCCAAGTGACTTGTTGTGACAGTGAACCCATACCTATTTCAATCATCACGTAATCCAGATAAAGATTACGCCAGGCCGTTTGTGTATCGCTAATAGTTTTCCAGGGATCACCGTATTGCTGCTTGCGTGTTGCGTCACTGGTAACCCAGGCACGAAATGCGTTTTCATCGTCACGCTTTTGTTGCATTACACTGGGTGATAACAGTGCTTGAAACATCCCCGTGCGCGCTTTGATTCCATTTTCAATCAGCGTTAATTCAGTTTGTGCAATGCGTGCTTGTTCATCACCTTCACGCGAATACTGTAACAGCACCCCACGATATTCTGACGCAAAGATTAACCGGAATGGCAACACCAAATCGCGTTGGGTTTCCAGTTCGGTCATGGTGAGCAATCGTTGTGTTGCACCGGGATGACCAAGGGTCATTACCAATTCGTTTTCCTTCGCGCCCCTGGGATTGATAGGGAACCAATCGTTATTGGCGATAGGTTTGCCGTCTTCATAGACACGCAGCAAACTCATATCCAGGTTGTAACGGGGGAAATTAAAATTATCAGGGTCACCACCAAAAAATCCGGCGGCGTATTCAGGTGAGAACGCGAGACGTACATCCTGATAACGGCTGTATTGATAAACGTGGTATTGGCCACCACCATAAAGTTCGACAATATCACAGCGACGTTTGTCGCCTGCATCACCTACACATTCCTTTTCTATCATTGATTGTTCAGCTTTTTTTGCATCGCTAAACGCTTTTCCGGTCAAACCCGCGAGAGCCTTGTGCATTCTTGCACTTACATCTTCTGTTTTTTCCAGACGATTTACTTCCATACCGGGGCATTGCTTTTCTTCATTGCGTGTTTTAGCGAGAAAACCGTTATTCACTAAATCCTGTTCTTTGCTGGATAAATCTTCCACACAGGTGATAACACAATGATGGTTGGTTAACACGAGTCCCTCTGCCGAAACGAAGGAGCCAGAACAGCCGCCCGCCAACCTCACGGCACTGCGCATGGATTTTTGAATCCATTCCGGAGTGGGTTTGAATTTATAATTTTTTTCAAGATCGGCGTAGGGCAGGTTATCTAACGTCCACATGCCTTCGGCTGCAAGCGAAGGGTTGGCAATTGTCAATCCGCCCGCCATTCCGCCCATCATTAAAAATGCTCTTATTGCATTTCGCATACGCAAACTCCTGCCGCTGATTGGTTAATACAAAGTGGTTGAAGTGTAAACCAGTATGTAATCCTCTGCCTATGTGTAAGCAAATTTTTGCGTAATGGTTATTACTGTGTACGACAGGTTTTACTGTTAGTATGTGCGCCTTGTTATAAATTTATTTTGATGATGTAAAGGTACTTTGTTGCATGTCCGGCCCGCATATTCTAGTGATTGAAGATAATCGTGAAATTCGCATCTCTGCGCATTTTGTGTTGGAGGATTTTGGTTTTCGGGTCGAAACAGTTGATAACCCGGCTGTAGCAAAATCCTGGTTGTTGCAGAATGCGACAGATCTGATTTTGTTGGACATGAATTTTGAACGCGATACAACATCGGGAGCAGAAGGGCTGGAGTTTTTACGTTGGTTGAACCAGCAAGGTTTAGATATTCCTCTGGTCGCCATGACTGCATGGACCAATACCGAATTAGTGGTAAAGGCCATGCAATCAGGCGCGGGTGATTTTATTGAAAAGCCATGGAACAACCAGCGTTTACACCAGGTATTGCAACAGCAATTGCAGTTGCAACAGCTAGCGCGTGGAAACCGTGCATTGCAACAACGGTTGGAGCAGTCCCAGCCAGAATTGGTATGGCGCAGTGATTCAATGAATTCTCTGATGGAACAGCTGACTGCTGTTGCAGAAAGTGAGGCCAGTATATTGCTCACAGGAGAAAATGGAACAGGTAAAAGCCAATTGGCACAATGGCTTCATAATAAATCATCGCGTGCAACCAACGCTTTTATTTCGGTGAATATGGGCGCAATTCCCGAATCACTATTTGAAAGTGAAATGTTTGGCCACAAGAAAGGTGCATTCACTGATGCAAAGGAAAATCGCATTGGCCGTTTTGAATTGGCACAGGGTGGCAGTTTGTTTTTAGACGAAATTGCCTGCATTCCCGTCGCCCAGCAAAGCAAATTGTTGCGGGTGTTGGAATCGGGGGAATTCGAGATGTTGGGCTCAAGCCAGACTCTGCGCGCCGATGCGCGCTTGATCAGTGCGACCAATGGCAATTTCAATCAGTTAATCGATGAGGGTTTGTTCAGGAGAGATCTATACTACCGTCTAAATACACTGGAGTTTCATATTCCGGCATTGCGTGATCGCAAAGAAGACATAGCACCATTGGCCGATTATTTTATGCGTAAACATGGTTTGCGTTACCGCAAGCCGGAGTTATCTCTTACCAGTGATGCACAAAAATTATTAACCTATTACCCCTGGCCAGGTAATGTGCGTGAACTAAGCCACATGATGGAGCGCGCTGTGTTATTGGCAAAAGGTTCTGAGTTAACTATTGAGCAATTCAATCTGCCGGGTGTCCCCGCAAATACTGCAAATGTGGCATTGCCTATGATGACACTGGATGAGGCAGAATTGCAGCTGATCCAACAGGCATTGGCGCAATCAAACAATAATAAACAGCAGGCAGCTGAATTGTTGGGATTAACAAAATCATCGCTCTATCGCCGCTTGGAAAAATATGGATTGTTAAATGCGGGCGAAGTCTAGGGAGCCCCTGGAAAATTAACTACCTCGCTTGCACCGCGTCAAAAATGCGTGGCCTGCCTCAAAAAAATATTCAGGGACTTCCCACAGAGTTTTTCGATTATTAATTCGAGCTATTCTATCTACCCGATTTTGTCCCCAAGGTTTTTTGCATTGTCATTTTTATTATTTGATGGAAATAATTGTGTACGCAAATGCATAAAAGGTGTTTCAACCAGGCGGAACAACAACCAGCCACAAAAGACACTAATTAATACGATAATCCCCATGCCCGCATAACCATCTGTGTTGATACCGATATTTTTCAAAGGTTCTTTTAATAACTGATATAAGGGCTTGTGGACTAAATAAATCGCATAAGACCAAAGCGCAAGCCAGGTTGCACCGGGTATTTTGCAGTTATAGAGCCAGCAACCGGGTGAGAGAGCCGCAACTAATAAACAGGCAAAGCCAATAGACAGTAAGGAATAGCCAAGGCTGGTGGTCCATAGGTTAATTCCTTTTCCTTCCTGATAGTGAATAGTTAAAAACAAATAAAATACCAAACCGCTCACTGCTATTCCCAGCCAGAAAAATATATTTCCATAAGCTTTAAGTTGTTCGAAAACCTGTCGGTGATAATTTTTAATTATCGCTACTGCGATACCGGGTAGCAACTCATCAAAACGTGAGTAACTGGGGTAATAAATAAACTCCCAATAATCCATGGTGGTAATCTCTTGGCCCCCGTGTGCGAAGAACATATAGGCCCGTAATGCAGCTGCTGTCAAAAATCCAATACCGATTATTAACCACAGCCGCAAGACTCCATTTTTATTTTTTGGAAGAATTAATAAACACAGCAATGGAAACAACAGATAGAACTGTTCTTCAACACATAACGACCACGAGTGAGTAAATGTTTCACCCGGGCGCATATCCAGATTTTGCGTAAAAGTTATAAATTGCCAGACGGGCGCTGTACTGGTTCCGCTTAACGCAGTGGGTAGCAGCATATATAAAGCGAATACGGCGTAATAGTTTGGCAAGGTTCTTAACAGGCGACGGACATAAAAATGTTTTAATGAAAAATTTTCCTGCCGTGAGTGAGCACGAAGGATTTGATCACCAATCAGGTAGCCACTAAGCACAAAAAATAAATCGACCCCAACCCAGCCTATTTTGGAAATGAAACCGAACAGTAGTTCATTGCTGACTACCACACGATAATGGAAAACGAGCACCAGCATAATGGCCAATGCTCTAAGTGTATCAAGGCCGTCAAGACGTACCTTGTTAAGGTGATCGTACATTGTTATTCCATATTTTTATTTGATTTTGGCCTTGTTGAACTACCTAATAACATCATGAAAATGAATCCATATTAAACATGACGCTTTGTCCAGCAGTAGTATTGCGTCCATCACCTCACACTTTATTGATCGCTTCCTGCGGGCTGAGTTTATGCACTTGCAATAGTGGAATTCTACTGGCAAATATTACCAGGGTAGAAAGAACCAATGTCACACTGATGGCAATAACGATAATGCTCCAGTAACTCACCACAATTAATTGACTCATAATGCTTGGTAAAAACAGAACGAAACAAACAGCGCCTAATAATAAACCTGCTCCCAGTTTGATATAGGTATCGCGCATAAAAAGACGGGTAATACGCTGGTCTTGCAAACCAAGTGCTTTCATTATCCCGATATCGTTTGTGCGATGCAGCATAGCGCGGGCACTGATTGCATAGATACTTAACGCTGACAT
Organism: Cellvibrio sp.; assembly: GCA_035490715.1. GTDB lineage: Bacteria > Pseudomonadota > Gammaproteobacteria > Pseudomonadales > Cellvibrionaceae > Cellvibrio. The sequence continues at coordinate 25,348 of DATJLF010000021.1, forward strand.
AATAAAAGCGAGCAGGGTAGCAGGCATAAAATTATATAAAAGTCTTTCAAAACGACTGGCATTTGTATACAGCGCGTATTCCATGCTTTCCGGATCATCCAATGCGACTTCTGCATCGACGTTGTGAGCACTTTGTAGAACTTTGTCAACGAATTCATAAGGATTTGTTTCAGTCTTCACCACTAACCACATACCTGCCCATGACGGACTTACTTGTTTCATTGGTCGATAAATGGTTTCCATGGGGCTTTCAAAGAATGATACCGGTTGACCATAAAGCAGATCAGGAGCTACCCCTACAATTGTTAACAAGGGGCCATTTTTATCGGGATTGAGATGCATTTTTTTACCAATAGCAGAGCCATTTGGTGAAAGCTTCTTTGCAAGTGCAGCAGCAACAATAACAACACTTTCAGAAGATTCGTTATCTGCATAAGTAAATAATCTACCCTCTAACAGTGGTGCACCAAGATTTTCAAAATGGTTTTCTGAGATGGGAATTTCAGTTGCTTGTAAATAACCACCACTTTGCGATAAATCTGTCTCGGTACTATTAACAGTACTCAGGTAACCGTAGGTGCCTGGCAAGGCATGGGCGAAAGATACTTGCTTAACACCGGGAATCTGGTTCACCTGTTGATGTAATTTTTCAAAATAATTATTGCGGTCTGCGATTTTTTCATATTTTGATGGTGGTGGTAGCACATAGCTGATCAGGAAATTTTTACTATTAAATCCATAGTCAATATTCAAGACGTTGTAAAAAGACGATAGTGCGATTCCCGTAAATAACATCAACACAAAGGTGCAAGCCACCTGTAACGCTACCACGAAATTCATGAGTTTACCTGCCTGGTTATTTACACCACCTTTTTTCCCAGAGTTAAGCTGGCGATAGAAACGTTTGTTAGTTGCCATAATGACAGGGACAATACCTGTTATCACCCAGGCGATACATAAAATTGCCAAACCTGAACAGATGATTGGTTTATTGAAGGATAATTTCCACCAAAATGGGTCCCATTCTGTGACTACATAACCTGATGCATATTTGATAGCCATTGCACAAAGTAATAAGCCTATTGCGCCTGCCACTGCATACAGAAAAATGGATTCTACCAAGGGTAAGATTACTATTTGTCTTGCAGGAATTCCGATTGCATTTTTGATGGCAGCTTCTTTGGCTGTATTGAGCATGCGAACGGTAATCAAGCTAATTACACTAAAACAGGACATTAACAGAACACTTATGGCTACTACTGTCATTACATGAGTGAGTAATAAAACAGGTGTAGAGTGCACGCGGGTCAGTGTTTCGACTTTTACCGATTTTCCGCGGTAAAGTGTTGAATAATCACGTTCAAGTTCGGCAGCTAATTGTTTAAATTCCTGATCAGCTTGCTGCACACTAATACCCGGCTTTAATTTTCCGATAATGCCAGTCCAGCCTTCGGCTGATTCAACAGTGCTTTTTGCCGGGACATAAGAAAGCCAGACACTGTCACTCACAGGAAAATGAAAGCCTTTGTTCATAACTCCCACTAACGTTACGGGTTTTCCATCTACATTTACAGATTTACCGATTACGGTTGGATCACCCTGAAATAAACGTTGCCATACTGAATAACTGATCACTAATACTGGTGCTGCATGAGGCAAATCGTCACTCGGTAAAAACGTTCTGCCTAGTAATGGTGGTTCCGATGCTAATTCAAATAACCCGGAACTTGCAGCTATTCCCATTAGTAAGTGGGTGCTGCTTTCTGTAGCAATAGTAAAACGACGGTCCTCAACGATTGTAAAAACATCCAGCGTTGTTTGTCGTTGCTGAAAATAGTGAACGTCATAATTTTGTAATCCACCATTCAATCGCTGACGGTCCCGCTCATATCGACTGGCATAAACAATTTTATCCCCGTCAACAAAGGGTAAGTCCGTAAATAATCTTGTATGCACTTGTGCATACAAAAATAATGAAATTGCTAACCCTAATGAAATGGAAATGAGAATAATAAAAGTGTATTTCTTATCTTTATACAAACGTAACGCAGCCTGCTTTACATCAAACATGGTAACCATAAAAATTTCCTTGCTCTGTACTTGTGATCAGCTAACCAATGAACCATCAGCAAAATGAATAGTACGCGTCGCATCTTGTGTGTAGCGCGGATCGTGCGTAACTATGCAAACAGTTGCACCGTTTTTGTGTTGTTGCTTGATTAAGTCCATAACAGTTTCTGCGCTTTTGGAATCCAGGTTGCCGGTAGGCTCATCGGCAAAAATAATGCTGGGATCAGTTACCATTGCACGGGCGACGGCGACGCGCTGTTGTTGTCCACCCGAAAGTTGTGTGGGCGAATGGTTTTTGCGATGGGCCATACCCACTTGTTCCAGGCAATGTATAGCCCTTGCTTTTACGTTAGCTTTTTTAACGCTGGGGCGATAAATCAGAGGCAGCATTACGTTATCTAATACACTCATATTTTCAATCAGGTTGAACGATTGAAAAATAAATCCAATTTCCTGGTTACGGATGTTGGATAATTCATCACGTGATAGTTTGCTGGTTTCGTTGCCTTTGAAAAAATATTGTCCTGTTGTAGGTGAATCCAATAGTCCGAGGATTGACAAAATTGTTGATTTGCCACCACCCGATGGCCCGGAGATAGCAAGGTATTCACCACGGTTTATGTGGAAACTAACTTTATTTACGGCAAATGTTTCTACTTCTTCGGTGCTGAATACTTTGGTGACATCCACAACTTCAAGCAATTTTTCATTATTCATGTGTGTATTCCTATAAGATCAAATTCGTATTTAATTCAGGCGAAATGTTTCACTTTCACGATCCGAAATTTCGGACAAAACAATTTTGTCACCAATGGCGAGCCCATCAATGATTTGTAAATAATGTGCAGAAAGGGCACCGGATTTAATAGCAGTGAGCTGTGCGAGATTTCCTTCTTTATTAATCAGGTATACCGACATGGAGTCCTTTTCAGCAACACCCGCCGGAATTTCTACATACAGTGCTTCGGCGATAGATTGGATATAAATCGTACCTGTTACATACATACCGATTTTTGCATCGTCCGGGCGCGCATTATTCAGATATACATCCACATCAACGGTACTGCCTTTGATATTAGGATCAACACGATGTACATAACCCTGTACTTGTTTACGATTAATCTGTAATTCCACCTTTTGCTGTACGGCGAGTTGTGCAGCCTGGATCGCAGGAACACTGAGTGTGATGTATACAGAATCGGGATCGACTATTTGTGCAATAGGTGTAGAGGTGTTGATGTTTTCGCCGGGATTAATATTAATGTTTTGTACAATGCCATTACGTGTTGCGCGGATAATCAGGTTTTCGAATTGTTTTTTAATTCTCTCTGTTTCCTGCTGTTGTGTGGCGAACCGAAACTCGGCCGCACTGGCTTGCGCGGTAGCGATTTTGTGGAAACTATTTAACTCCAATCGGGCCACTTCCAGTTTGCCTTCAGCTTGTTCAACACCCACTTGTGTATTGACATATTCCAATTCAGGAATGGGAATAACGCTGGTTGTTTTTAAACGGGTGAGGGCGTCATAGCGGGCTTTAATTTGTTTATGGTCGAGCCGTGCATGAATGACTGCGGCTTGCAATTCTGTTTTACGTGCATCCAGGTTCGCGATCAGTAAATTAAGATCCGCCTGCGCGGCTTGCAAATCCGATTGGCTTTTTGCATAGCTGGCGGCGACATTATCATTGGATAATTCCAGTAGTACATCGCCTTTACTCACCAATTGCCCGGATTTAATGGGCGCTTTTATTACCTGGCCTTCTACACGAGCAACTACCCAGTCCGGATCTTTGGCGGCAATTTGACCATTACCTACGACCTGCACGCTAAATGGCCCGCGCTTAACTTCTCCAATGCGTAGCGTATCTTTATCCAGTACCGGGCTGCCGAGATGCCCGGTAAGCAAGTAATAAACTGCGACGCTCAACAGAAGACCGCCTGTTAACGTTACGGGTATAAACGAAAAAATTTTTTGTTTTTTGCGTTGGATTAATTTGTCCACTGCCTTTCCTTAAAAATTCCATAAACCGGTACATAGCCATAAAGCAGGCTTTGTGCCATGGCTGAAGTGACTTGATTTTTAAGGAAAATTTAAAAAACAGACGAAAACAAACAGTGAAGATGATCCGAAATCGGACGCGCACAATTTCGATTCCGGACGCTGCGCTAGGCTTTTTGATCAACCATTAACGGTGCCTGTAACTTGTTATAGAGCCTGTAGGTTTCTTTCTCAATAAACATAAAGGGTTTGAAGGTTATTGCAGCTTTTTCTGTAGAAACCAGCCAGGATGACATTGACTGTTTTTTCGCAGCAAGTAGCTGCTCTCTAGTCAACACATTATTTGGTGAGTTCACCGGAAATAAAACCACTGGCCCCAATAACAAGGCAGCGAGTTCCGTATGAACAGGATTGAGTGGCTCAAGGCGCAATTGCATATCAAATTCAATCTCGATGCGATCATTTTTGTTCCAGGTTCTCGTTAGTTCACAAAAACTACCCGGCTTAATCATCGCGCTGGTTTTCTTACCATTAATCGACATTCGAGTGTTGGGTCCCGCCCATGCAGGGATGCGCAACTGAATACTGAATGCCAGCGGTTTTTTAGTGTTGATAGTAAAGCGGCTGGTATTTTCAAATGGATATTCAGTGGATTGCTCAATAGAAACCGTGTGATTGGCAACCTGCATTTCAACATGGGAAGGAATATAGAGATTCACGTAGAGGTTATTAGCGTCCTGCAAGTAACTGCTAATACCGTAATCTGCAGTGAGTTGGATAAAGGTTCCCGAACAACAGGGCCATTGTTCCCCGCGATAAAACTTCGTTGCATTGTGATTGTAATCGGCGTAGTAAAACGTACTGCCATCTGGCAACGTGGGTTTGGCTCCCAATATGGTGTTGTAAAGCACACGCTCCATGCTATCGCCATAGTGACTGGATTTGGTTATTTGCAACAAGTTGCGAGCAATTTTGAAATGCCCATAAGCACCGCAGGGAGTTTCAAATGATCGATGGGTCTCGCTAAGGGAATTAAGTAACGATTCACTATCATCCGGTGCCAGTAATTCTTCGTTAGGTCCCCAACCGCCGGTGGCATAGGATTGGCGTTCGACAAATTCAAAACCGTTTTTTGCCGCGAGCAAATATTTTTTATCACCGGTTGCATGAAAAGCTTGAATCGCTGAATTGAGTGCATTTACATGGCTGTAGGCGTGTTTTCCTTTCAGTGGACTAATGCCTTTGGCCAAGGGGTCAAAAAGAGCATCATTTTGCATGAAACGCAGGGCCAGTATTTTGTAATGTTCGCCCATTCCCAATTGCCAGGCGAGAAATAAATTTTCCGGCAATGTATAGGGCTCGTCCCAAATTTCCGCTTCTTGTGTGTAGGGTCGCTGGCGACGCTCTTCACGGGTTAACGCTTTCTCTGGCAGAAAAGGTAATACCACTTCTGTTAATTTTGCTAACGCTTCTTTGGCTTCAACAACACCGACATATTGGAATGCATCTATAAGGCCAATGACCAATTTGTCGTAGGTGTAGGCAGGTAGATAATAATTTTCAAAGAATTTTTTGGAGATGGTGGGAATATATTTTTTTATTAACCCATCCACTTTTTTTGCGATAGCGGCGTCGTTGGTAATTGCATAACTTCGTGCCAAACCCGATACATATTGCCCGAAACTGTGGCCAGGTATGTAGCCATGCCAATTGGCGGTGCTCCAATCGGTTGGGTCTATATGAAAATCCCGCGAGTCGTCATACCAGCCACCCATATCTTCGCCGGGTGCTGGCTGTCCTGCGCGAGAGCGAAATGGTTTTAATAATTTATCGTCGCTGATCCCCATAAATAAATGCTGCTGGTAATTGAATTGTTCAAGCAGTTTGCTGCTGAGCAACTTCACTCGGGAATATTGGAATAATGCGAGATTATTCGCCGGAACCGTAGTGTTAAGTGCAAAGGTAACTGGTGAGTGGGTGGCGCAAACACCGGCAACACAACAGGAGCTATTTAAAAATTGGCGACGGGATAATCTGGGCATAGTCAATTCTTATTTTTGTGAATGATAGGTGATTTATTTGTCAGACATATTATAGAAGTTGCGCTATGTGTTAACCAACTTTACGTTTTTATACAAAATTGCTTTTTTCGATATCCGCGTTGAATAGTGGTAAGCGGATCAATGCACAGGCACCCGTATGATCAATGCGATTATGCAGGCTTAATTGCCCACCTAATTGTTCAACAATATGGCGACACAAATTGAGCCCAATTCCCTGGCCCTGACTTTTGGTGGTGTAGAAAGGCACAAATAAATTATCTTCATTAGTGATGCCCTGGCCCTGATCCAGGATTTTTATTACGCAATAATGCTGTGCATGTTCGCGAATAATTTGTGTGGTCAATTCTACAGTTGCGGGCGGGCTGCCAGCTTCTTCAGCATTTTTCAGCAAATTAATAAGTACTTGTTGTAACAACACAGGGTCGGTGTGTAATTGAATGTCCTTATCTAACAGTGCCAACGGCTGGTTGGGGAATAGTCCCTGAATTTTGTCAATCAATGCCTGCAAATCTATTTGCTTTTTTTCAACATAAACAGGCTGTTGGAATTGTGCATAACGTGCAACAAAATCACGTAAGTGTTGGCAACGCTCTTCAATGACAGATAATGCCTCCTTTTCTCTTGGCTGACTGACTTTTTGCTGTAGTGATTGCGCCAACGCCGCTACGGGTGTGAGTGAATTGCGAATTTCATGGCTGAGTACGCGAATCAATTTTTGCCATGCTTCCAGTTCCTGGTTCCGCAGCGCACTTTTAATATTGATAAAAATTAGCAGCTGGTTTTCCTGGCCCTGGTCGACAAAACGACTGGTGCGAATTTGCCACTCTTGTTGCTTTGCAGCCTCGCTAAACTGCCATTCAGATTTCATTACCAAGCCTAACAGCGCCGGTTCAGCATGACGTAATGTTTGCCAGGGGCGCCCAAAAAGTTGTGCGAATGCACTATTGGCGTAACTCAGGCGTTGTTTGGGATCAAACACAAGGATAGGCGTATTCAAATGATCAATCATTTGGTAAAGCACAAATAATTGTTGGTTGTAATGGCTTTTATGAATTTGGAGTGATTCACGCAGTGCATTAAATTGTTGCTGGAATTCAGCCACTATGCCAACTTCAAATACCGGTTTGGCCAGTATGCTGAAATCCTGGTGTTGCAATGCATCCAACTGTGTTCCTATGCGTTGGAAGATGGTGAGCACTTTGCTGTAGAGACCAATAAACACACCGCCAGTAATCAATAGGCAAACACCAGCAATCCAGATCACCTGCCACCAGGGTAAAGCCAGTAGTAACAAGCCGCAAAGCCCGGTTTGCAATACCAGGCAAAAAATAAAAATATTTTTGAGCATGGATTCGAGCGAGTCATTCATAAGCGAGTCGTTTGTAAAAGGTAAGGGCACCGGGCATTGTACATGGGCATTGTATAGTTGAATGAACCAGATGACGGTATGGTGATAAATAGCTTGTCAATATTGTTTGTCAATATGGCCCTGCGCTTTGAATCCGAATAAACTTGGCAGCAGTAATAATGTTGCATATGGAAATCCGGTGTGTTCAAGCCGGATGATTATGGGTCACACGAGTGGTTAATAAAATGAAAAAGGCAATTTTATTTTTAGTTATTTATTGTTTTTCCCTGACTTGTTTTGCCGATTATCCTGCTCACGGATATGCCCGCGTTTCTGAGGATTCCCGCGTGGCGGTCGCGAGTGTAAATCCGGATGCCACAGGCATTGCCATGGATGTAGTGAAACGTGGTGGGAATGCAGTGGATGCCGCTATCGCTACCGCATTTGCATTGGGTGTCGTTGATGCACACAACTCAGGAATAGGTGGCGGCGCATTTATTTTAGTACGGTTGGCTGACGGACGGATTCTGGCAATAGATGGTCGTGAAATGGCACCGGCAGCGGCACATCGTGATATGTTTTTACAAAATGGTAAAGCTAACCCTGAATTGAGTCGCACGGGTTCCTTGGCGATAGGTATTCCGGGTTCGGTCGCTGCGTTACACAAATTGCAACAAGAGGGCGGTAAACTGAAGTTTTCCGATGTGCTAATCCCCTCGGCTGAATTGGCGGAGAAAGGTTTTGCAATTTCGCCCATTGTCGCCGAGCGCCTTGCTTCCACAGCGACAGAAATTAAAAAGTTTCCGGCAACAGCAGCCATCTACCTTGATAAATCCGGCCAGCCATTTAGAACAAATACACGCATTAAGAATCCTGACCTCGCACGCACTTATCGTAAATTAGCAAAGTCGGGGCCGGATTATTTTTATAACGGAGAATTTGCAAATAAAGCAGTGCAATGGCTGGAAAAAAATAACGGAATAATAACGCGTGATGATTTTGCACATTATCAAGCCAAATTGCGTGAACCTGTCGCTACACAATTTGCCGGTTATACCCTTTACGGATTTCCACCACCCAGCTCCGGTGGAATCCATGTCGCACAGATTCTGAATATCCTGGAAAATTTTGATTTACATAAAAGCACAACATCTGAACGCTATCACTTGATGGCGGAGGCGATGAAATTTGCTTTTGCTGATCGAGCGCATTGGTTAGGTGATGCGGATTTTACAAAAGTGCCCTTATCCTTAACTGATAAAGCCTACGCCAAGACTATCGCGAAAAAAATTCGTATGGATAAAATTGCAACCCACACAACACACGGTGATCCCGATGTGGATATTCCTCATTTAATGAATAAACACACCACACATATTACTGCTGCTGATAGGGATGGAAATTGGGTTGCAATCACTACCACCGTCAATACCGGTTTTGGCAGTAAGGTCGTCATTCCGGGTACCGGTGTGGTAATGAATAATCAGATGGACGATTTTTCTGCACAAGTGGGTGTGGCTAATGCGTTTGGTTTGGTTGGCTCGGATGCAAATGCCATCGCGGCAAAAAAACGCCCGTTATCCAGCATGAGCCCAACCCTGGTGTTTAAAGATAATCAACCGGTAATGGCTCTTGGAGCTGCCGGCGGGCCTACGATTATTTCGCAAGTTGTGCAAAGTTTATTGTACATGCTGGAATTTAATATGCCTGCTGAAGAGGCTATTGAACAACCACGTATTCATGAACAATGGAGTCCGGATATATTATTTGTAGAAGCGGCTATGCCGGAAATGGTACGCAAGGCATTGGAACAAAAAGGGCATCAGGTAAAAATCTGGCCAAGCATGGGCGCATCACAAATAATTCAATTGCGCGATGGAAAACTAGTGCCGGTGGCTGACCCTCGTGTGATGAAATAAATCAAAGCGCTATTCATCAATAAAAACGATTGATGAATAAAAAAATTGATGAATAACAACCATTAATTAATAAAAAGGAGCTGTAAAAACTACGGCTCCTTTTCTATTTAAAATCAAAAACTACTCGCACGATCTAAAGGCCAAAACCACCATCAATATTCCAGCTGGCGCCGGTGACGTAAGCTGCTTCATCGCTTGCGAGAAAAGCCGTTAGGTTAGCAATTTCCTCGGTTTTTCCGTAGCGGGGCAGGGCCATAACACCGCGAACAGCATCAGCAAAATCACTCGTCGCGGGGTTCATATCGGTGTCAACCGGCCCAGGCTGAATATTATTGACGGTAATTGCTTTTGGCCCGAGATCCCGGGCAAGGCCGCGCGTAAATGTTGCAATGGCGCCTTTGCTCAAGGCGTAAACTGACATCCCGGGAAAGGGAACTACATCAGCATTAATACTGCCGATATTAATAATTCGCCCACCTGTTTTCATATGCTTCAATGCTTCCTGGGTTGCGATAAAAACACCTTTTACATTGATAGCCATAATGCGATCAAAATCCGCTTCTGCAAAATCACTGATATCTGCCACCGCAAAAGTAGCGGCGTTGTTGACCAGAATATCCAGTGCTCCCAATTGTGCGACAGTGTTGCTAACAGCCTGTTTAATATCGCTGACTTGAGCGCTATCTGCTTTTATTGCAATTGCCTTCCCGCCACGCTGGCGAATTAAATCAACAATGGTTTGTGCACTGGATTGATTGGAGGCGAAAGTAATGGCGACCGTTGCGCCTTCGCTGGCCAGCCGCTGTGCGATGGCAGCGCCAATGCCGCGTGAACCTCCTGTTACCAAGGCCACTTTTCCTGTTAGCCGTTGTGAATGAGTGATAAGCCCTGCGTTGGTTGTTACGTTAACCATAATTTTTACTCCTGGTAGATTGACTGAGGGATGGCGTGTTTGTCACCGGTGAAACCAGTGTGTACTGTTTATTGGCTGGAATTTAGTAGGTAATTCAGGCAATCTTTTTCAACTATTGGTTGAAGGTTGATTTGTTATGGAAACGCTGGCCAGCATCGAATCCTTTGTGCGCAGTGCAGAAACCGGAAGCTTCTCGTCCGCAGCCCGGTCATTGGGCCTAACTCCGGCTGCAGTTAGCAAAAATGTGGCAACAATTGAGCGGCAATTAGGTATTCGTTTATTCCAGCGCAGTACGCGCAAACTGACGCTCACTGAAGCAGGAGAACGATTTTTACTGGAAGTCAGTGATGGTTTGGAGCGTGTGCAAATGGCGTTAGCCAATGCCAGCCGCAACCAGGGTAGGCCTTCCGGAAATTTAAAAGTCAGTGTGGCTTATGCATTTGGACTAAGGTATCTGCTGCCATTCATACCGCCATTTTTAGCGGAGTATCCGGATATCCAACTGGATTGGCGGTTTGAAAATCGCCAGGTGGATTTAATCAACGAAGGATTGGATATCGCGATTGGTGGTGGAATTGATTTCTCGCCCGGTGTTGTTGCCCGTGAATTGGCGCGACCCCATTTGGTTGTGGTTGCTGCCCCCGCCTTTTTAGCGGCACAAAAAACGCCGAAAGAGCCCGCTGATATCCAGGGTTGGCCTGCAATTGTGCGTCGTTCTTCCAACACAGGGCGAATCCAACCCTGGCAATTGCAACATGGGCATAAACAAACCAGTGAACCGATGTTGATCGAGCCTAACGCACGAATAATATTGAATGATCCGCAAGCAATTTGTGAGGCCGCGATTCTTGGAGTGGGATTGGCGTTAGTGCCCATGCCACATGCACTACCGTATTTTGAACAGGGAAAACTGGTGAGGGTATTGCCCAAGTGGTATAGCGATGTTGGGCCGCTGGCTATTTATTTTTCCAGCGCAAAATTATTACCTGCAAAAACTCGCGTATTTATTGATTTTATTGTTGATCGTTGTCGAACTGATCAGTGGGCAAAAAAATTTGCAGGTTCTTAATTACTGTAATCATCGTGCATGGCAAGTGTATCCGGTGAAAGCCATTATGCGATGACTTTCACCGGATGTTATTTTAATGATGGTTGCCTGCCGGTTCGGCAATCCCCACCCAGGTAATTTTGGCGGGCGTAGCATTTAATTGCAGACTGCCAGATACTTTTGCTTCATCCAGATCAATTTGTTTAATTTGGTTAGCGATAGGATCGCTAACATAAATTTTATGGCCTGGAGTTAACGCTAATTCAAAGCGCGCACCGGTGGGTAATGCACTCAGGTTGCTGGTAATTGCTTGAATGCGCGTGCTGAGAGTCCAATTGTTGGTATTCAGTAATGTGAGCCATCCTGTGTTATCCAGAATCACAAATAACTCACCGTCATCTGCAAAACCGTAAGCTAATGCGGTGGGTGGCGTGGTAGCGCTTGTATCAATCCAATTCATTGGAGTGATGGTGTTATTGGTCGTGTTGATCGAAAAAAATTGGCCAGCGGCGATACCGACAAATTCCGCATTATGGTTATCGCCCAATACGGTTCCGACGCGGGTAGTGCCGGTAAAGCTGAACGGATTCGCAATTTTTTTGGAAGTGAACGTTTCACCGTTTTGAGTAACAACTAACACACCGTCAGTGCAACCGAATGCAATTTGCGTTTCATTTTGTGCACTGCCGTGCAAGCCGGGGCAGGTGTCGGTGAAAACTTGTTGTTGGTTATAAAAACCATTATTTGCCTTATACAGACCTACCTGGTCTGGCAGCGTGCTGGTCGTTAACGGATCGCGAATTGTGGAAAGTAAATAATCGCCACGCGCTTGCGCTGCACCGTGCATATGCGTTGTGTATTCAAGCCAATTTCCCGGAGTGTTATTTTTTATGTTGGTTTCAGTAAACACACCGACTTGTGCTGGTGTTGTTGTATCGCCATTGCCATCATAAAAAATAACTGATTGTGTTGCTGTGTCTGTGAAATGTGTCGGGCGTGTTTTGTCAGTGCCAAATGCAAGCCAGCGCGGCGCTTCAATGATGTCATCTTTGTGATCACCGTGATCTTCTTGCGACAGGCCACTGTCTATTACATTCACACGATTTGCAATGCGCTGTATAACAAAACCGTAGCGGTAGGTTGGGCTTGCGTACAAAGCACTCGCTGGTTCTGTCAGCGTGTATTCTTCCAACAATGTAGCTTCATTAATATCCCAAATGCCTACTTTGGGTTGATCCTTAATCGCGACCAGTAAACGACCCTCGGTTTTGGGTTCATCGTCGTGGTCGTGATCATGATCGTCTTCAATAGGAATGGGATCTCGCTCGACAATTTTGGTATCCCCACCACCGCAAGCAGTGAGTAATGCAGGAATAGCAAGCGCCATTAACAGCGGAGAAATTTTCATAGAGTTATTAAAAGCATTCTGTAACATCATCAATACCTTTGATTAAATTTTAGAAACGACCACTCAGGCCTAATGCGAAGCTACGGGCAGGCAATGGCGCTTTGTCTTTAAGGAAAGAGGCATGAACTCGTGCGTATTCATCGGTGAGATTGTTGCCTTTGAGGTAAATTTTTAAACCATCACTCAATGCATAACTGATTTGCGCATCAACCAGCGTGTAGGAATCAGTCGCGGTTTCCAGCGCGGCGATGTTGTCTTGTTCAAAATAATGCTGGCTGCTAAGTTCGGCGTTCCAGTTTCCGATTTCATATTCAGCACGCGCGCCAATGCGCAAAGGCGGAATACGTGGTAAATCACCACCGTCTTTTAACGATGCACGAGTGTAATCACTCGTGAGACTGAGCGTTAAAGCTTTGCTGGTTTGCCAAATTAACTCACCTTCAAAACCATATAGCTCTGCATCGTGTGCCTGGTAAATATAAACAGGTAATTCGCTGGTGTGTTCGTGATGGTGTTCTTCTTCGGATTCGCTTTCTGCGCCGTGTTCGTGTGCAGTTTCGATAACGGCATTGGTTTCTGAAAGGTAATAGTAGTTATCAATCTGATTGTAAAAGGCGTTGATGATAAAGCCGAGATCGCCTTCAAATTTGCGCAGTGAAAGATCCAGATTGTTAGAGGTTTCCAACTCCAGGTCGGTACGTGCAAGGTCAAAATGGAAATCGCCCTCGTCATGTTCTTCCAGCTGTAATATCGCACCCACTTCATACAAACCGGAACCCAGGTGCGGACCAAACGCCAGTAATTCTGCTGCGGAGGGTGTGCGTTCTGCGTGAGTATATGACAAGCCCATGTTGTAACCGTCGGTAAAATCCCAGACTACACCGGCGGAAGCACTGAATGGATTTGATTCATGGTCAAAATCAAACACGCGAAGAAATTCTCCCACGTGATTGTGCTCATCTGCATGGCTGTGTTCGTTTAAATCCAGTTGTAAATCATTGGCGGAAATTTTTACTTGCTCAATACGAGCGCCGAGTTGCACCAGTAAATTGCCGAAGTGGCGCTCTTCCATTAAACCCAACGCGAGCGTGTCTGTTTTACTGGGGGGCGTAAATGCTTCTTCACCAATGGCTTCAAAGTTACTGTGTTTGTAATGAAGGCTTAGTGCACCGCGCCATTCAGCAATAGGGTGATGAAATAATTCCCAGCGCGCTTCAGCGGTTTCGTTGCTGAAGGTTGTTCCTATTGCTCCGTTTTCAATTTCGCTGTGTTCGTAATCAGTAAAACCGAAGCGCGTATTGGTCGCGCTAAAAAATGAATGGTCGAGCGTTAATTCGCTGATTAACTGGATTCGATCCTGTTTTAAATCCGCATAGACGCTTGTGTCTTCGCCATCGTGGCTGTGACCGGGAATTCCGTATTGGCGTTCGAGATGCCCGTAGGAAAGGCCGACGAAACCTTCATCCATGATAAAGCTGCCGCCAATATTGGCTCCCTGTGCTTCAGTAAAAGAGTTGGCGAGACGATTTTCATGCGTATGGTTTTCGCCTGCATGTTCTTCTGCGGTTTCGATTTCAGCAGGGCCGGGAATTTTGTAATCGCCAGCATCGCGCCAAAATCCATCCAGATGTAAACCCAAATTGCCAATACCGGTATTGCCGCTGGCAGATACAAGTTTGTCATCAGCAACGGAATCCTGTTCGAGTCGCCATTCACCGTAGGTATCCAGCCCGCGTGGTACACGGTCATCGACAATGTTCACGACTCCACCAATTGCACCGCTGCCGTAAAACAAGGTGGCGGGGCCGCGCAGGATTTCGATTTGACGCGCAGTGGACGCTTCGGTTGCAACCGCATGGTCAGGGCCAACGCGAGATGCATCACCAGCATCCAGACCATTTTGGGTGATTAACACCCGTGGTCCTTCCAAACCCCGAATAACCGGACTGCTGGCGACGGGCCCGTAATAACTCGAATGAACGCCCACTTCGTATTTCAGGGTTTCACCCAGGGTAGATGCCTGGCGATCCCTTAATTTATCACCGCTCAACACGTTGACTGGTTGGGCTGACTCCATGTTGGAGGCGTGCCAGGGCAAACCTATGACATTAACAATTTCCAGGGTTGTGCTCGCTAATGTCAGTTCCACCGGCCCATGGTCTTTGTGCAGGTGCAAGGTTTTATGGGTGTAATCGGGTGCATGCACATGAAGCTCGATATGGCCATCACGTTGGGCGGGCAAGCTAAATTCGCCGCGCTCGTTCGTTTGCGCGGAAAGTTTTGTCCCTACCACTTCAACCGTTGCGTTGTTGATAGGGATTCCCTGATCGTCCTGTACCTTGCCCTGGATTTGCGCCAGCGCAGGTTGCCAAGCCAAACAAAGGGCGGTGTAAAGCAGCGTTCTTTTCACGTTGTACCTCGATTTCCAGCTTCGTCTAAATCAATAAATGAGATGTTATACTATAACAATATTGAATTAAACGATTTTCTGTAAACTTTTTCAGGATTATCCGGGAGGGAAAATAAGAGGGCGAAGCTGTGCAGATAACGATGCAAATAAAACAAATAAAAACGGGAGCCAAAGCTCCCGTTTTTATGAAAGTGGAAAATCGATCACTATTAATTGCGCACTACGTAAGTACCGGCAAGCTTGTCATGCCAGGTTTGTTTTTTCGGGTCCCATGCTGCCCACAAGTATCCTAATAACAAAGGCAGCGCAGAAAGGATGTAGGCAAAGTAACGGCCGACCAATTGACCTGGTGTTGGTTTGCCACCTGTTTTTGCGCTAATAATTTTTGCACCTATCACCATTTTACCGGGGGTGGCCTGGCGATAAATCCAGAACGCCAACGTCCATGCAATTGGGAAAACATAATTCAATACAACATCCAGCGGGCCTAACACCAGCGTTGTTTTGGTGAAATAACCGGTGCCGTACACCAAAAATAGAATCGGGTAGGTGATGATGGCTACGATGATTCCGTCAATAATCTGCGCCCCAAAGCGTGGCCAAAAACCAACGTACAGGTGTTCCTGGTCATCAGTAACCAGCTCTGCTGCCGGTGCTTGATAGGGATTATTCATGGTAAAAAAGTCCTTGTGTTGTTATTGATAAAAATGAGTTGGTTGTAACAATTGCCAGGCAACTATAGTCCGTTAACTTCGTGTATGCCAGATGAATCTGGTAGATATTTGCGCCAGCGGATGCTTGACTTGATGGTCGCACCGGCATACCTTGCGCGCCCGAGGTGTCTGATGGATGCGCAAATCACAAAGGTGAATGCATCAGGATCAGAGTCAATGGGAAGTCGGTGCGTAAACCTGAAGGTGAAGCTAACCCGACACTGCCCCCGCAACGGTAAATGTGCGATTGATCGCCATGAGTCCGATACCAGCCTCAACACCAGAGCCATGCTCTTACTTGTTCACGATGTCGCGGAGGGCAGCATCGGTGGAAATCTGTATTTGTTGGGCTTCGCTCAATGGATTTTTTTCCGCTTTCCCTCCCTCATCCCTAATTCAGGATTGAGGAATCTTATGTTCAAACAATCAACTGCCTTCACACTTGCCAGCCTGAGCGCTGCCATTATTGCGATAAGTTCATCACCGGTTTTTGCAGTGGAAAACGGCGCTGATAAAAAACTTGAAACCGTATATGTCAGTGCAACACGTAGCGAAACTGCGCAAATGCCGGTTGCCACACAAATTAAAGTGATTACCGAAGAAGAAATTCGTATTAGCGGTGCGAAATTATTATCGGAGGTTTTGCGTACACAAGCAGGGATTCAATTAACCGATTCCGATGGCAGTGGTGCACGCAATGTAACTGCATCCATGCGCGGGTTATCTGGTACGAACAATGTATTGGTGTTGGTTGACGGACGTAAATTAAATAATCCTTCGCTCGCTGCACCGGCACTTAATACTGTTGCGTTAAAAGATGTTGAGCGTATCGAAATCGTGCAGGGTAGTGCGGGTGTGCTTTACGGTGACCAAGCGGTTGGCGGCGTGATTAATATTATTACCCGTCGCGCATCTGCCGGTGAAATTGATGGTTCAGTAAGTGCTACCGCTGGTAGCGATAATCTTGAAGATTACACAGCAAGCGTAAGCCAGGGTTTTGAAAATGGTTTGAGTTACAGTGCTTCTGCGCAAAAGCGTAATGCGGATAACTATCGCGACAATAATCAAAGTGAGTATGAAAATGCATTTGCGAACCTGCGATATGATTCTGAATTCGGTTTCGTTTTTATCGACGGACAGCAGGTAAAAGATGAACTGCGTTTGCCTGGAAATATCAATGACAATCAAGCAGCAGTTGATCGCCGCCAAACGAATTCTCCGAATGATTATAGCAATCAGGATACCGATACCTGGCGTTTTGGTGGCGGCGTAAACTTTTCAGAACATTGGCAATTATTGACTGAATATTCAGATCGCAATGAAGAAGGAATTTACTTTTACGATAATTACTGGGGGGGCGATACACCACCACCAACTGAGTATTCTGTGCGTGTAAAAAGTCTAACTCCGCGCGTCATTGGTGAATACAAAACCGCGAACGGTACCGCAATAGCTACCCTGGGTTATGACTATATTGATAGCGACTATGAAAGTAACAATGTTTGGAGGGCCGTAAATTCCAATCAAGAACAACGCAGCTATTACGCGCAGTTGGTTTATCCATTGTTACCCAAGCTAACCGCTACTGCGGGAGTGAGACAGTCAGAAGTTGAAGATCTGAATTACTTGAAGAATAAAGTTCAGGATGATGACCTGACGGCGAGTGAATTTGGTTTAAGCTATGAATTTACCGACTCATGGCGTGGGTATGGGCGCTTCGCAGAAAGCTTCCGATTTGGTAATCCAGATGAAAATAATGCTGTGTTATTGGGTGTGGTATTTCTGGAACCACAAACCGGTAAGACTGCTGAGTTGGGTTTGGAGTGGCAAGGTAACGATGCGCATGTTTCTTATGCGTTGTACAAAATGAGTTTGAATGACGAGATCGTATACGATTCTATCAACTATGCAAATATCAATTTGCCAGATTCAGAGCGCCAAGGTGTTACGCTGGATGCTGATACACGGTTAAGCAACGAACTGGCTTTGCGCTTTAACTACACTTACACAGATGCTGAAGTTGTCGAAGGGACTTATGATGGGAAAAAAGTACCCTTCGTTGCTGAGAATAGTGCTGCATTTGTTGTGTTATTCACCCCTGCATCATTGTTAACCTTCTCATTGGAAACTGTTTATACTGGATCACGCTATAAAGGCGATGACGAAAATAATGCACAGGCCAAACTTGATCCACTGACAGTGTTTAATTTGGCTGCGGTATATAGCTATCGCCAATTGGAATTGAGCGCACGTCTTAATAATGTTACCAATGAGTTGTATGCCGGTTACCACTCGGTGTGGGGGCAATACCCACAACCGGAAAGAAATTATGAGGCCAGCATTACTTACCGTTTCTAGCGCTCACTATTTTCAGTTGTAAAATCTGTGCCCTCAAGGAATACTTGAGGGCATTTTATTTTTCAACCAATGAAGAGCGTAAGTCATGACAGACGATAGTCAAACCAACGATAAAGCCCAACGCCATAAAGCACGCATGCAACAGCGCAAAGAGATTGTAGATGCAGCAATCGCGCGTGCTGACGAAGAGCGCGGTGTTGTAATTGTTTTAACTGGTGATGGCAAAGGAAAAAGCTCGTCCGGTTTTGGGACCGCTTTGCGTTGCCTTGGTCACGGATATAAAGTGGCGATTGTGCAATTTATTAAAGGCACTTGGGAGTGCGGCGAGAAAAATTTTTTAACCGAGAGTGTTTTTCGTGGTGCCACTCCACAATTGGAATATTTTGTAATGGGAACCGGCTTTACCTGGGAAACCCAAAATGCAGAGCAAGATAAAGCGGCTGCAGAAAAAGTCTGGCAAGAATGTGAGCATGTTTTTAGCGATCCCGAAGTTCATTTGGTATTGCTCGATGAAATCACTTACATGCTCAATTACCATTATCTGGATAAAGATAAGGTGGTTGAAGCCATTAAAAATCGACCACGCAACCAGAACGTCATTATCACTGGTCGCGGTGCAAAAAAATATCTGGAAGACATTGCTGATACTTTTAGTGAAGTGAAATCAATCAAACATGCATTTAATGCCGGTGTTAAAGCGCAAAAAGGTATTGAGTGGTAATTCATGCCGTGCAAAACATTGATGGTGCAGGGCACTACGTCTGACGCTGGAAAATCTACATTGGTTGCTGCGCTTTGCCGTATTTTTTACCAGCGTGGAATATCTGTTGTTCCATTCAAACCGCAAAACATGGCTTTAAATTCCGCGGTAACTATCGATGGTGGTGAAATAGGGCGTGCACAAGCCTTGCAGGCGCAAGCTGCCGGTTTGCAACCGCATACCGATATGAATCCGATTTTGATAAAACCCACCAGTGATACCAAAGCACAAATAATTGTACAGGGCAAAGCGATTACCGATATGGATGCTGCTGTGTACCATGACTACAAAGCTCGTGCGATGCAATTTGTATTGGACTCATATCAACGATTGCAACAGCAATATCAAATTATTGTGGTAGAAGGCGCGGGCAGTCCTGCGGAAATAAATTTACGTGATCGTGACATCGCCAATATGGGCTTTGCAGAAGCGGTTGACTGCCCGGTGATTTTAATAGCTGACATTGATCGTGGTGGTGTGTTTGCCCATTTGGTTGGCACGTTGGAATTATTGAGTGAAGCAGAGCGTTCTCGCGTCATCGGATTTGTGATTAATCGTTTTCGTGGCGATATTGGTTTATTGCAGTCTGGTCTGGATTGGCTGGAACAAAAGACGGGTAAACCCGTGCTAGGGGTTATTCCTTATCTGCATGGTTTATATCTGGATGCAGAAGATGCATTGACGAATCATGCTCGCAAAGCGAATGCAGAGCTACGTGTTGCAGTATTGGCATTGCCTAGAATTTCCAATCACACCGATTTTGATTCATTACGTTTGGATGCACAAATCGATTTTTGTTGGGTTGGACCCAACCAGCCAATTCCTGCGTGTGATTTATTAATTATTCCCGGTAGTAAAAATGTGCGCGCCGATTTGCAATTTTTGCGAGAGCAACAATGGGATCGCGATATCGAGCGGCATTTGCGCTACGGTGGAAAAGTCATGGGAATTTGTGGCGGCTTTCAAATGTTGGGCGAGCAAATTCATGATCCGGCCGGGCTTGAATCGGCACCGGGAAGCTCGAAAGGCCTTGGGTATTTGGCATTGGATACTATTCTTGAACCAAACAAACAATTATTGCGTCGTGAAGGTGTGTTATGGGACAAGAGCACACCTATAACAGGCTATGAAATTCATTGTGGCGTTAGCACAGGTAATGCACTCCTCAGTCCTTGTGCATATGTGCGCGAAGCTGATCAATTGGTGGCAGAAGGTACCCTCAGTGATGATGGACAAATAATAGGAACTTATTTGCACGGCATTTGGGATCATCCGCAAGGCTTACAACAACTTTTGCTATGGGCGGGCTTGGTTAAAACCAATTTAATGGATATTAACAATGTGCGTGAATCATCGATAAACCGATTAGCGGAAGCCGTTGAACACGCTGTCATACCCCGGTTGCAAAAAGTCTGGTCGTGTTGATCGGCGAATTTTTATTTCACGCATATACTTTATTCGCTGGTTCCTGTCAGGTGGCAAAAAATTCCAGGAGTGATTTATGCGATTGATATTAGGTTTGCTGTTATTAGTTTCTGAAGCGGCAATCGCACTTGATTCGGATGTTGTTGCGGGCACAGATCCACTTGGTGCAAATAACCATTCAGTTAATCTTGCCACAAATATTTCATCCGCATTTAGTTCAGATCTGAATCCGGTGGGAACCCAGAACTTACTGCCCCATCTTGAGTGTATTTTTGGTGATATGGGGCGAGAGTTCAGCGTGCAGGTAATGCCATGGCGTCGCGCTTATCAAGATGTGAAAAGTAATCGTATCGATGGTTTTTTTACCGCGATTCCAATGCGGCAAGTAGATCCCTATGCCGTATTGTCATCGCCAATGGTATTGGAAAACTGGTACTGGTTTTGGCGTAATGACACGATTGCCCCTGAAACCTGGCGCGATGGTTACCGATTGGGTTCCATTCTGGGGAGCCAGCAAGAGACCTGGCTGGGTGAGGCGGGCTATACCGTGGATATGAGTGCGAATAATTTGCCGCAACTAATCAAATTATTGCAGGGAAAACGTATTGATGTGATTTTGGCAGATCGTGAGCATTTTCTACGGGCTGCTACTGAACTTAAATTAAATACTGATAATTTCCAATCGCGCTTTTTTCGTTATGTCCCACTCGGGGTTTATTTCAACGAACAATTTTTGAATAACAATCCCGAATTTTTGTTGGCATTTAACAGAACGATTAATAAATGTACCTCTGGAAAATTTGCGGTATCGGAATATGAAAAATTACAAATACGCGAGTTGCTGCAGCGAAAAATTGAACGCTGGAAACGGTTGCCAAAGTTGGAGGCTTTGCTACAACAGAAAAATGAGAAGTCTAAACGGCTGAGTAAAAGTGATATTGCTGACAGTGATAAAAAGTGGATCAAGGCTTTTCGTGAGAGTGACTTTGCTTATCCACTGGAATTAACCGATCAGGAATTATCGGCCCAGTTGCGTGAGATAAAGAAGCAATCCATGGATTTGATCACCGAAGTTATTGTAACTGATGGTCGCGGATTGAATGTGGCAATCAGCGATATGACTTCTGATTATTGGCAAGGTGATGAGGAGAAATTCACAGAAGCTTATGGTAAGCCTGCCAATACATTATTTTTTGGTGACATCACTTATGATGAGTCCACCAAGCGCTTTCAGCTACAATTGAGCGTGCCATTATTCAGCGAAGAAAAATTCGAACCATTGGGTGTGATGGTATTTGGTGTGGATGTCGAGAAGGCATTGTCGCAAGCACAGTAACTGTGCTTGCGAACCAACCAGTTTAAAACAGCCCTGCGTTTAGCCAGACGTGAGCATAAACGCTGGCAAAATATCCCAACGCCACGACAGGCGCCCATTTCAAATGCCCGATAAATGTGTAATAACCGCGAGCCTGGCCCATTAATGCTACGCCTGCGGCAGAGCCAATAGATAACATGCTGCCCCCCACACCGGTCGTCAGTGTAATTAACAGCCATTGGCCTTGGGAAAAATCGGGGGCCATAGTTAATACCGCATACATCACGGGAATATTATCTATAACGGCCGACACCAATCCCAAACTAACGTTGGATACCGTCTCGCTAAAATTACCGTATAGTGATTCAGACAAAAGCGTGAGATAACCCATAAAACCAAGGCCGCCAACACACATAATTACACCGTAGAAGAAAAGTAATGTGTCCCACTCCAGACGCGCGAGCGGTTGAAACACATCAAAAGGTAATGGGACTTTGGTAATAGGGTTTTCATCTTTATTACCGATAAAAGCGCTGCTGGCCATTTCTGCTTTTTTCAAATCCACGATACCTTTTTTGCGTAAATAAAAGCCGTACAGCTTCAAATAGGCCAAGCCGAGCATCATACCAAGCACGGGGGGCATGTGAATAAGGACATGCCCGAGAACTGCACTGGCGATGGTCGCGAGAAATAAAAATAGAATTGGAAATGCACCTTCTTTGTAAGTAAGTGTTTCCAGGAATAAATCTTCGGCATCTTTGGTGGGTGACTTATTGGCAATAAAGAAACTCATAATTGCGGCAGGCACTAAAAAATTGATTAGTGATGGAATGAATAAATGGAAGAATGTAAAAAAATCCACTTTGCCAGCTTGCCATACCATCAACGTGGTTATATCACCAAATGGACTGAAAGCGCCGCCACTGTTGGCTGCGACGATGATATTCACACAGCACATATTAATGAATGTTTTCTCTCCTTCTGCAATCTTTAAGATCACTGCACACATCAATAACGCGGTGGTCAGGTTGTCGGCGATGGGAGAAATAAAAAATGCGAGGAAACCGGTGATCCAGAAAAGCTGTCGATAATTAAATCCTTTTTTGATCATCCATCCGCGTAGGGCGTTAAATAATCCGCGCTCATCCATTGCATTGATGTAAGTCATTGCGACTAACAGGAACAACATTAATTCCGCAAATTCCAGTAATGTATGGCGAAATGCTTGTTCTGCGAGTTCGGATTGTTCATGTTGCGTATAAATCCAGCCGATAATTACCCAAATGATTCCGGCCGCCGCCAGGACAGGTTTGGATTTGCGCAAATGCAGTTTTTCTTCGAGCATCACAAATGCGTAAGCGATAATAAATAAGCCAACACAAAACCAGCCCGCGGTCGTTTGCGTTAGATTGATGATGTTTTCTGTTGATGCGGCGAGTGCGATGGTTGGAAAAAATAATGCGGCTATTAAAAACGACGCTTTGAGCATGTGTACTCCCGTGGTCTTAAATAATTTCTAGTTGTAGTAGTGGAATTGTAATTGTGAATTGCAGAAACAAAAAAGGCAGCCATTTCTGGCTGCCTTTGCGGTTTTTAACTTTTGAGCGGTTTGTATTTCATTCGCTGCGGTTGGGCATTTTGCCCTTTGCGTTTGATCAGGTCTTCGTGGTATTCGGTGTAATTGCCTTCGAAAAACACGATATCAGAATCACCCTCGTACGCGAGAATGTGTGTCGCAATACGGTCGAGGAACCAGCGGTCGTGCGAGATGACCAACGCACAGCCAGGGAACGCCAGAATTGCATCTTCCAACGCACGCAAGGTTTCAATATCCAGGTCATTTGACGGTTCGTCGAGCAAAAGTACATTAGCGCCTTGCTTGAGCGTATTTGCCAAATGCAAGCGGCCACGTTCACCACCGGAAAGTTCACCTACACGTTTCTGTTGATCAGAACCTTTAAAGTTAAAACGGCCAATGTAAGAACGTGAAGACACTTCGTAGTTACCGATTTTGAGGATATCGGCACCGTCAGAAACGGCTTCCCATACAGTCTTGTTGTTTTCGAGGTTGTCGCGGCTTTGATCAACAAAAGCTACGTTGACAGTTTCTCCAATCACCACTTCACCGGAGTCTGGTTTTTCCCGGCCAGCAATCATGCGGAAGAGGGTTGATTTACCAGCGCCGTTACCGCCGATAATTCCAACGACCGCACCCTTGGGCACACTGAAGCTCAGGTTATCAATCAACAAACGGTCACCATAAGCTTTGGATACGTTATGGAATTCAATCACCTTATCGCCCAGGCGCTCGCCCGGTGGAATGTATATTTCGTTGGTTTCATTTCGCGCCTGGAATTCTTGCGATTGCAATTCATCAAAGCGAGCTAGCCTCGCCTTACTCTTGGCCTGCCGACCTTTCGGATTTTGTCGAACCCATTCCAATTCCTGTTTCAAGGCTTTCTGATGCGCTGCTTCAGTGCGTTGCTCCTGGGCTAAGCGTGCTTCTTTCTGCTCCAACCAGCTGGAATAGTTACCTTCATAAGGAATGCCATGACCACGATCCAGTTCCAGAATCCAGCCTGCAGCGTTATCGAGGAAGTAACGGTCGTGGGTAATAGCGACCACGGTGCCAGTGAATTTTTGCAGGAATTGTTCCAGCCAGAAAACGGATTCAGCATCAAGGTGGTTGGTTGGTTCGTCGAGCAGCAACATATCCGGACGCGATAACAGCAAGCGGCAGAGCGCCACGCGGCGTTTTTCACCACCGGACAGTTTGGTTACATCCGCATCCCATGGCGGCAGGCGTAGCGCATCAGCAGCAACTTCTAATGTGTGATCCAGATTGTGCGCATCCCACGCCTGGATAATGTCTTCGCACAAAGCTTGTTTCTTGGCCAGGTCGTCGAAATCTGCATCTGCTTCGGCATAGGCCGCGTAAATACGATCCAGCTCGGCCAATGCATCTACTGCTTCACGTACGCCATCTTCCACATTGCCGCGAACATTTTTGTTGGGGTCGAGTTGCGGCTCTTGCGGTAAATAGCCAACTTTAATGCCGGGCATCGGGCGGGCTTCGCCATTAAAATCCTGATCCACGCCCGCCATAATTTTCAGCAGGGTAGATTTACCGGAACCGTTCAAACCCAACACACCGATCTTGGCGCCAGGGAAAAATGACAGGGAAATATCTTTCAGGATTTCGCGCTTGGGCGGCACAACTTTACCCAAACGGTGCATGGTATAAACATATTGAGCCATGGGGCTTGACCTCGCGGTGTGACGATTGTGTAAACAATAAATCGCCATGAACAGGAATAATTTTCGCGGGCGGTACTATAAAGAAAGCCTTGGGCGAGTGAAAGCATTAGCTGGGAGAAAGCATCAGCGATGACACAGATAAAAACTGGATTGGATGAAGCTTATGCCACCGCAGCGGAATGGATAAATGCTGCGGATTCATTGGTCATTGGTGCGGGAGCCGGCATGGGCGTGGATTCGGGGCTACCGGACTTTCGCGGGAAGCATGGTTTTTGGCGAGCCTACCCTGCATTGGAGAACGAATCGATAGGTTTCACAGACATTGCCAATCCGTTAGCTTTTTATGGGAGACCCAGGCTGGCTTGGGGTTTTTATGGTCATCGATTGAATTTGTACCGTCAAACAGAGCCTCATGCCGGTTATCGGATTTTGTTGGGCTGGGGCGAAAAAATGCGGTATCGGTATCGCGTTTTTACGAGCAATGTTGATGGGCATTTTCTGCAAGCTGGCTTTGACGAAAATGCTATTCATGAATGCCACGGCTCCATCCATTTTTTGCAATGCCTTGAGCCTTGCAATACGGATATATGGAGTGCGAATAGCTTTATTCCCGATATCGATGAGGAGCGATGTTATTTACGCAATAAACCCCCTCGTTGCCAACGTTGCGGCAATATTAGTCGTCCAAATATTTTGATGTTCAACGATGGCGATTGGATTTACGAGCGTACTCGTAAGCAGGTGATTGCGCAGGAACAGTGGCTGGAGTCAGTAGCTAAACCCTTGGTAATTGAAATTGGCGCGGGTACTGCAATTCCGTCGGTGCGTCATTTTTCGCGGCGAATGCAAAAGGAATATAGAGCGAAATTAATTCGTATCAATCCTGATGATGCGTTTTCAATTAATGAACAATCGTTGACTTTACCGGTGGGCGCATTGGAGGCATTACAAAAAATTGCGGCAATGGTCGAGGTACAACCGGGCATTTGTTGATGACTACCGCCATCCAATTGTGAAGAATTGTAATAACCTTGCAAATGTCATCAAATGCAACAAAAAACATTCAAGATCGCTCGAAATTATAGAGGGCAGAGCGTTATATTATCCGCCCAAAAAAGAGGCCTGCTTGGCACATTATTAGCGACTTAATTGGCGAATCGAGCCAATCCGCGCGGCGATTGGCATTACCTGTAAATGGGTACAGGGCATATTAATACTAGACACAGAGAGAAGTACCAACATGGACAAAGCACGAATTCTGCAGGAGCTTGGCAAGGGGGCAAGATCCTGGAATCTCTGGCGTAAACGCCAGGCCGTCGGCGAAATTAATCTGGATAATATCGAGCTCTCCGGGATGAATCTGGATGACTACGATCTTTCTAAAGTCTCGTTCCGTAATTCCCGCATCACCCATTGCAGTTTTAAAGGCACCGATTTAATCCAGACCAATTTGCAATATTCGTTTTTGCAACACAACGATTTCAGCAACGCAAAATTAATTGCTGCTAATTTATGCAATACGGATATGAGCGGTTCTATTTTGTTCATGACCAATATGCTCACGGCGAATACGCGCAATGCCCGGTTTGAGAACATTGATTTCCGTGGGCATGATATTAGCGGTTTGATGCTGCGCGATGTGTGCCTTGCAGGCAGTAATCTGGAAGGCCAACAATTGGCGCGCGTGGATCTGTCTAACTCCAATCTTGAGGGCGTGAATTTACAAGGCGCCGATTTATCCGGCACATTGTTTAACAATGCTAACCTCACTAATGCAGATGTGCGCGGTGCGAACCTGACGGGAGCTTTATTTAAAGGCGCAAATCTTAGCGGGATGGATTTGAACAGCATCGATCTTACCAAGGCGGATTTTACCGGCGCCAATTTGTCCCATTGTGATTTGCGCGCGGCGAACCTCAGCAAGGCTAAATTGGCTGGCGCTAACATAACAGGTGCAAAACTTTGGCGGCTGGTGACAACGGGCTGGAGTATTTCAAACGTCGAATGTGGTTACGCTTATTGGGATAAAGCGGGTAAAGAAAAAACGTTGTACCGGACTCATGAGTTCGAGCGGATTTTTGCTGAAGCGATTACCATTGAATTACGTTATCCCTATCGCCTTGTCGATCATGAGCTGGCGACCTTGCCGATTTTTATTGAGCATTTAACTGCTGTGCATTGGGGCACCATTATCCGTTTAAAATCCATTAGTGATGTGGCTGGTGGTGCGCTGGTTAAATTTGTAGTGGAAGAAGTAGGGGTACATAACCCTACCGAATTAAAAGCGCAATTACAGGCAGAAGCTGAACGTATTCAATTGGCACAATTGATGTTGCGCACCAACACCCAGTTACATACCCAATTGAAAGAAAAAATTGGTGCAATCCGCGAAGAATTTTGGCCGCGTTTGCTTGAGCTTGCTGCTGATCATGAACGTGAACAAGTGCGCAATCTCACGATCTTGTTCATGGATTTAAAAGGATTTTCCAAGTGGTCGGAAGAGGAATTGTCAGAAAAGCTTTCGCTGTTCCGTGGTTTGGTAAAACCCATCTTGAAGAAATTTACGGCCGGTCATCCGAATATGGAAGGTGATTCATTACGAGTGACTTTTAAAAATGCCACCGCAGGTGTTTCTTGTGCATGCATGATTCGTAACGTATTGCGTGCAGCAGGATTTGAGTTGCGTATTGGTATGGAATTAGGTGAAGTTGCTGTTGTACATAATGAAGTAACTGATATACCCGACCTTGAAGGTGTGGCAGTCAGTATGGCGGCGCGTATGGAAGCGGCGGCGGAGCCAGGTGAAGTATTGGTGAGCCACAAGGTTCGTCATTACGCCCAACGGAGCGATTTATTTCAATTCACGCCGAGGCGCGTTCCCCTGAAGAAAGCCATTGGCAATATTGAGCAAGGCGACTTCATTGAATGTTTTGCCGTTGAAGCCGCTAAAAATTTGCAAGAAACATTTGCATAACACACAACAAATATTCTCGATTAAAACTATTAAGCTAAAGCGCAACTTCATCATGAAATTGCGCGCTGCGTTTCAGGGGGCCGTCAAAGCCAACCTGATTTTTTAAAACGGTAATACAAGTAGGAGCAAATTACGGCTATTACGCCTATCGAGGCCGGGTAGCCATATTTCCACTCCAGTTCGGGCATGTGCTCGAAATTCATGCCCCAAATGCCTACAAATGCAGTCGCCACTGCAAAAATCGCAGCCCAGGCGGCGAGCCGTTTATTCACCTCACTTTCATCAATACTTACCATCGATAAATTTACCTGGATTGCTGTGCTAATGGTGTCGCGAATGGTGTCGATGGAAGTATTGATACGGTAAAGGTGATCATGCACATCACGGAAGTAATCTTTCGTATTAACCACAATAGGCGGCACGCGCCCGCCATCAAGTTTTCCGACTGCTTCCATTAATGGACCGACAGCATGTTTCAAGGTGGTTACTTTGCGTTTTAATTCATACAGGCGTTCAATGTTCGCACGTTGCGAACCTTTGGTAAAAATCTGGTCTTCAATAATTTCCAATTCAGTTTCCAGTGCAACCACTACTGGAAAATAGCGATCTACCACGGCATCCATCAGCGCATAAAAGACAAAGGCAGGACCTTGTTTCAGATGATGTGGCTCGCGTTCACAGCGTGCGCGTACACCCAGGAAATCAGCCCGGGTGCGATTGCGGATTGAAAGCACATAGTTTTCGCCCACAAACACATCGACTTCACCGACATTCAGTTCACCATCAATCATTTCTATGGTGTGCATTACCGCAAACAGTGAATCACCGTATTCTTCAATTTTGGGGCGTTGATGTCCGGTTTTTGCATCATCAACGGCCAGTTCGTGCAGGTTGAACTCATGCTGCATTTGTGCGAGTTCTTCAAGGTTGGAATCCTTGAGTGCAACCCATACAAAGCAATCCGGGATGATCAGATATTCGCTAATATCTTCTGCGGGAATGCTGCAGAGTTTTTTGCCTTCCTGATAGGCAACACAATTGATTAGCATGTAAAAATCTCCGCGTGGGTTATAGTGCTTACATTCAATAAAGGTAATAAATTTCTCAGGCAATGATAAGCATTTGTTTAGCTTAGCCTTTCACTCGTTATGCGTCTGAGAGTTGTAACAGAAAAAGGTGAATCTATGAGTCATAGCAAAACCAAAACCAGTTTTTATCGCCGTATTTATGTCAGTTTCCTGATTAGCCAGGGTATTAATACTGTACCCAAAATCATAGAGGCTACCGGTATGCCTCGTCGAACGGCGCAGGATACCCTGACGGCGATCCATGAACTTGCAATAGAGCTTGAAAATAATAATGGAACTTACAGTGTCCGCGATTGGGGCGCAGTAAACCCACAATGGGTGAGTGAAAACATTCCTCATCTGAAAAACGTATTGGACTATCCCTAATGTTGTCATGATTGGCTTCGCTGACTTCCTGGCACTGACCACGAAGGGTGATGTCCTGTAAAAGCGCCCAAATGAGCTCCCTCGTCTATACTCAAGTGCAATTAAAATATCCGATGGGGTAGGTATGTCTGAATACCATTACCTGAAAAACAGGTTGTTATACGCATTGTTGTTATGCGTATTGTCGTTATGTAGTGGTGCGACACATGCAACCCCTACGCAAGTGGGTGCTGAAACCCCGATCTACTATTCCCAAAAGGAGTTTCGCTACGACTATTACCATGCATTGCTGAAGCAAGCATTAAAGGTGACTGACGCGGATTACGGCACGGCTAACCCCCAACCCTATCAACCGGATTCTGCCGAAATAACTGAATCGCGTGGTTTGGTTTTACTACAGCAAAAACATATTGACGTTGTTTTTTTAGCAACCACCCAGGAGCGCGAACAACTTTATCGGCCGGTGCTCATACCATTGGATAAAGGTTTACTGGGATTACGTGTGTTATTAATAAAAGAAAAATCCCAGTCGCGTTTTGACCAACTCCATAACGCTGAGGAATTGCGACAAAAAATGATTGGAGGCTTTAATCCCCATTGGGGTGATTACCAGATTTACCAGGAAAATGGCTTTAACCAATTATCGGCGACCAAATACGAAAACCTTTTTAAAATGTTGTCATCGGGCCGGTTTGACTTTTTTTCACGCGGCCTTATTGAAGTGTGGAGTGAGTTGGAAAAATTTCGTCCACTCTATCCTGATTTACGGGTAGAAAATCGCTTTGCTTTTTATTACAACTTCCCTGTGTATTTTTTTGTACATAAAGACAATGCGAAATTGGCAGAGAGACTTGCGGAGGGTCTACAGCGTATTCAAGCCAATGGTGCATTCGATGCTCTATTTCAATCCTATTACGGTGACGATATTGCGCGTGCTAATCTGGCGCAGCGACAAATTATCTTGCTAAGCACCCCGTCAGTTGCTTCCGGCCGCTCTCCGATAAAACCTTTTTGGTGGCCTGCCGGAACCCCTTTTCTTCAGTAGTTCCTTTATTGCCGGAAGCAAACCCTGATCGTGCAGAATCAGTGTTTATATATGTAATATTTATCGCAATAAATTTACCCATCAGGAAGAATATCCGCTGCCATTGCTAATGGTTCCCTTGGCAATACAACCCTGAATAGCAATAAAAAATTAAATGCAGGAGAACATTATGAAAAATTTATTTCTTCCGGTCGCTTGTTTGTTAGCGACAGGTTTGGCGCATGCTGATACTTACACCTTGCAATCACCTGATAAGCGGATTCAGGTTGCAGTTACCAACGATGCCAGAGGATTGACCTATAACGTCTCATTAGATGGGAATAAAGTGATAGCTGATTCTGCCCTGGGTTTGATGATTAATGACTTGCCGTTGGGTAATGCGGAATTGTCGGTATTGGGGGAGAGTAAAGCCAAAGGTAAGGAATCATTTGAATTATTAGGGCGCACAAAACAGGTTATTGAACAATACAATAGTATTACATTGAAATTTTCCGCGCAGGACGAGCGCAAACTGCAAATGAATTTGGTGGTGCGTGCTTATGATAAAGGCATTGCTATTCGTTATGTACTTCCTTCCCAATCCGGATTGAATCAATTTACGATCCAAAACGAATTGACGCGTTTTGGTTTTGCAAATAATTATCAGTGTTTTGGTTTAAATCTTGGCAAATTTGCGAACAGCCATGAAGGTGAATTTGATGCGATTAAAGCCTCCAGTATTCGCGAACATAATCTTTACGATAATCCACTCGTATGTAAAACCGGCGTAGGTCAAACGACATTTGCGTTGGCTGAATCGGATGTGCGTAATTACCCCGGTAGTTGGTTCATGGGGCGCGGTGATGGAGGTTTAGGTGTTGATATTAAATTAACGCCGCGTTTTGATAGTCGCGCGGATGGTTTGGAAAAAGCAGCTGTACGCGCAACCATGAACGCTGACGGTGTTCAATCACCCTGGCGTGTGATCATGTTGGGTGATAATCCGGGAGACCTTGCAGAATCTTCATTGATTGCGGCATTGGGTGAGCCAACGGTAATAAAAGATACGCGATGGATTAAACCTGGCAAAGTAGCCTGGGATTGGTGGAACGATAATCAGGTTGTGATTGAAAACTCCAACGTAAAACCAGGCATGAATACTGAAACCTATAAGGCCTATATTGATTTTGCAGCGACACTGGGACTGGAATATATTTTGATTGATGCAGGGTGGCACGAAGGTGCGGCCTGGACAAACACACCGGGAGCGAATGTATTAGAACCGATTGCTGCGATGGATATGCCGGAAATTTTGCGCTATGCAAAAAGTAAAAACGTAGGTGTATGGATTTGGTTGCAATGGAAACAACTTGATTGGCAAATGGAAGAAGCATTACGCACATACGAACAGTGGGGTATTAAAGGAATCAAGGTTGATTTTATGGATAGATCTGATCAGGAAATGGTGGATTACTATCACAAGTTGCTAACCATGACTGCGAAATATCACATCATGGTAGACCTGCATGGTGCATACCCACCCAATGGTTTGGTGCGTACTTATCCGCACTATTTAACACAAGAAGGTGTGATGGGCGCTGAATACAATAAATGGAGTGAGCGAGTAACTGCCACACACAATGTAACCTTGCCTTATACACGGATGATTCTCGGCCCTATTGATTACACACCGGGTGGGTTCCGTCACGCAGCTCCCGAGGCGTTTCCGCAATTGCGTCGTAATACGTTGCCCTATGTAAAAACTACGCGTGGCCAGGCACTGGCAATGTATGTTGTGTACGACAGTCCTTTGCAAATGCTTGCGGATTCGCCGATTACCTATAGCAAAACTACTGGCAAATGGCCGCAGCCAGAAAATGAATGGCAAGATGGTTTGGAGTTTATAAAAAGTGTTCCGGTGACTTGGGATGAAACGCATATCCTCCAGGGGGATATTGGTGAATATATTGTTTCTGCCCGTCGCAAAGGAAATGATTGGTATCTGGGTGCAATGACCAATGAGTCGGCTCGCACCATTTCAATTCCTTTGGAATTCCTCGGCAAAGGAAGTTATCACGCAAAAATCTGGCAGGATGGAAAAACCATTTCAGAATTGGATAAACGTGAAGCTACCCATACTGCAACCCAATCTATTAGTTTGCAATTGGCCGCTTCCGGTGGTGCAGTTGTAGTGCTAACAAAAAAATAAATTTATTTTTGTAACGGGGCTTATATGGCCCCGTTTTTTTTTGGGAAAGCCAACTAGGCAAATGCGCGTGATTTTCCAATACCCAAAAATTGTTCAAATTGTAACGCGGGCATTGGTTTTCCGTATAAATACCCCTGGCCTTCATCGCACTTTTCATGCATTAGTTGAGCATCTATTGCATTGGATTCAATACCTTCTGCGATTGTTTCCAAATTAAAGCTGTGGGCCATGTCCAAAATGGCATTAACGACGGCAGCATCACGCTTTGATGTTAATATTCCTTGTACAAATGAGCGGTCTATTTTTATGCGTGTCAATGGATAGGTTTTTAATAAGCTTAATGACGCAAAACCGGTACCAAAATCATCAAAAGCAATGCCAATTCCTTTATTGCGTAAATTTTGTAGCACATTAAAAATCACTTCGTCATTATTCAGTACAATATTTTCGGTAACTTCCAATTCCAGGGCTTCAGGGGGTAAACCATGCCTATCGAGCGCCTGGTTAATTTCGCTAACCAAATCTCCAACACGAAATTGCGCTCCAAATAAATTAATTCCGATACGAAAGCCTGGCGCACCATTACGTCGCCAATAAGCGGCTTGTGCGCAAGCTTCATCGATAATCCAGGAGCCCACTGTTGCTGCCAACGGGCCAGCTTCCAACGCGGGTAAAAATGCGGCAGGGGAGAGCAAGCCTCGCTCCGGGTGATTCCAACGGATCAGTGCTTCAGCGCCGGTGACAGCGCCAGTCGCTAAATTAATTTGCGGTTGATAAAACAATAAAAATTCACCTTGATCAACAGCGCGATGTAATTCCAGCCCGTAGCGTCGCCGGGCAATGGCTTCATTGCGTAAGGCCGGCGTGAATAGAAATAATTGCCCGCGTCCCGCGCTCTTGGCTTTGAACAATGCAAGGTCTGCATCGCTAACCAGTTCTATGGCTTCCTGTGCTTGTGCCGGGGCAAATGCTATTCCACAGCTCGCGTCTACTCTAATACTATGTCCGTCAATCACAATAGGTTTTGCAATTTCTGCCAGTGCTTTCAATGCAATTTTTTTCGCCTGGTATTCTTCGGTGAGGGTAGGAAATAATATCGCAAATTCATCACCACCAATTCGGCTAACAATATCGTCCGGCCCTGCCAGGGATTGCAAACGTTTTGCAATTTCACGCAAAATTTCATCGCCGGATGCGTGGCCGAGGGTATCGTTGATATCTTTAAAGCCGTCCAGATCTATCATAAACACTGTCGCAGGTATTGGATGCAGTAATGCATCTTCAACGCACCGATAAAAACGTGCACGATTTGCAAGGCCGGTGAGCGAATCCATGTTGGCTTGTTGTTGCAACAATTCTTTTTCGCGCTTTTGTTGGGTGAGATCTTTCAGGATGGCTTCGAATTTTATCTGGCCTGCCTGTTTCCAGCAAAAGAGGGAAAAACCAAAATGAAGTTGCTTTGTATCCTGATGTATCCCGTTAATTTCCGTTGGAACGCTCAATCCATCTAATGATCCTTCGGTTGTGGCTTGTTGGATGATTTGTTTTATGTGTTGTCGCTCTGCTGGTGCGAGCAATTGGTCAAACGTTACAACACTTTTATCGCGCCGGTCATAACCAAGCGTCTTTGCGGCAGCGTCATTCCATTCGATAATTCTGAATTTATCATCAAACCAGACTACCGGTGTCGAAGAATGGGCGGCGTAGTTTTCAAAATCGGGCCTGATTCGCTCGCTATTAAATTTAATCCGTTGTAGCTCCAGGCGATCCGAAACCATCTTCGCCAATTCCTTTAACCGTGATTGATCTTCATTGGAAAAATTGTTATGCGGCTTATCATCAATAATACACAGCGCTCCCAATGCCAATCCTTCAGGGGAATACAATGGAGTGCCGGCGTAAAACCGTAAATTGGTATTTCCGGTTACCAACGGATTATCATGGAAACGATCATCCAGACGTGCGTCAGGAATTACCATTACTTCAGGTTGGTTAATCGCATGCGCACAAAAAGAAACATCGCGGCTCATATCAACCTCGCCGACACCGGTACTGGCGGCGAAGAAAACGTGATCATTTCCGATCATGTTGACGGCAGCCACAGGCATGTCAAACATCCGCGATGCGATTCGCACAACCGGGTCAAGGCTTTGTAAACTTTGTTGTTCATCCAGCCCATAACTGGCCAGTGCATTCAAGCGCTCGGCTTCGTTGGCAAATATTGCTGGGCATTTCATTAGCGCTTCCTCTAATTTCTATTTCCCACGGAAACAATAGCTCTGTCTCAGTATAGAAAACGAAAAATAACTGGCGCTGTCAGGGTGCAATAAGATGCGCCACTTTTTTGTGGCAATCAGGGGGCTTAAAACTGGATTTAAGAATTAGCTGGATGAGCGTTTATAAAATCTTCTAACGCACCACAATTCATAGATTAATCGAAGGGAGTATATGCCTGGCAGGAGCCCTTATTGCCGGCTGAAAGAGAGATGAATATCTACTGTGCTGACAATCTCTTGCCAGCACTAGCTAACAATAAACTGCCCGGTAGTCGGGCAGTTTATCGGTTTTAACTCAGGGTTATTGGCAGGGGATATTGGGTAAAGCGTAATAGCGATCTGCAGCGAGTGGCGAGTTGAATGGTACTGCACCATATTTACCTGCCGTCGCACTTACGTAATCTTCCAGTTGCTGCCCGGCGCTAAAACGCCAAAGACTAATCGCTGCACGTGAATTCGTATTGTAGTTTTGACTTAGATCTGCAACGTTACCGGAAGAAGCGGTAATAGTAATTTTGGTGGCATCATCCAGATTACAAGTGCCGTCAGCAAACCATAAATAAATTCCCTCTCCACGATAATTGCCGCCGCTCACATCGCGAATTAAATTGCTTTGCAATTCGGCGAGTGATGCTTCCAGCGAACCTTTTTCTTGCAAGTTGCGATTCACTACAAACATATTATTTTCAAACAATACGCTGGCACCTACACGAATGCTCAACAAGTCTTTGCGATAATTCACGAAAAGATTGTTAAACATATGCGTAGTGCCACGGCGGATTAACGGTACACGGCGTAATGTATTGCCTAATGTGTTGTATTGATCATCCGTAGTCACAAACGCATTGTGATGCATGGTAGTGCGGATTTGCGTATCAATCGTATGGCTGTCGCTGGAACTATGCAAGGTTGCGCGTTTTACATTTAATACTTTGTTAAACGACATTGTAATGTTGTATGCACCGACTTTCACATCAAATGCAGAATCCCCTGTGGTATCAAATGTATTTTTATGAATCCAGATATCATGCGATGCACCGGTAGAGCGGATCATATCCGGGTCAACATAATGATCTTCTGTGTGACCAGCACCTTTAAAACTTAAATGGGTCAGGATTACGTGTTCAGCAGTCTGGGTTGGTAAACCGGTTGAATCTTTACCAATTGCAAAGCCACTAAACAGAAAATAAGCCTCACTCATGCGGCCATCAATACTTTTGTTTGACCCAATCACCGGATTGCGAATCGGATTATTGGATTTATTCATTGCGGTATTGAAGAAGGTGGTTACGCAAGCAGATTCACTTACGTTATTTTTTGCACACCATTGCTGGTAATTAACACATTCAGCTTCAGTTGCGCCCAGAATTGATTGCACGGTTGCGTTGCTACAGCCCAGGCGATACATACCAATTTCATGCGGCTGCGCAAATTCAAATTTGTCGAACACTATCCAATTAGGCGCGTCACCGGTAATGGCTTCCAATACTTGTTGCTCAACAGATTTAGTCGAATTTTTAGTGATAACTGTCAGCTTGCTGTTGCCATTTGGATCATAACCACCTCTGGCATTTTCGCCATAGCCGACGGGAGTTCCGAGTGTTTTATACAAGCACTCAACAATTTCCTGGTCGGTTTTTAATGCGGTATCGCGCCAGTTTATGCTGGGGTTGGTGGCGAGATTAATACAATCCGCACTCAGATTTATATCACCGGGAATATACGGTGTGCTGGATGAAGAGTTACCAATGCTCGAACTAATTGCACTGGATGAAACGCTGGAGGCAATTGACGAGATTGAAGAAGCGCTCGATAAGATGCTGGAGCTGCTGGTGGATGTAGCACTACTCACACTGGAAGAGGAAGCATTAGAGTCCTCTGTGTATTCCACTACCAGATTATCAATAGTGATGGTTGCCGAACTCTCGGTGCGCAAGCCAATAAATGAATTGGTTGTACCAACTGTTGGCGATATTTCAATACGCTGACCCGCCGTTAAACTGCTCGCCACAGCTTCAAACACTTTTGAGTTTGCGCCGTGAATCGAGTTGCCTTGGCTGGTGCTATTGTTATCAATGTACACCTGCACTTTTCCAGAGCCGGATGCTGCCACTATATTGAAGCTAATGCGATAAGGGCGAGTGAAATCAAAATCACCATTGGCATTTGCATCATTTGATGTAGTTGATGCGCGTGGTGGGCGATTGCCGATGGTTAACCGTGCACCTGCTAACGTGAGTTCGTTGTTAGTGATGGTAATACCACTGCTGCCACCGGTAATAAAATAAAGCGCAGACGATGAGTCGGTAGAAATTGATTTATAGCTCGCACTAAACAGCGTTGCTTTATCGATATTAAATGCTTCATTAATAAGCTGGCTATTGCTCGTAGACGTTGCAGAAGAATTTGATCCAACGATTGGTGCTTCGCTACTGGCTACTGAGGATGATGCAGCACTTGAGCTTACTAATGATGATGAGGCCGCCGAACTCACAATAACAACTGAGGATGCCGCACTGCTTGTCGCAGTTGATGAAACTGCAATCGAACTGCTGCTGGAGGTTTCTGTTGTCGAAGAAATTTTTCCTGTTCCTGCATTCGCCATAACAATTGCAGGTACTGTAGAAGAGTGATCCAGTTCAACACTGTAAGGAACCGTTACACCACACGTTGATTGCAATTGGCCATCGACAACTTCTGGAATTACCAGCGCACCATTACCCACTGTACGGCTGTAATAAATTGACGGCAATACCGTATTTTCATTATTGGTTTGCCAGCAACCGGGTTGACTTGAGTCATCTGATGCAATCAACGGGTTGTTCACATTGTAGAAGTAATTACTTTCTACCAACGCTCTCGCACTCATGCGTGAATTAATTGCATGGAACATGTAATCAATGCGGTCATTGGACCAATAATTGTTATACATATGAACTAATGCATGGCGAATTAGTGGTGTGCGCTGTTCGATATTTTTATACCAGTTGTGATGGAATGTAATATTGGTGTTTTTGTCATCGCTATCACTGGAACCGATTAGGCCGGCACGGCTGGAGTCATTATAGAGATTATAAGAAACTGTTACATTGGTTACGCCGGCTTTCATATCCAGCAATGAATCGTAACCGTCTTTTTCACCACCAGATGCTTCCAAATGGTTGTGGTCTATCCACACGCGATTCACATTGGTTTCCATGCCGATTGCATCGCCACCATTTGATATTGGCGAGCCACTTTTTTTCACATTGCGAATGTGCAGGTTTTGCAAAATGATATTGGATGCATCGCGTACATGAATTCCGATTTCATCAAACAATGCATTGGTACCCACACCAATAATAGAAACGTTACTCATTTGTTTGATTTCAATAACATCTGCCTGGGTATTGCAACCTTGTGCAGTTGTGTTGGCGTGAGTGATGGTGCCGTTGACCAGAATTGTTATTGGCGTGCTTACGGATGCACGGCTGCAAAGTGCAGCGTTTAATTGCGTGCCGGTTGAAACCGTTACTACCGCGCCGCCTTGACCACCGGTAACTCCCGCATGAGCTGCAAAGCCTTCAATTTTTGCGGGGCGCAAAGCGCCATCGTAAGACGCAGCACTGCTGGATGATTTACTGGTTGTAGAAACGCTGCTTGATATTGCAGAGCTGGTCGCACTTGATGAAGGTACTGAAATAATAGTGCTTGAGCTGGATTTGCTGCTAACACTTGATGGCGTTGAAGAAACTGTGGAAGAAGAGCTAACGACAGATCCATCCAGGTATTCAATGATCAAATCATCAATTGTGACTGATGCGGAACTTTCAGTGCGTAATGCAATAAATGAATTTGCAGTGCCAATCGTCGGTAACAGTTCAATGGTTTGTCCTGCTACCAAACTGTTCGCAGAAGCATTGAATATGCGCGAAGCACTTCCGTGTAGTGAATTACCGCCGCTGGTAGTGTTGTTATCAATTAAAACTTGTAATACACCGGAACCTGAACTGGCAACTACGCGAAAAGAAATACGATATGGTTTACTTAAATCCAAATCACCATTGGCTGTTGCGTCATTTACGGTTGTATTACTACGCGGTGGCTGATGGGCAATAGTAAAACGCGCCCCTGTTAGTGTGAGTTCATTATTAGCGATGGTAATCCCACTGTTGCCACCGGTAACAAAAAATAACGGTGCGCTAATATCGGTGGAAATTGAACGGTAGGCGGCGCTAAATAGCGTCGCCTTATCAACATTAAATGGTTCGCTCAATATCGTGCGATTTGCCGCACTGGAAGATGAGGAACTTGCAGCGCTACCATTTGCGGACCAAACCAATGCAGATTGATTAAAAGGTAGCGAACGGTTGTGACGAATAGTGATGGTATCTGTTGGTGTGACCTGTTCATCGGCCAGTAAATTACCCAGTGCAACACTACCATCGATAATACTGGAGCCAGACCCAACAGCTGTCAGGGTTTGACTGGCATTAGTTAAAGGTTGCGCACCATTTTTTACAGTGACAGAAAATACATAATCATAATTTGTGCGGTCCACGCGAGTTTCACTTAATTTGGTGAGCGTGATTACTTCGAGATCCAGCGCATATGCACTGTTCATCAAGCACATTACAGAAAGTGCTGTGCCTGCAATTAAGCGAGGTAAAGAAAATATTTTATTTTTCATATTCACCTCTATTAATTGCTTACAGCAAAATGAGAATAGTTGCGCACTATACGTGAGCGGCGATGTAATGCGAGGGCAAATAATCCGAATAAAATTAATATTAAGGATGAAGATTCAGGCAAGGATTTAGTAACTAGTGTGGAAATGCCAGAAGAAATTACCTGAAAATCCGCATTGTATAATTCGTAATTCAGCGCGGGTAGTGCATCGCTACCAATATAAGTAAATGCAATACGTGCGGAGCCGGAGATTAAACCTGCGCTATTAAAATTATCGAATAACCCCGCACCTAGTAAACTATCCGGTTGGAAAATCAGGCTATCCCACGATAAGGGGCTAAATATAATGGTGAGGTCGCTGAATAATGCTTCAGAAAATTGCAGTGAAAAACCTTCCGCTGTTTCGCCACTGGTAAGGGTTAATTGAACATCAACAATACCTTGATTGCCGGTTAGTGCAGAAAACTCTGTAGTGATTAGTGCAGCCTGCGCAGTATTAACGCAACTCCACACAAGTGTGAATGCCAGTATTAATTGTTTGAATAAATGTAATTTCATAAGTTTCCCCATTATTGACGTTATTAAATCGGGTACTTACTGAATAGACATTGCCGTTGATAAAGCCTGACAAAAAATGCACAGCATCAGGCATGCTTGTTATTAGTATCTATCTGGATAATTCAACTGACCGAGGGCTAAGTCATGCTGTTGTTTTTATTGTTATTTGAAAATATATAATTGATCGTAAAAGGCATAAGTGGCAAGGGACTGCATTTTAACCAGATTGTCGATTGCTATACCAGATAATTTATATTGATGTTGCCATTGATAATCAGCAGATTGCTCTTGCAGCCAGTTACAGTAATTATTTCATAAAGCATAACTGGTTTGGGCATACATCAAATTGTAAGCAATTACATGAGTTTGGTTTGTTCGCAGAAATTAAAAAGCCCCGCGAGTTCTCACTGGCGGGGCTTTTCGTTTTTGCTAAAACTTAGTTTTTAGCAGCGGCAGCTTTCTTTTCTTTCTCTTTCGCGATTACTGCTTCAGCCACGTTGCTTGGGCATGGAGAGTAGTGAGCGAATTCCATAGAGAACTGGCCACGGCCAGAAGTCATGGTACGCAGGGTGCTGATATAGCCGAACATTTCTGACAGCGGAACTTCAGCTTTGATACGTACGCCAGTTACGCCAGCTTCCTGGCCATTGATCATACCGCGACGACGGTTCAGGTCACCGATAACATCACCTACATGATCTTCCGGAGTGAACACGTCCACTTTCATGATTGGCTCAAGCAGTTGTGCGCCTGCTTTTGGCATTGATTGACGGAAAGCGCCTTTAGCAGCGATTTCGAACGCGATTGCAGACGAGTCCACGGCGTGGAATCCACCGTCGAACAGGTCAATTTCAACGTCCAATACCGGGAAGCCTGCCAATGGGCCGGTGCCCATCATAGAAGCGAAACCTTTTTCAATCGCTGGATAGAATTCTTTTGGAACGCTACCACCAACAACTGAGGTCTTGAACACGAAGCCAGTGTTTGGCTCACCTGGACGGATGCGGTAATCGATCTTACCGTATTGGCCAGAACCACCTGATTGCTTCTTGTGGGTGTAGCTGTCTTCGATCTCGCGGGTAATGGTTTCGCGGTAGGCTACTTGTGGTTGACCAACATTCAGTTCTACACCGTAGGTGCGCTTCATGATGTCCACTTTAATATCCAGGTGCAATTCACCCATACCTTTCAGGATGGTCTCGCCAGAATCCTGATCGGTTTCAACGCGGAAGGTTGGGTCTTCAGAAACCAGCTTGCCGATAGCGGTAGCCATCTTCTCGATCATGCTTTTGTCTTTCGGAGTTACAGCAATAGAAATTACTGGCTCAGGGAAGATCATCGGCTCAAGAGTACATTCGTGTTTTGGATCACACAGGGTGTGACCGGTTTGCACGTTCTTCAAACCTACCAACGCGATGATGTCACCGGCTTGCGCGGTGGTCAGATCGGTACGGTCGTTTGCTTGCATCTCAACCATACGGCCAACACGTTCGGTTTTGCCGGTGAATGAGTTGAGGATGGTGTCGCCTTTGTTCAGCACGCCTGAGTAGATACGTACGAAGGTCAGGGCGCCGAAACGGTCGTCCATGATCTTGAACGCCAGTGCGCGGAATGGCTCATTGGCATCAACCAGAGCAAATTGACCGTTTGGATTACCTTCTTCGTCAGTCAACGGCTGTGGGTTAACTTCGGTTGGCGCAGGCAAATAATCAACTACGCCGTCCAGCAATAATTGCATACCTTTGTTTTTAAAGGCAGAACCACAGAAGGTTGGGAAGAATGCCAGATCGCGGGTACCTTTACGGATGCAACGCTTCAAGTCTTCAATAGAAGGCTCTTCGCCTTCCATGTAAGCCATCATCAGGTCGTCATCTTGCTCAACAGCAGTTTCAACCAATTGACCGCGGTACAACTCGACGTCATCAACCATGTCAGCTGGAATATCGACTACTTTGTAGTTTTCTGGCTGACCTGAGTCATCCCATACAAATGCTTTGCGGTTCAGGATATCTACTACACCTACGAAAGTGTCTTCGCGGCCAATAGGCAGGGTCATGATCAACGGCTTGGCGCCGAGTACGGTTTGTACTTGCTCGGTAACACGCAAGAAGTCAGCACCGATACGGTCCAGCTTGTTTACGAAAATCAAACGGGAAACTTTAGAGTCGTTCGCATAGCGCCAGTTGGTTTCTGATTGCGGCTCTACGCCACCAGAACCACAGAATACGCCGATACCGCCGTCCAGAACTTTCAACGAACGATACACTTCCACGGTGAAGTCAACGTGGCCGGGGGTATCGATAACGTTGAAACGGTGGCCTTTCCAGAAACAGCTTACCGCTGCTGACTGGATGGTGATGCCGCGCTCGGCTTCTTGCACCATGAAGTCAGTGGTCGATTCACCTTCGTGAACTTCGCCGATTTTATGGATTTTACCGGTGAGCTTGAGGATACGCTCGGTGGTGGTGGTTTTACCGGCGTCCACGTGGGCGAAGATACCGATGTTTCTGTAAAGGGATAAGTCAGCCATAGGACTCTCTTTTATGTTAATACAGGGTTAGAAAAAAACCGGGTTAGAAA
Source organism: Cellvibrio sp. (assembly GCA_035490715.1). Lineage (GTDB taxonomy): Bacteria > Pseudomonadota > Gammaproteobacteria > Pseudomonadales > Cellvibrionaceae > Cellvibrio. The sequence continues at coordinate 68,097 of DATJLF010000021.1, forward strand.
ATAGCGGCGTAATATACCGGAAGTAATCGAAAAATGCCTTAACAAAAGAAGCCTATACCCATTGTTTTGCAATTTTGGGTCAGATTGTCTGGAGTTAGGCGGAAAATTATTCGTGGAGCGATGATTCAACCGATGGTTGCGGATTGCAAAATTACGTCAAGCAGTCCGGGGAAACGGCTATGTAAATCATCTCTGCGCAAAGAATTAATAAACTGGGTGCCCTCTGCCTGCATTTGGATGATTCCAGCTTCACGCAATACCCGGAAATGATGGGATGCCGTGGATTTTGCGATGGACAGGTTAAGGGCTCCACATGCGAGAGGGCCTTGGGTTGCCAATGTTGTGACAATTGAGAGGCGTGCAGGATCACTCAATGCATGAAGCACACGTATTAATGATATGTCGGCAGCAGCAGGATGATTGGGCAATCTCATATTGCAAGTGTTACATGATGCATGATATTGTTCAATTGTTCTATGTTATTCGAACAAGTGAGTCTAACCTGGCTGATCCTGGTGTTTATGCGTAAACCGGAATGGCCATACATTTTGTACTTCAAGGAATTTCGAATCATGTCTTACGATTTTAAAAATCAGGTTGCAATAGTTACTGGTGGTTCAACTGGTATAGGTCGCGCTATTGCTCAGGCTCTACTCGGTGCAGGCGCAAAGCGTGTTTACATCACCGGGCGGACACCCGCTACACTCGATACTGCAGTAACTGCTCTTGGCCCAAATGCCATTGCATTGGTTTCAGACGTTGCGAATGCTGATGATTTGCAAAAAATAAAAACAGAAATTGAAAATCGTGGTGATCATCTGGATGCAATTTTTGCTAATGCAGGTATTGCAGAAAGCAACGTCTTTGGAGAGACAACTGAAGCCGAATATTTCAAGACGTTTGATATTAATGTCAAAGGTGTATTTTTTACAGTACAGACACTTCTGCCCCTGCTTAAAGACGGTGGTTCAATTGTATTGACAGCGTCTATTGTCGCGAATAAAGGAATGGAAAATCTGAGTTTATATAGCGCGTCGAAAGCCGCTGTTCGCTCTTTTGCGCGATCCTGGGCCAATGATCTGCGTGGTAGAAAAATTCGTGTTAATGCGCTTAGTCCCGGTCTTACTCGCACACCTATTATGGAAAACGGATTGAAATGGGATGAAGAAAAAATTGCAGCAATGCATGAATATGCGCAAACAGCGATTCCGTTGGGTTATATTGCCCAGCCAGAGGAAATGGCAACTGCGGCACTATTTTTAGCATCAAATAATGCACGTTATATTAATGGAATAGAATTAACCGCTGATGGCGGCATGACACAAATTTAATAACACTTTTTATAAGTACCAACAACAAGCCCTGCATTAGCAGGGCTTGTTGTTAAAACCAAAGATGTTTATTTTCCCGATTTTTAGTCAACATAATTTTCAATACTCGGGCACGAGCAAACGAGATTGCGATCCCCGTACACGTTATCGATACGATTCACACTTGGCCACACCTTGTGGTTTTTCAACCAACTTGCAGGGCGACCGGCAACTTCGCGTGAATAAGCGCGTGTCCAGTTTTCTTCCAATACGTCATCCTGTGTGTGCGGTGCATTGTGTAATGCGCTGGCTTCCGCACTGATTTCGCCGTTGATAACCTGATCAATTTCCTTGCGGATAATCAGCATGGCTTCAATGAATTTATCCAATTCATTTTTTGATTCAGATTCAGTGGGTTCGATCATCAAGGTGCCAGCCACCGGGAATGACATGGTGGGTGCGTGGAAACCGAAATCCATCAAACGTTTGGCGATATCTTCTTCGCTGATGCCACTGGCCTCTTTTAATGGACGCAAATCCAACAGGCATTCGTGCGCAACAAAACCGTTGGTGCCTTTGTACAGAATTGGATACGCTGCTTCCAATTTCTTCGCTACATAGTTCGCGTTGAGCATGGCGAATTCAGTGGCTTGACGCATGCCAGCGGCGCCCATCATTTTGATATACATCCAGCTGATAGGAAGAATGCTCGCCGAGCCCCAGGGCGCAGCAGAAATAGTGCCGTTATTTACGTCGGTGCCAGGAACGGGTTGTACGGGGTGTGCAGCAAGGAACGGTTCCAAATGTTTACCAACACCAATTGGGCCCATGCCGGGACCGCCACCGCCGTGAGGAATACAGAACGTTTTGTGCAAATTCAAATGCGATACATCGCCGCCGAATTTACCTGGCGCAGCAACACCAACCAGCGCATTCATGTTGGCGCCATCGATATAAACCTGGCCACCAACAGCGTGGATCATATCGCACAGCTCAGTGATACCCTCTTCGAATACGCCGTGAGTCGATGGATAGGTGCACATGATGCACGCGATTTGATTGCCGTAAGTGGCAATTTTTTCACGCAGGTCATTCAGGTCCACATTGCCTTTTGCATCGCACGCAACAACAACAACTTTGTAGCTGACCATTTGTGCAGACGCAGGGTTGGTGCCGTGTGCAGATGCCGGGATCAAACAAATATCGCGTTGTGTTTCACCTTTGCTTTCAAAATATTTTTTGATGGCGACAAGACCGGCGTACTCACCTTGTGAACCGGCGTTAGGTTGCAAACTGATGGCATCGTAGCCGGTACAGGCTTTGAGCATCTCTTGCAGTTCTTCAAATAATGTTTTGTAACCTTCTGCCTGATCAATCGGTGCGAATGGATGCAACTTGCCAAATTCCGGCCAGGTGACGGGAATCATTTCCGCCGTTGCATTTAATTTCATGGTGCAGGAGCCGAGTGGAATCATCGCGTTATTAAGTGCGATATCTTTTGATTCCAAACGCTTCAGGTAACGCAGCATTTCAGTTTCGCTGTGATAAGTATTGAATACCGGATGCGTCAATACGGCGTCGGTACGCAACAAATCAGCGGGGATAGCATTGTTGGCGGTGATATTTTTTCCATCGCGAATTTGTGCATCCAGCGACGAAAGTTCAATACCGGTTACACCAAATACGGCGAGTAAGTTTTCCAGGTCGGCAGCAGTAGTCGTTTCGTTCAAACTGATGCCGAGCGAATCATTACCCACTAAGCGCAAGTTAATTTCCGCCGCGAGCGCAGCCTGGTTAATTGCTTTCTGGTTATCGCCAACGTTAACAGTGATGGTGTCAAAGAAGTTTGCATTATTAATTGCAAAACCTTTGGCTTTTAATGCTGCCGCCGCAATTGTTGTTAAGCGGTGAACGCGATTGGCGATGCGTTTCAAGCCTTCGGGGCCGTGGTAAATCGCGTAAAACACACTCATTACCGCTAGCAACACTTGCGATGTACAAATATTGGAGTTGGCTTTTTCGCGGCGGATATGTTGTTCGCGGGTTTGCATTGCCATACGCAGTGCTTGCTTGCCGCGCGTATCAATAGACACACCAATAATACGACCGGGTGCTGAACGTTTGTAGGCGTCACGGAAGGCAAAGAAGCCAGCATGCGGGCCACCGAAGCCGAGTGGTACACCAAAACGTTGGCTGGTGCCGACAACCACGTCGGCGCCCATTGCACCCGGGGATTTCAAAAGCAATAGCGCCATCAAATCAGTAGCAACGGTCACCAGTGCATTTTTGCTATGGGCAGCTTCGATAGTCGCGGTTAAATCGCGAACCTGGCCACTGGAACCGGGATAAGAGAGCAGGGCACCGAAGTAATCGCCATTAGCTAATTGATCATAGGGTGCCACTTCAATTTCAAAACCAAAATGTTCTGCGCGGGTTCTCACTACTTCGATGGTTTGTGGATGAGTATCTGCATCGACAAAAAACACATCGGATTTACTTTTTTTGTTCTGGCGCTTACACATCGCCATAGCTTCAGCTGCTGCGGTGCCTTCATCCAATACTGAGGCGTTGGCCATTTCCATGCCGGTGAGGTCGATGATCATTTGCTGGTAATTGAGTAATGCTTCCAAACGACCTTGTGCAATTTCCGGTTGGTAAGGTGTGTAAGCGGTGTACCAGCCCGGGTTTTCCAATACGTTGCGCAACACCACATGAGGGATGTGGGTGTCGTGATAACCCATGCCGATGTAGTTTTTGAAGATCTTGTTTTTGCTGGCGATGGCTTTAAGTTGGGCCAGGGCTTCAGCTTCAGTCACCGCTGCCCCCAGATTCAGCTCACCTTTCAGGCGGATGACATCGGGCACTGTTTTATCGATCAGCTCCTTGACTGAGCTAACGCCCAACGTTGCCAGCATAGCGGCAGTTTGTTGGGCATCCGGGCCTATGTGACGCTGGACGAACTCGTCGTGATAACCCAAAGCCCCTAGCGAAGCGGAACGGAAATCAGTAGGCGAAGCTGAGCGAAAATCAACTGACATAAAAGCTCTCTGTAGATTGGAAAAATAATCAAAATCGGCGGGAAACAGCGTGACAACGGGTGCCTGTCTAAAAAGGCGGCAATGGTACCAATTTGGGGCTTTTCGGGCAATCAAAGCGAAGTGAGTCATATTTCAAGCTGGTGAAAATCTCTTAATCAAGATAAAAAGGCCGCTTCTGAATGGATGGATGATGGATGTTAATCATGGTGTATAAAAACGCAGTTTTGCTTGGGGCATGCCAGTTTTTGCTAATGGTGTCTGTGTCTGTAGGATTGTCATTCAACGGCTTGGTAGGGAAAGAGATGGCTCCCTCGATTGCGCTGGCGACTGTGCCCTACTTTACAATGACATTGGCTACTGCTCTTCTC
>DATJLF010000022.1:0-142527 GCA_035490715.1 Cellvibrio sp.
AGGGATTATCCCGTCGAGATAAAACAAAAGTCACCTTCACCTACCCTGCCGATATGAAAGGTGCTGCATTACTAACCCATGAAAATGGTGAGGGCGATGATGACCAATGGTTATATCTTCCGGCAGTAAAACGCACCAAGCGTATTGCTTCATCTAACCAAAGTGGCTCTTTCATGGGGTCTGAATTTTCTTATGAAGATTTAGTAGTGCGTCAGTTAGATAAATATAACTTTCGTTACATTGGAGACGAAACCATTGAAGGCAAGGATTGCTTTGTTGTAGAACGAATTCCAAAGAATAAAAAATCCGGTTATTCACGTGTAGTCCGCTGGAGAATGAAAGACAACCTGCAGGAATTACGCACCGATTATTACGACCGCAAAGGTGATTTGTTAAAAACCCGCATGATGCACGGCCATCATTTGGTAGATGGCTTTTGGCGCGTACAAAAAATTGAGGTTGCCAATGCGCAAACCAATAAAAAATCTACGTTAACCTTTGATGATGTGAAATTGAAAGTCCAAATACCGGAAGATCATTTCAGTACTCAATCATTAGATAGCGCGATCTAACCTGAATATTGTGTGCGAGGCCTAATGTAAGTTTTTGGTTTCTTCGCTCGCACACAATGTAATTTCCGTTATTCAATATTTTGCGCCTGGCAACAGGCGCCGCTAACTGTTTTGTCAAAATACAGGGTTATCGTGCGCAATTATATAATTTTATCCACAGTGTTCACCGCCGCTATGAGTTTTTCCTTAACGGCCATGGCAAACGAAAAATTGAATTGGCGAGGTTTTGCTGAATTAAATTATGACAAGTTTCCGCAATTCATCGGAAACATGGATGGCCAACAATATACCAACCCGATTCAGGTAGAAAAGTCAGGCGCCGGCAAACTTCAGTTGGAAACCGGTTATTCACCACAGGGTTCTGCATTAAGTTTTAATAGCCGTTTATACGTTCGTTATGACACAGAAAATTCTGATCGCAATGATGAGCGGTTCGACGAATTATGGGTACATTACTCATTATCAGAATGGGATTTTCGCGCAGGCACACAGTTAATTACCTGGGGCAGTGTTGAGAGTGTAAGCCCACTTGATGTGATAAACCCGCGCGATTATGAAGAGGATATTGTCGAGCCTATAAAAATTGGAACGCCTGCTGTTCGTGCTCGCAGACGTTTCTCCAGTAGTGAGCTGACTTTTTTCTGGCTGCCATATTATCAACCGACCCGCTATGTAGGGCCACAATCTTATTACGCGATCGGCGGAGGAATACCCAACGATTATCCGGAATCCAGATGGCACGGTGACCAATATGCAGCGCGCTATTTTTTTAACGGTGACGGTTATGACATAGGCATCAGTTACCTGGATGCATACGAACGTAATGCCGGTTTTGAACCCGACGAAACAGCAACACGATTAATTGGCGAAACTTATCACTCGCGACGATTTGGGTTTGAAGCAACTTATACATTGGATGAGTTGATATTAAAAAGCGAAATTGTCTATCGCACCAGTGATGAAATTGACAACAAACGAACATGGCTTTACTCGCTCGGCACTGAATACACAGCCAGTTCATTTATCGCACATTCAGATCTGACTTTTTTCGCGGAATATTTAGCAGCGTCTTCAAATGCACAAGCAATTGAATTGATGCAAGACGATATTTTCGTCGCTGCCCGCTGGAGCTTCAACGACTTATACCAACAGCGTTTTCAACTGGGCTATTTCCTGGATTTGGATGATACCTCCGGATATGCAATACGAGCCGAATACAAAATCAGCCCGATTGAAAGTTGGGATATCGGGTTGCGTTACACAGCGACAAGGCATTACTACCCGAGTCCTGAACACACGGAAAGTGATACCAGTGTGTATAGATTGTTTTTGCGAGCATCGTTCTAGTGTGTAAAAAAACCAATGAGTAACTAAAAACCATTTATATAGGCTCAACATGAATAGAAATAAATTTATTGATAATTACGCGAGTTGGATTATACAAAATCGCATCGTCGTGATTATTTTTACACTGCTGGTCAGCTTTGGTATTTCCAGTTTTGCCGGAAAAATTGGTTTTGATACCAATTATAAAATATGGTTTGAGAAAGATGATCCCTATCTAGCCCAGCATGAAGAGTTTCTGAAAGAATTCGGTAACGACGACAATTTTGTAGTGGGCTTTGAAGATCCCAAAGGTGTCCTTCGTCCCGAAGCTATTGAATCCATCCAACGACTCACCGAAAAATTGTGGCTGGTTCGCGGTGTAATTCGCGTTGATTCCATTTCCAACTACCAAGCTGTGCGCGCGACTGCCGATGGATTATCCATCACTGATTTATTTCCGGCTGAGCAGGAAATTACTCCCGACGTACTGGAAAAAGCTAATCGATATATTGATTCAGACCCATTGATTGTGGGTTCACTCATCAGTACGAATAAAAAAGTAGCGGTCATTCGTGGAAAATTTGCGCCTAATGCAATTAATCCAGAATTGCCCGCTGCCGTGTATGCCCAAATGCAGGAAATACTCGCGGAAGAAAAAGCACTGACCGGTTATGAATATCATATTGCCGGTGGCCCAATTACTGACGTCGCCTTTGATCAAGTTGCACAAGGTGATATGGGTACTTTAATGCCAATTTTATTATTGGTGATGATTGGCATTTTAACGCTCATGTTTTTCTCTTTCTGGGCTGTCGCTATTCCACTGTTCGTCGCCATCCTCACCATTGCATCCACCATGGGTGTCACCGGCTTTCTTGGCTTCAAACTGGATGCTGTTACAGCATCATCACCGCAACTATTGCTCGGCATTACTGTAGCAACAGTAATGCATTTGCTATCTACATTTTTCGATTGCCGTCGCGCAGGTTTAACTTCAAGGGAAGCAGCTGAAGAATCCATTACAGACAACATGGTGCCGATACTCCTGACTAACCTCGCTACTACTTTAGGCTTCAGTAGTTTCATGATTGGTAATATTGTTCCGGTTACCTTGTTAGGATTCATGGCCTGTGTGGGATCAGTTTTCCTAACCTTCCTTTCGCTCACATTAGTTCCTGCAATTCTCAGCTTTTACCCGGCAAAACTTCGCTCATCGCCTATTGCAATGGTCGGGTTATCAACAAAATTACGCAATATTGGTGCCTGGTCGGTCGAGCGTCCGAAAGCGACTATTATGACCTGGGCACTGATCATTATTGCTGCCGCCGCGTTAATTCCCAGTGTGAAAGTGGACTCCAACCCAACCTTGTATTTTAAAGAAGGTTATTGGTTTCGCGATGCCATTAATTTTATGGAACAGAAAGGTTCTGGCGGTGCAGTGTATGAAATTGTTGTGCGCGGCAATGGCGATGATGCCATTAAAACCGTGGAGTACATGCAGGATCTGGAAAAGTTGACAAACTACCTCGAAAACGATTCGCCCGGTGATTTCAGAAGTGTTTACTCTTTATCAACCATTTTGAAAAATATTAATCGCTCAATGCACGGTGACGATCAGCAACAACACAGGTTGCCAACTGATGCCGAAACGATTGCGCAATATTTATTGCTCTACTCATTGTCTGTTCCTGTTGGGCAAGACTTGAATGACCGCATGAATGTGGATAGTTCCGCATCACGTATTACCGTCGTAAGACCGCTGGTTTCAACAAAACGCAGCCGTGAAATTATTGACTCTATTGCTGCATGGGCAGCTACCAACTTAACCCATGTGAAAATTGAATTTACGGGTCGCGATGTGCTTTATACCAACATGGGCAACAATTTGACCAATAGTATGCTCAGCTCAATTATTTACGACATACTCGTCGTTATTCCATTGTTGTTACTCATGTTCCGTTCAAAAACCGCCGGGATTGTCAGCGTATTTGCCAACGTTGGTCCGCTCATTATTGTGGTCGGGTTCATGGGGCTTTCCGGCATTATGTTAGATGTAGGCACGTTAATGGTTGCCTGTCTGGGCTTGGGTATTGCGGTGGACGATACCGTACATTTGCTCTCCCATTACTACAAATATCGCGCACAAAACCAACCGGCAAAAACGGCAACACTCAACACCATTCAGCACATCGGTGCACCGGCGGCCATGACCACGATTACGCTGATGTGTTCATTTCTCGTATTTATGATGGCCGACTTTAGCCCTAATTTTTATTTCGGCCTGCTAATCAGCATGATTATTTTCCTCGCGTTGGTCGCGGACCTCACTTTGACACCTTCGCTACTCACTTGGCTGGACGGTAAAAAGCAACCCGTGGGTGATTCAGAAAAAAATGACGAGCAACACAAACCGCTTTCGCAGCACACGAACAACGGCAAAATCGCCGAACCCATGTAGTGTGTTTACTCCCAACTCATTTGAAAGGTTATGTAACGATGGGAAAGAAGCCTGTTAACGGAAATAAAACATCCAGCATTCGCAAACGGAAAAGCGATGCATCAATTGCAATGGCCCACGTTGTTGGTGAGCCGCTAAAAGGAATTTTGAATCCCAGTGGGTCATTGGCAGATATATTGTTGAAAGCCACCACGACGGAAGAACAAATTATTTTTGTTCATTCGGATGCGAGTGAAAATGCGGTTTATTATCGGGATTTATTTAACCTTGCCAAAACCAGGCTGGCGGGTTTGCGCAAAAAAAATATTCCTGTTAATAGCCCGGTTATTTTGGTATTTAACGAAAGCATTGATTTCGTGGTCACTTTTTGGGCCTGTATATTGGGTGGTTATATTCCGGTTCCCATGGCCTACCCGACCTCATTTACCAGCGAAAATGCGACCCTGACAAAATTGATGGGTGTTTGGGAACAACTCAAGCATCCTTCAATTATTACCGATAGCAGCTTTTGTGAAAAACTGGATGACCTTCGCACCTTAACGCAGGCCCCGACCTTGCTCGCCTGGCAAGAGCGATCATTGGATATTCACACCGAAAACGTTGATTTTTCACCGACCATTGGTGATGAAATAGCACTTATCCAATACAGTTCCGGCAGCACCGGTGCGCCAAAAGGAGTGGCACTTTCCCATAAAAATTTGATTACCAACATCGAAGCCATGATGATCAGCTGTGGCTGGACAAGTGGTGAAAAATTTATTTCGTGGATGCCCTACAGCCATGATATGGGATTGATCGGGCTTCATCTTTTCCCGATGGCCTGCGTCACCACCCAAATCAATTTAACGCCACAAACTTTTGTCAGACGCCCGTTACTGTGGTTGGAAAAAATTGCCGAGCATAAAGCCGCACATACAGGCTCACCCAATTTCGGTTATCGCCTGGTGTTGGATCGCATTACTGATAAGCATCTGGCAAAGCTGGATTTATCCTGCTTGCGCAAACTGTACAACGGTGCAGAACCTATTTCTGTGCCGTTGATGCGCGAATTTGTTGAAACCCTGAAAACCTGTGGTTTTCGTGCAACAACTATGTATCCGGTATACGGTATGGCAGAAGCCAGCCTAGCTGTGAGTTTTCCGCCTGCTGATTCCGAACCCATTGTGCATTCCATTTTACGTTCAAAAATTGCTGCTGAATCACACATCAAAGATGTCGCAGAAAATGCGGACGACAGTATGTTGGTCGTTGATGAAGGTTTCCCCGTCAACGCGATTGAAATCCGTATTGTCGATGAAGGAGGAGAATTGTTGCCCGAAGGCCAGGTCGGCCATATTCAAATCGCTGGCGACAATGTTACCCGCGGCTATTTTAATAATGACGAAGCAAACAAAGAATGCTTCGACGGAAAATGGTTGAAAACCGGAGATTTGGGATTTATCCGCAACCAGCGCTTAAGCGTAACCGGCCGCGCCAAAGATGTTGTTATTGCGAACGGGCAGAAATATTTTGCTTACGATATCGAATTTTGTGCAGGTCAACACCAGGGCTTAAGCCCTACCAAAATTGCGGTATGCGGCTGGCACGATGCTGAAACCAAACGAGAGAAAATTGTTCTCTTTGCTATCACGAAAGGAATTGCCGGTGAACGCGAATCATTGCGTGAACTTTTCACGCAGGTATGGAAAGGTATAAATGATGTATTTTCACTATCGCTAGACTGTATTGTGTCGGTCAAAAATATTCCGCGCACTACCAGCGGAAAATTACAACGCTATCAATTACGTGAAGCTTTTATTGCCGGTGAATTTAAAACCGAAAACTGCTTCTTTGTTGACGAGCTTTTATCAGTTTCATCACCATCCACTAAAGTGGCTCCACATGAACCATCGGTCAATTTAACGCAAGAAGACATTACTGATTTAGTACACGCCTGCTGGGCATCGGTGCTTGGATATCCACGCACATCCATAACGCAGGACGATCATTTTCGAAGCCTGGGTGGAACGTCCATTAAAGCAGTTCAATTATTGGGACTTCTGGAAGAAACATTTGCGACACGCTTAAGTCACGAATTTTTACTGCAATGTAGAAATATCCGGGAAATGAGTGTTTACCTTTTGAAACATCTCGCCAATGAAAATCACGCTGCCATTGGCGAAACCCTTATTTCTACGGGTGATGCTGCGACTGATGGAGATATTGCGATCATCAGCATGGCATGTCGTTTCCCTGACGCAGAGTCACCGGAAATATTCTGGGAAAATTTATTGCAGGGCCGCGATTCAATCAAAGACATACCCAACGACCGCTGGAATGCAGATTTGCTCTACGAAGCGGGAGCACGTGTTTCTCCCGGAAAAACCAATTCCCGTTGGGGAGGTTTTATTGACTCTGCATTTGATTTTGACCCTGCATTTTTTAATCTTTCCGATGACGAAGCGCGACTTATGGATCCGCAACAACGGCTGTTTTTACAAGCAGCCTGGGAAGCGATGGAAAATGCAGGTTATACAGGTACGCGCATTGACGGCGCCAATGTCGGGGTGTTTGTGGGAGCCAGCCACAACAACTACATGGAACACCAAATACATCGTATTGATTACGAACGACTCAAACATTTTGAAAGCCTTGAACAATTAAGCGAATCACAACGTGCAGCTTTATTAAAAGAGTGGAAAGATCGTTTTGGCGATTTTGAAATTGAAACCAACTCCGCCGTAAATAATATCCTGAATATGATTGCGGCCAGGGTATCCCACTCACTGAATTTAAAAGGCCCTAGCCTCACCATTGATACTGCGTGTTCTTCATCGCTGGTCGCGATACACCTTGCGAGTGAAAGTATAAGGCGCGGCGAATGTGAAATGGCAATTGCAGGTGGTATTAATCTCAACCTGACACCCACACCCTATGTATTATTTTCCAAAGCAGGAGCACTTTCTCCCACCGGCCGTTGCAAGGTGTTTGATGAATCCGCAGACGGATTTGTGCCCGGAGAAGGATTGGGCATAGTGGTGCTAAAACCATTATCGCGCGCATTACAGGATGGTGATCTCATCCATGCTGTTATCAAACGCTCTTTCGTTAATAACGATGGGCGCTCACTCGGTGTAATGGCTCCCAATCCGGATGGCCAGCGTGTCGCCATCGCCAGCGTTTATCGTGATAACACGTTGGATGCAAGTAGCATCCAGTACCTGGAGGCGCATGGTACCGGCACGTTGATTGGCGACCCCAGTGAACTCAGGTCGCTTTCGCAAGTCTTTGCAGAAAAAAATGTTCCGGCGGCGCATTGCGTAGTGGGATCGGTAAAAGCCAATATCGGACACTTGCTCAGTGCAGCCGGTGTAGCCAGCCTGATTAAATTAATCATGGCATTAAAACATAAAAAAATGCCTCCAAGCCTGCACATTAAAACCCCCAACCCACAATTGAATCTTCCCAATACCGCATTCCGGTTATTAACTGAACCAAAAACCTGGGAAGCAGGCGCGAACAACTTACGGCGCGGCGCTATTAACTCTTTTGGGTTTGGCGGAACCAATTGCCATATGGTCATTGAAGAGGCAGGCACCACAGCAACACCGCAAGAACGTCCACAAAAACCGTTAAATTTGTTGTGCGTATCCGCACGTACACCGGATGAATTGAGCAAGCGTGCTGGAAACCTTGCAAACCATTTAATAAAACTTTCCGACAATGCATCACTTACCGATATCTGTTTTTCGCAATATACCCGTAGTAATCCATTTCCTCATCGGGCCGCTTTTGTCATTGAAGATAGTGATGATGCTATCGCACAATTAAAAAGTTTTAACAATGCATTCCATGTACAAATCGCACCGAAATATACCTTGATGTTCACTGGTCAAGGTGCTCAGTACATCAACATGGCAAAGCAACTTTATGAAACATTGCCGCAGTATAAAAAAATTGTCGATGAATGTTCTGCCGCGTTTTACGATTACCTGGAGCATCCACTGGTTGATTACCTATACCGATTTGATGATGCAAATTTATTGGCGCAAACCTGGCTAACACAACCGGTAATTTTTGCGCTGGATTATTCGCTTGGAAAATTACTACTGGATTGGGGTTTAAAGCCGACTGCGATGCTTGGCCATAGTGTTGGTGAATATGCCGCGGCCTGTTTGGCCGGTGTCATGAGTTTGGCTGATGCTGCTCGCATAGTCGCTGCACGTGGGCGATTAATGTATGCACTCCCGGAAGGTGGTGGCATGTTAGCCGTATTTGATTCGCGTGAGTCACTGGCCACAAGCCTTGCGCCCTTCGAAAACCAATTATGGTTCGCTGCCCACAACGGTAAACACCAGGTAATTGCTGGAAAGCTGGATGCACTCAACATACTGCAAGAACAATTGCAATTAACTGGCAAAGTGTGCAAACCCTTGCAAGTGTCCCACGCATTTCATACACCCTTGCTAGATCCGATGCTGGATGAGTTTGAAAAGGTACTCAATGCCGTTCACTTTAAAGCCCCCGCTATTCCGTTGATTTCCAATATAGGTGGCAAATGGATAGATCAACAAATTCCTGATGCCCGCTATTGGAAAGAACATATTTCTGCTCCAGTGTGCTTTGAACAAAGTATTAATCTCGCTGTTGATATGGGCATTACCGCATTTATTGAATGTGGGCCAGATAAAATCCTCGCTAACCTGACCAAGAGTTTTCTGGAACGCCCCGAAATAAGAATATTTTCCTGCCTTGATCGTAAACGTGGTGATTGGGAATCCTTACTGGGCACCATGGCAGGTTTGTTCACCCACGGAATTGAATGGAACTGGATTGCATTTGATGCAGATTTCTCACCCAAACGTGTGAGTCTCCCGACTTATCCGTTTACCAACAAAAGCTATCGCATCGAAACAAAAGATCGCAGCAATTTTATACCGCACCGGATTGTGAATAATTCATCGCTCACAACAACACCAGCGCCAACAGCGCCAGTAACCATTGCACCTGTAACAAATATGCCTTTAAGACCTGCGCTGTTTACTACTGCGCAAGAAGCTATGGGTATACAACAGTCGGCGAGAGTCTCTTCGCAGTCCATTGCACACAACGCCACGGACTACTCGCACACTGTCACACCACGCAATTGGAACTCCGTGGTAAGCGAGATGATTGCTCGTCATCTTGCCATTGCCATTGATCAGCTAGACATGTTCAAAAACTTTAATGACCTGGGGATGGATTCTGCTACCGCCGTCAAACTCTCTGAGGAGTTAGCCGAGCTGGTACAAGAGCAGCTTTCACCCACATTATTGTTTGAGTATCAATCACCATCCGCGTTGGTTGATTATTTAAAAGTTTGTTACGGGCACGGCGTAGTATCCAAACCAATAACGGATGCTCCGTTGCAAACCTCTGCCACACAAAAAATTAATACTCAATCAAGTTATTCACCGGTTATTCATTCACAAAAAGAGCTTGAAACTGGCAATCAATATCGCGACCAGGATATAGCCATTATTGGTATCGGTTTACGCTTGCCCGGAGCAAACAATATCGATGAGTTCTGGAAAATTTTAATTGAAGGAAAAACGCAAATTCGCGAAGTCAACGCGGAGCAATGGTCATTGGATGATTACTTTGGTAAAGAGCAATTGAATCATACCTCTTATTCAAAATGGGGCGCGTTTATTGACCGCGCTTATGATTTTGACCCCCTGTTTTTCGGAATTTCTCCCCGTGAAGCCGAAGTGATGGACCCACAGCAACGCTTATTTCTGGAAGTTGCATTTGAAGCGTTGCAGCAATCGGGCTACGGGGGCGAATTCCGTACACGCGATATAGGGATTTATGTTGGCTGCGAACAAAACCACTACGGCGAACATTTTATTCTTCACCAGCGTTATCAGGCGCTATGCAACCGCTTTAAGGAAGCGTCCTGGTTTAACGCGTTGAATGAAAGCGACAAAGTCAATCTGTTGGAAACACTCAGGGATGTTATTAATCCTGCTGAATTAATTTCAGACGCGGTAGCAGGGAACGGTTTAAATGAAATTCCGGCGCGGGTAAGCCATTGGCTCGATTTGCGTGGCCCTAATATGACAATTAATACAGCTTGTTCTTCATCATTAGTGGCTGTGCATCTGGCTTGCGACAGCCTGCGACGTGGCGAATCAAAAATGGCAATTGCCGGCGGCGCTTACTTAACCGGGAATGACAGTCCATTTGTTTTCCTTAGCCGTGTAGGTGCTCTGTCCCCGACAGGTGCCTGTTCGCCGTTTGATGAGAAAGCCAATGGCATGGTGTTAGGTGAAGGGATTTCCGCAGTGATATTAAAACCGTTAAAAGAAGCGGTTGCCGACGGTGATTGCATTATGGCGGTTATTAAAGGTTCAGCCGTTAATAATGACGGACATTCGAATGGCATTACGGCTCCCAACCCGCGTGGACAAGCGGATGCATTGTGCAAGGCATATATCAATGCCGGGATTTCACCAGAGCAAATCAGTTATGTGGAATGCCATGGTACCGGGACGCCACTCGGTGATCCTGTTGAATTGGAAGGAATGACGCAAGCGTATCGAAAATTCACTAACAAAAATCAATTCTGCGCGGTGGGCTCACTAAAATCCAGTTTCGGCCATATGCTTTCCGGCTCCAGCGTACCCAGTTTAATCAAGGTGGTATTGTCGCTGCGCAATCGCACCATTCCACACACCGTAAATTTTGAAAAAGCAAACTCACATATTAATTTTTCAGCAACACCTTTTCATGTAATTAGTGGTCGCCCGCAATCATGGCAACCACAAGGTGATCAACCCTTGCGAGCAGGTGTGAATTCATTTGGTTTCGGTGGTACCAACTGCCATATGATTCTCGAAGAAGCCCCTGTTATAGAGACCCTCAACAACGCACAAGGTAAACAATTATTGCTATTGAGTGGCCGTACTCAAAATGTGCTGCAACAGATTGCATCCCGTTTAAGCCAGACATTGCAAGCCAATTCGCACTACAACCCTGCACAAATTTGTTTAAGCATGAATGGAAGCCAACGTGATCTCGCCTTTAAATCAGCATTAGTAATTGATAACCGTGACGATTTGTTAGAAAAATTGAGTGCGCTTATGACAGGCCAAGCAAAACCAGGTGTTGAAATACGCAAAACCAATCCAAAACTTTCACCTGACGTATATTTGGTATTGGATGGAAAAAATCCTTTCAATGCGCTTGATATCGATGAACTGATTGAACGCTTCCCGCAATTCCAACAGATTTGCAATGAATGCAAAGAGTATCATCAGCAGGTTATGCAACGCAGTAATCTACTGAACCAGTCACACCTGGATGATTTGATTTATGCATTTGCTGTGCAATATGCATTGGGCCGCATTATTGTGAACAGTCAAATCCAACCCGCAGGAATATTTGCAGAAGGAATTGGTGTCATTGCAGGTGCGTGTTTGACGGGTGTACTTTCATTAAAACAAGCCGTGGAAGTATTGCTGAACCTCACACTCGGCAAACATGATTTGCACGAATTAATTACCGGCGATATTCACCATAACGACAGCGTTCCCTGCCCACTGATATTGTCTGGCATGACGATTCAAGGTGCACCGGAACAAGTTGCATTGCAATTGATTGGTTATTTGCAATCGCCCCGTTCATTAACCCCGCAGGATGTACAACCGTTTATTAAAACAGAAGCGGTGATCTTGCATTTGGGCAGCTCACCAGAACTCGCAACGCAACTCGGCGTTGCTGAAAACCCTAAATGGTTAGGACTTTCGTCATCGGTGCCAGCCGTCAGCAGTTTGTTAACGCTATTTGGTTCCTTGTATTTACGCGGTGTGAGTTTTGACTCACGGCCCTTTATTCCTGAGGGGGTTCGTAAAGTCGTATTACCCACCTATCCCTTTGAAAATAAAGCCTATCGGTTTAAACCACTCGCCATACAACAATTTGCTGAAAAAAATTCAGCAGTTGTTCACACCACGGATACAAGTAAACCTAAAACGTTAATTCCGGTATCACCGCCATTAAACGTGCAACAACTGATTCCAATGTCAGGGGCAGCCATGTCTACCGAAGAACGCAACAGGGCTTCGTATCTTCTGAAACAGGAACTGAAAGATTTAATCGATTAATAATTGGCTGAATGCCCCGGCGGAGTACGCCATTTTTGCGAAGGAAATACGATATGAATAGTGTAGCCATGATCCAGAAAAATATTCGTTGTGCGGTATCTGACATTACCGGCCACAACCCGGATGACATCGACTCCGATATGTTTCTGGAAAGCGATTTAGGTATTGATTCCATTAAGATGGTGGAGTTAGTACAGGGTTTGATTTCAATGGTTCCTGACGAATTAAAGAACCAATTTGCTGACAACGTCCCACTAGACCAATTAATGCACTTGCAAAGCATTGCCGAAATTGAAAATTTATTCGCTCAACATTTACTGACCGACAGTGGAAATAGCTCATTAAAACCGGTTGAGCCTGCAACAACTTTTTTAACTGCCAACAACAATTTCCCATCAAGTGAGAATGCGCCGTCGAGTGCAGGATCTGCTGCTCTTTTATTGGAAAGTAATTTATTTGCGTTAATCAGTAGCATCACCGGTCATGATGCAGCTGACCTGGATCTGGATTTATTCCTGGAAAGTGATTTGGGTATTGATTCCATTAAAATGGTTGAGTTAAGCCAGTCCCTGCTGGATTTAATACCTGCTAACCAACAAGATAATTTCCTGCATAACACGCCCGCTGACCAAATGATGCATTTGCAAAGTTTGCGCGAAATTTTTGAGCTGTTACTTCCTTTTCAAACCCAAACCGTTACAGCAACACCGGGAAATTTACCAACAACTACTGCGCAAGGGATGGATCTTGCACCTGTGGTCCACATCAATACCGAACCGGTAGAAATATTGCCATCGCAATATATGTTCCTGGTATCGCATTGGGTTGTATCTACCTGTAGTTTGTGCAGTCACGTACGCGTGCAAGGCCGATTTAATATAAACATTGCGCGCCAGTGCTGGAACACGTTGCTGGAGCGACACCCTGCACTACGCAGCCATTTTGTAATTCCACCACAAGCAACGAGCTTTAAGGATTATTGTTATCTCGTGCCCTCTTTCGTACCAGCACCTGAAATAGCGATATATGATTTTTCTGCATTGCCTGCAGCGCAACAAACGCAGGAAATTACTGAAGAGGTTGAGCGCCGGATTAATTATCAATGGGATTTAAACTCGCCATTGCTGCATTCGTTCTTTGTTTTCAAATTATCCTCTGATGTGCATGAAGTGTTTTTTACCAATCATCACCTTGTGTCCGATGGTTTGGGAAACCAGCAAATCATTCGGGAATTCCTGGAGCTGTATGGCGCTTATTCAATGAACATCTCGCCAGCACTACCACCTGCCACCTCAATCCTTGAATACCAACATATATCACGCGCAATAAACCAATGGCACAAGGCTGAAGAGGATGAAGCATTAAATACGATGCTTCGTCGGCAAGGTAAACAATCGTTTGTATGGAACCCTTCTGGCAACTCCCGAGCAACTGCACGCGCAAAATGCCGCCATTATCGATTCCAGCTCGACGCACAAACCACTACAAAATTATTGCGCTTGACTGGCGATTTGCGCGCATCCATGAATGCCTTTTTAGTGAGCGCGTATTTGCGCACTGTCTGCCGGTTTGTAGATATCAACCAACCAATATTTTTAAATATTCCCACCAGTGGTCGTTTGTATGGTGACCTGGATGCATCGGGAGTGGTGGGTTGTTTTGCACAAAACCTTGCACTGGATTTTGTTCGCCCCGCACAAGATGAAAGTTGGGCAAATCTGGTTACGCGCGTCAATACGACTATTGAAGAAGGTATTGCATCCGGCTGTGACCGCGCACAAACACGGCAAGCTGCCATCGCCATTCGCGACCGCATGCAATTAAAAAATGGAGCAATACCTGAATCTCACGGTAATTTAATTCGCATGGGAATGAAGTCCAATTTATTCCTTCCTTATATTGGCCACACCCATTTAAAAGAAACTTATGGCAACTTGCAATTGCTGGATTACCAGGCAGCTACCGTAACCAACGCGGGGACACTGGATACAGTCATTGAGATATTTCACGGTCGTTTGGAAATGACCACCAATTACGACGCGAATCATTACTCGCATGAATTTGTAGTCTCTGTTGCCGATGAATTATTACGGCAGTTAACGCTTCTGGCCAATGTTCCCGTTAGTAAACCGCCAATTACCCAAACCACGAAACACTATTCGCCTGAAGCGACTTCCACCTTATTAATGCTGGCGAGCCAAGTGATGGGACGGACGCTGACGCAACAGGATATTACCCGTGACCTCGAAGCAGAATTGGGGTTGGATTCATTGGAAAGAATCAGGATTATTTCCCGGCTTATTGCACAATCCGGCGCGAGTGCTGATCGCCGCGCACTCATGTCTGCACGAACACTGGAAGCCATGTTGGATCTCACCCAAGCAAACTCCACAAAAAAAGAAATGACTTCAGATGAGATTCTTCCGTACGTTCAAATAATTAATCAATGCCAAAAAACGCCGAATGCAATTGCGATATACACAGCAGAAAGCAGCATGACTTATGCTGAACTTAATACAACATCAAACCAAATTGCTCACTGGCTACGCGCGCAAGGCGTAGGCCGTGGAGATTTTGTCGGCGTCATGTTGCACCGCGGTGCCAGCATGATTTGTTCACTACTGGGAATTTTAAAATCCGGTGCAGCTTATATTCCACTGGACCCTGATTATCCGGTAGCACGATTGAGCTACATGTTAAGCCACTCAAAACTTACCACATTAATTACTGAGGCGATTCACCAAACGCTTGTTGAGCAATGCACGCAACAAACAGAGCATCTAAAAAATATTTTAATCACCGATGAAAATGCAGGCCAATTCAATACACAATGTGTAGTCAGCGACAAACATGTTTTACTCGCTCACTCGACCCGGGATATTGCACTAATCAATGAGCTGGATGATCCAATGGTGGTGCTGTACACCTCAGGTTCCACCGGAAATCCAAAAGGGGTTGTATTGGCTCACCGCGGCTACATTAATCGTCACCAATGGCATCAGGCACTATTTTCTCTTCAACCAGGTGAACGCGTTGCACAAAAAACATCTGTTTGTTTTGATATTTCCGTATGGGAAATTTTCTGGACGTTGCAATTCGGTGGAACGGTTTGTCCTATTTCCACCACACTGTTGCGAGATCCCTGGGCGTTATCACAATGGATGCGTGAAACACGCATCAATATCATGCATTTTGTTCCTTCACTTTTTGGCGAGTTCCTGGAAGCGGTTGAATCCATGTCTACGGCTTACCCTGGTCTTCGCCATATTATTTTTAGTGGCGAAGCCTTACCGGTAACATTGGTGCAGCGCTGGTATTCGCGTTTCGGCATGGGCGCCAAACTCACCAATTTATATGGTCCCACCGAAGCGTCCATTGATGTCACTGCATGGCAAATAGATTCAATTCCCGGCTTGGACCAGAAACGTATTCCTATTGGTTTCGCGATGCCAAACGTTTATTTGTTGGTACTGGATGACCATATGAATATGGTGCCGCAGGGAGAAATTGGCCACTTATGGATAGGCGGCGTGCAACTCGCTGCCGGCTATTTACATGATGCAGAAAAAACATCAGAAGCATTCCGTCCAAATCCCTTTAGTCATGTTAATAGCGAAAGAATTTATAAAACCGGTGACCTGGTAATGCAATTATCAGATGGTAGCTACGATTATCGCGGGCGTTCGGATAGCCAGGTAAAAATCCGCGGCTATCGTGTAGAGCTGGGAGAAATTGAAGCCGTTTTATTGCAGCATCCTATGATCAGGGAAGCAGCTGTCATTGCGCAGGATCAAGGTGACGGGCATTTACGCCTGGAAGCCTGGCTTGCCGGAAAAAACATTCCTGAAATAGAAATCAAAAACTTTTTAGCAGAAAAATTACCGCATTATATGATTCCGCGACGTTTTTCCTGGCTGGAAAATTTGCCCAAAAATCAAAATGGAAAGCTGGATCGTAAATCATTACGCATGGACTCAACGGCAACTTGCCAACCGATACCATCAACCAGTTTGAAACACATGGCAACGCCCACAGAAGAAGCGGCTGTTACCAGTGCGCTAACTTACCCACTCAGTCCCGCACAACATTGGTTAGTGAGCTATTTTGATGAACCCTTTTTATGGGCAGGCTTTACCCGCTTCCGCTACCTGCACACATTGGATATGAATGTATTCAACAAAGCCTTGAATCTTCTGACGCAAAAACACATCGCATTACGTTCAGTGTTTTCCCATAAGGGTGATCAATGGCACCAACATTTTCCAGAGCCGGCTATTGCACCACAGGCTGAATATTACGATGGCAGCCACCTTTCTGCAGATGCTCGTAATGAGCAAATAAAATCCTTGATTGTGCAACGCGTTAAGGAATTAAATTTGAATTCACAAAAATTATTATGGAATGTCATTGTTGTTAAAGAAGCCGATTCCCGTTATGACATCTGTGTTGTTGGCCATCACATTATTAGTGACATGCTTGGCAATGGAATATTGTTTAAATCACTGTGGCAGCTTTATAGCGATTGCTTGTCAGGAAATGCGGACTCCACCCTGGAGGAAAAGCGTTCATTTATTTCCTACCTGAATTCACTGGAGCAGTTGCAAACACGTGAGGCGAAAGCAAGCTACATTAATTACTGGACTTCGCAATTCCCTGCAAGCATGCCAGCGTTTCGCGTTCCGGTAGATATGCAAAATGGAAACAATAGCGAAGCATCCTCCGCAAGTGAAAGTTTTCACCTGGATGCAAATGATATTCAGGCCCTGCAAGCATTACGTCAACAACATAATTGTTCGTTATATACCTTATTGTTAGCACCGCTTTACCATGAATTGGCAAAGTGGTCCGGTAATTCCAATGTGGTAGTCAGCCACCGTACCCATGGACGTGATTTGGGCAACAACAATACTTACTTTGATTGTGTGGGAAACTTTGCGATTAACTATCCGCTCGCCATTAGTATCAATCCTACCTCTGATTGGAACGCAATCATTTACAGTATTCGCAATGGTTTTGAGGCAGTGCCATTAAATGGAGTTAGCTATGACCTTGTTGCTAAAAATTTACCGTCAAGTTCATACCCGGATGAAAAACTGACGCCCGTTCGTGCAAACTACCTGGGCGACCGTCGCTTGCCCCAAAGCAAGGTATTTGAATTTGATGAAAGCAATTGGGACCAACGATTCTCATTACCGGATCAAAAACGTAGCGCGCAAATAGAAGTATTTTTTATTGCCAATGAAGGAAAATTTAAGATCGAATTTTCTTATTCGCGCAATATCCATCAAGCACAAACCATCAAGCAATTGGGTGAACGTTACTTACAGGGCTTACGTCAAATGCTTTCCATGACAGCCAATGCTACGATCCCTGCAACGCCAATAGCTATTCCTGTGACTGCACAGTCACTTGCTAATAATAAATTGAATAATATTGCATTACCTGACGAAATAAATTCAGTACCAATTGCAAGTACTTCCAGAAAATTATCCGGCAAAGTGGCTGTCGTAACAGGTGCGGGTCGGGGCATTGGCCGCACTATTTCTGCAATCCTTGCCAGTGAAAATGCGAAAGTGGTTCTGGTTTCCCGTTCACCGCAACAATTGGAAGAAGCGTTGCAAGAAGTAAAAGCAATCGCATCCGATGCGATATCTATTTGCGCCGATGTCACCCAGGCACCGCAAGTAGAGCGCATGGTAAATCAAGTGATATCACAATTCGGACGCATTGATATTCTTATCAACAATGCCGGGGCAAACCGTTCGGCAATGCTCTCGGAATCAGATCCAAAAGAGTGGCGAGATATCGTCGATATTAATTTGATGTCCACATTTTATTGTTGCCGTTATGTTGTCCCACACATGCAAAAACAACGCAGCGGAAAAATCGTTAATATTGGTTCTGTTGCCAGTGTGATTGGTTATCCGCTATTTAGTGCATATTCCGCCAGTAAGCATGCCGTACTGGGCCTAACCAAAGCGCTGGCAGAAGAAGTTAAACAAGACAATATCCAGGTCAATGTTATTTGCCCGGCATTTGTAGATACACGGATGACGCCGCAGGCGTTCCGTTCTATTTCCATGCCTACCGAACAGGTGGCAAATGTTGTGTTGTTCCTTGCATCGGCAGATTCTGATGGCATTACCGGCGAATCTATCAATGTATTTGGTAAACAGGATATGTACGCCTATGGCTCTGACAAATTAAAAATTGTCAAAGCCATGACCAGTGATTTCCGTCCCGGTGTTCCGGTATGAAATCCGGGAGCGAACCCCTACAAAAATCGCTATCACTGAAAGCGCTTTATGCGCTGTCAGCGATAGCAGGAATCGCGATTGGTTTATTCAACCCCATGATCTCGGTGCTGCTAACCGATGCACAGTGGAGTGAGCTGGATATTGGTATTAACTCAAGCTTGTTTTTCCTCTGTATCACCTTGGCTGCACCGATAGCACGTTGGCTAATCCGGTATAAAAGCCCCTTGTTTCTGGTGTTTACGGGGCTTTGCCTGACTGCTATTGCAGCGATGTTTTTTCCGTATGCAAAATCAGACGTGCTGTGGAATTTGTTACGCGCATTGATGGGCCTTGGCGTGGGTTTTTATATGGTCGCAGGACAAATTCTGTTGCTTGCCAACGCAACTGAGAATCAACGCACGATTACAGCATCATTACATGCGCTGGCATTTGGGATTGGTTTAGGCGTAGGCCCATTAATTGGCTCATTTTTATATGGGATTTCTGCACCAACCACCTTTATTGCAGGTGGGCTTATTGTATTAACCGGAGTTCCATTGGTGTATCTCATCAATGATGTTAAAGGAATAAATATTGGACGAATGAAATGGAAACTCGCGAGAAAAATTTCCATTCCATTACACGCAATATTTGCCTATGCAATTGCCGAAGCAACGTTGATGACTCTATTTCCGATTTACATGATGGAAAAAGGCCACTCCCTGCAGGTGATGAGTTTTGTATTCAGCGCTTTTGTTGTTGGTGGAATAATCGGAACGCTTCCCGTTGCTTATTTGGCTGATCGCATTGGTAATTATTTAATGCTCGGTACATGTTCGATTATCGGCGTGTTATCAGCACTGGGGCTGGTCATAGCTACGAACACAAACATGTTGGTCAGTTTAGCCTTACTTGCCGGGGCGAGCCTCGGCCCTATTTATGCGCTCGCTATGGCCAGCATTGGTGGCAAATTGCCCGCTTCGGATTTGGCCGCAGGAAGCATGCTTTTTACCTTTTGTTTTGGCGTCGGTACCACCCTCGCCCCCTGGCTCTCATCGCTGGTAATGAAATCTGCGGGGAGTGAACATTTGTTTAATTTGAGCGCGATTTTATTTATCAGCCTGTTAGTGCATTTGCTATCCAGCCAATTGCGATTTTCACCGGGCGTTGATCAGACCAAGACGGAATAACCTGTTCGATGCAATCATTTGTGCAAACACCTGAACAACTTTTTATCAGTCACCCGGTTTTTGTCCAATCCACCAGGATGTTAGCGGATGTTTATGGGCTTTACCCTGAAGAACGTTTGTTAATTGCAAATGCGATTCCCAAACGACGGGCAGAATTTTGTGCGGGTAGACATTGTGCAAGACAAGCACTGGCAAATATTGGTAAGACAGCCAGCCCAATATTGGCAGATGTAAATGGTTGCCCTGTCTGGCCAGATAGCATTGTGGGAAGTATTAGCCACACTAAAAATTACGCAATAGCAGCAATTGCGTGGGCCGTTGACCTTTGTGCAATTGGTATCGATATAGAGTTATGGAAAGATAGTTCAGTGGATTGGTGTTCCATTAAAAAAATTTGTTCATCCGCTGAAAAAAATTGGGTTGATGCATTACCAGGGCACGACCAAAAACTGGCTGCACATTTAATATTTTCCGCACGGGAATCGATTTATAAATGTATTTATTCAGCAACAGGCGTGAAGTTGGGAGCCAATCAAGTTGTAGTGAAGCCATCATCCGACCGGAGTGTATTTTCTGCAAATATATCGCTGGCAAATTTATCGTGTGATTTGGAAGGAAGTTTTGGATTTAACGACGATTACGTTTTTTCTGCGGTCTGGATGCCCACCCTACCCCCATAATTGAGCATTGAATTAAAGGAAATATTTCCATGAGTATTAATGAAGTGAATCTGAAACGCCGCACACTTATCCAATACGCAGCAACGGGTGCCGCTGTTGCATCGGTCGGCGGTTTTTCCGCGTGGGCAACGACAGAGCCGGTAATTGAAGCTAACTCACCGGCCTACGCTTACTGGAGTCATAAGGAAAAAAATGCCCTCAGCGATATGGAGTTCCTGGTAATGTGCGCGACCCTCGCACCCAGCCCACACAACACTCAGCCGTGGCTGTTTAAAATCGCTGATAACAAAATCGATATTCACGCCGATAAGAATCGTCATCTGAAAAGTGCTGATCCCGATTACCGGATGATGATTCTCGCTATAGGTGCAGCAATTGAAAACCTCAGGGTAGCCGCCCATCAGCTGGGCTACGCGCCCACCATTTCCCTGAATGGGGACACGGCGGAATTTTTATCCAGTGGTTATTGCGCCAGCATAACCCTGGCACCACAAAATCCTGCCTCTACGCCCTACTTCAATGCTATTTTCAATCGACAAACAACACGCACAGCCTTCGATTTATCCAAACCGGTCAATCCACAATTTTTACAGGAGCTCCAGGCCCAGGCCGCTGAGTTTCCGGGAATTGAAATTCAATGGGTTAAAAAGCGTGCGGGACGTGATCCCATCGCACAGATTGTGCGCGAATCAGCGCGCAGCTATTTAACCGATACCTGTCACCGCGATGGTATGAATTGGTTCCGCATTACCCGTCAGCAATGGGAAAGTAATGGGGATGGGATTTCGGTTTTTAACGGAGATGCTCCTGCAGCGATCAAACGTTACGTCGAATTAATGGTCTCATCGGATGACCTGCTACAAGATGCATTCAAACAAGGTGAAATCGATAGTGTTGACCGTTTATCGGCAGCAACTCCTATGTGGGGAGTTATCACTACAAAAAATGATAGTTTTCAGCAAAAATTGCGCGCCGGCCAAATGGTAGAACGAGTGTATCTGGAAGCGAGCCTGAACGGATTGGCGGTTCAACCCCAATGCTACCCCACTGAAACATCGGAAGGTGTAGCCAGGTTAAAATCCGAGCTTAACCTGGCAGATGGCACGGAACCCTTATTTTTATTCCGTATTGGTCATTCAAACCATATTGCCAAGTCTGTTCGCCGCAACATAAAGGATGTTATTTTGACCTAGAATGGCGACTGACGAGTAACATACGTGATTTAGCAAAGGTCTTTTGACCCAAGGGAGTTTTTATGAGCGTTGTAGAATACCTTAAAGACAAGGAACGCCTGTTGCGCAAACAATTGGGCAGTGTGGAACTAAAAAGCCGCATTGAGCCCTCTTTACGTGTGCTATCTGAACGTTTGAGCCAGACCATCAACCACACGTTAAATACGCCTTGGCTGGAGAAGTTTTCCCTGTTGCTGGAGCGTGAGCAACAAAGTGAAACAACGATAACGCCAGAAGCAAGGGCGTTTTATAACAAATGGCGCGAATATATCGGCCAGGAAACCCATTTGGGTGAATGGCTGCTGATTGACCAGGATCGGATAAACCAATTCGCCTACGTAACTGAAGATGATCAGTGGATCCACACCGACGTTGCCAGAGCCGCCAAAGAATCTCCTTTTGGTACGACTATCGCTCACGGTTTCCTTACCCTCGCAATGTTGCCCAAGCTGACACAAGCTACCGATAATCCCTATCCCGAAGCGCGCATGCTCGTGAACTATGGCATGAACCAGGTACGTTTTCCTTATCCGGTAAAAGCTGGCTCAAAAGTACGCGCTCGCACTCTGCTTAAACACGTCGAAGTGTCAAAGCGCTGTGTGGATCTAACCAGCGAAATCAGTATTGAAATTGAAAACAGTAAACGCCTTGCTTGTGTTGCCGAAACATTATTGCGCGTTTATCTGTAGATTCACTTAGTTAAGAAATAACTTCATTTTCATCAGACAGTGACCGGTATACCCGGTTTACTGTTTGTTATTCCTCTGCCGCCTGAAGCATTTTCAAAAGCGTGATCAAGCGATCCAGCACGTCCTTATCTTCCTTCTCCGCCCAAAAAATGCATGTTCCCGCTTCGCCCTGACTGATGAGCGTTACCGATTCCGGTAATTCAGGTACATGATTGCGTAGAATCTCCTGGATGGTTTCGTTGGGACGATATTCACCATGCCAGTCCCACGCGCCATAAAAATTTCCATCATGCTCATAGGATGTTCGCATCAGTATCCAACCAGGCTTCACTAGAATTTGCGATGTGGGTGCCAGGTAATAAACGGGGGCAGGCTCGGGCTCTTCCATATCGGTTTTTAATTTCGGGGGCTTACGCCAACCAAAACGAACCCCCTGCTTTGTCGCATGCAGGCGCAAAGCTTCCTTGCGCCGCTGAGCCGGCCTTGGTCGCAGCATCGAAACAGGCCCTATAACCAGAGCAATCGCAACCAGCAAAATTACAAAAAACCAAATATTCATGGAAACCCTTTAGACTCGTTAATGATCCAAGATTTGGATTACTCTCAAATTGAGCTACTTTAGTATTTAGCAAACTTTTTTGATGAACGAATAATAAGTTCGTTCAGACAAAGATGTCGTAATAAGGAGAAATCATGAGTGAATCAATCAGTTATCGCCATATTATTGTTGGTGTGGATTTGTCAGAGGACTGCCCTGAAGTTATTCACCGCGCCGCTGGCATCGCCCGTGCGTGCAATGCAAAATTGACTCTCGCGTATGTGCTTGAGCCCATTACTTTTGCCTATGGTGGCGATATGCCCGTCGACCTGAGCGGTGTGCAAGAACAGCAAGTTCAAAAAGCCGGCAATGACCTGGCTCAACTGGCGAAAACGACGGAGTATCCTATCCAACAGCAACACGTTCTTGTGGGCCAGCCTGCTGCCGAGCTTCACTATCTGGCAGAGCAGGAAGATGCCGACCTAATTGTTGTTGGTAGCCATGGTCGCAAGGGCTTCGCATTACTGCTAGGCTCTACGCCCAATAGCGTTTTGCACGGAGCCACCTGCGACGTATTAGCGGTGCTGGTTAAAAAGCAAACCGATGAATCCTGATTAACCCTGCACCATTTGGTTATTCCTGTTGCATGTCTTCAAGCTCGGCCCAGCGTTCAAAACAATCATCCAATTGCTGCTGGACTTGGGCAAGCTCTTGCAATTTTTTTTCAACAACAGCGGAGGATTGCGAATAAAAATCGGCTGCCGCTGCTTCACCTTGCAAACATTCCAACTGCCTTTCAAGTGTCTCAATCTTTTGTGGCAATTCGTCAAACTCTTTCTGGAATTTATAACTCAGCTTTTTGGTTTTCACCGTCGTTTTCGCTGCTCCAGTCGATGCAATCGATTGAGTCGCACGCTCAACCGCTACTGGAAGTTCATCAGCCTGGGTCCATTTTCCGCCCTGGCGAATCCAGTCATCATATCCACCCACATATTCGAGTACATTCCCGCGGCCCTCAAAGGCAATAACACTCGAAACAATATTATTCAAAAATGCACGATCATGACTGACCAATAAAATAGTACCGGGATAGTCGGTAAGAATTTCCTCAAGCAGCTCCAGGGTTTCTACATCAAGGTCATTCGTTGGCTCATCAAGCACTAACAAATTAGCGGCTTTACTAAATAATTTCGCAAGCAAAACACGATTGCGTTCACCGCCGGATAATGCCCTTAACGGAGTACGTGCACGTTCACCGCTGAATAAAAAGTCACCCAGGTAGGAAAAAATGTGTTTGGATTTTCCATCAATGTCAATGAATTCGCGCCCCTCGGCAATATTATCGACAGCATTTTTATTGAGATCCAACTGATCACGCAGCTGGTCAAAATAGGCTACCTGCAAGTTGGTTCCCAGCTTTACTTTTCCTGATTGTGGCTGCAATTCACCCAAAATCAATTTTAATAATGTGCTTTTCCCAGCACCGTTTGCACCCACCAAACCAATACGATCACCACGCATGATCCGTGAGGAAAATTGTTTAATAATCGGTTTATCACCCCAGGCAAAAGACACATCGGTGAGCTCCGCTACCAATTTTCCGGAATCACCGCTACTTGCGAGGGTAAAATTAGCCTTCCCTACCAACTCGCGACGCTGGGAGCGCTCCTCTCGTAACGCTTTTAATGCACGCACGCGTCCTTCATTGCGTGTGCGCCGCGCTTTAATTCCCTGGCGAATCCAGACTTCTTCCTGAGCCAATTTTCTATCAAACAGTTCATTATGGCGCGCTTCATCCGCCAAAGCCTGTTCGCGATAAACAAGAAAGCTCGCGTAATTTCCAGACCAATAGCGCAAATTACCGCGATCCAACTCAGCAATGTGAGTGGCCAGCGCTTGTAACAACGAACGATCATGGGTGATGAAGACCAATGCCCCATTAAATGCCAACAATTGTTTTTCCAGCCATTCAATTGCAGCTATATCGAGATGGTTAGTTGGTTCATCCAATAAGAGCACATCCGGCTCAAGCACCAACGCACGAGCTAACGCAACACGTCGACGCCAGCCGCCAGACAATTCGCGCATATATTTATCAGCGGGCAAATCCAGACGGGAAATGATCTCCTCCACTTTTTGCTGCAAGGACCAACCATCGCGCGCTTCGATTTGCTGCTGAACACGTGTCATGCGGGTAAGCTGTTCTTCCGAGATGTCACTGGCATGGGACAATTGTCGATATTCAGTCAGTAACTGCCCTAGCCCATCGCTACCTGCTGCAACCGCGTCAAACACCAGGCGATCATCAGCTTCCGGTAAATCCTGTTCGAGGCGCGCAATCCGGATACCGCTCTGGCGAATAACCTCGCCCTTATCCAAATCCACTTCACCTGCGATGACTTTCAACAAGCTGGATTTACCGGCACCATTGCGACCAATCAAACATAAGCGCTGGCCTTTTTCGATGGTCAGGTCAACATTATCAAGAAGGACTTGCAGGCCGTAACTCAGCACAGCTTTTTCAATTTTAATCAAAGACATAGAAGGAATAATTCAGGTAGTTTTCCAACGAAAATGATACTGGCACAAGCACCGCTTGGCTGGTATTCTCAATTCATATCAGGCTGCGAAAAAAGTGCCGCATCATATCCCACCAGCGGGGCTTAACCAACCCGTACAGTTTTACAATAATTTGAGGTTCACCATGAGGTTTTCGAAAATACTTTGGCCGATAACATTCAGTGCCAGTGTATTGATCGGTAGCATGACCTTGATTGCTGAAGCAGCAACCAACACCGCCAAACCAGAAACCAAAGCAACACCTGTCAAACCGGACCAGCGCCAGTTGGAACGGCAGAAATACACGCAAGCGCAAAAAGCATTGAATGCAAAAAGCATGGGTGAATACAAAACATTGCTTAAGCAGTTACAGGATTATCCGCTGCTACCCTATCTTGAATACCAGGATATAACCAATCGCCTGCATACGTTGCCCATCGCAGATGTAGAACGATTTTTCTCTCGCTACCCTGATTCTTTTCTATCCGAGCGTCTTACTCATCGCTGGTTGCGCACCCTTGCACATCGAGAGCGCTGGAGCGATTACCGGGCATTTTATGATGCACGTTTGACCGACCCAGAATTAGCTTGCCTGCAATTACGCGCTCGCTTGAAAACTGGCGATAATGCAGCAATGGATGAAGTCGCCGTGCTTTGGAATGTCGATAAAGCGCAATCCAAAGCGTGTGACCCGGTTTTTGCCGAATGGAAAAAAGCCGGTTTTATGACCCCGGAATTAATTTGGGATCGCCATTTAAAAGCGGTAAAAGCCGGCAATACCGCCATGGCAAGTTATCTTGCTAATTTACTGCCCACATCAACTCGTCCAACCGCTTTATTGATGCAACAGGTAAACACGAATCCTCGTCTGCTCAAACAAACTGCAAAATTTTCCAAACAGTCCACGCAAATGAAAGCAGTGATTTTGTTGGGGCTGGAAAAACTCGCGCTTGCAAATGCAAAAGAAGCGCTCACTCTTTGGCATCAATACGACGCGCAACAGTTATTCAGCGATGAAGACCGCATCAATATCAAATACCACATTGCATTGAGATTGTTGTATCAAGATCATGAGGCCGATGCAGAAAAACTGGTTGCATCAACACCTAATTTAACAAGAGTGGATCTGCTTGAATGGCTGTTACGCGAGTCATTGCGTAAACAGGATTGGGAACGTGTTAATGAATGGCTTGCACGCCTGCCAGATGATGCGCGCAAATCCGAGCGCTGGCGCTATTGGCAAGCGCGTACGATGGAACAATTGGATATCAAGGAGATTAATGGCGAAACACCGATGACAATTTATCAAAGCGTTGCACCGGCACGCAGTTTCTATGGATTCCTGGCCGCGGATAAAACGGGTGGCACCTATCATTTGCTGGATCGCCCGTTGAGCGTAACGGAAGAACAATTTCGCGCCGTAGAAAATTCTGGCGGCATGCAACGCGCGCGCGAGTTTTTCATGCGCGGTGAAGTGGGCGCAGCAAATCGCGAATATTTCCATAGCGCGCGCCGCATGCCAATGGAGCAAATGATTATAGCGGGCCGCCTGGCGGAAAAATGGGGTTGGTATCGTCACGGTATTCAAGTGATGGCAGAAGCACAATCCTGGGATGAGCTGGAAGTGCGCTTTCCGATTGTCTATAAAGATCATGTCGCAAGAGCAGCCAGACAAACTGCTGTGAATCCGTTATTTATTTTTGCTGTGACACGACAGGAAAGTGCGTTCACGCATGATGCAAAATCTCCTGCGGGTGCAGTAGGTTTAATGCAATTGCTACCTGCAACCGCCAAACAAACGGCGCAAAAAAGTGGATTGAGTTTTTCACCAAATGATTTAATTGCACCGGAAAAAAATATCGCATTGGGGAGCCGTTACCTGAACCATCTACTAGGAGTATTTGATGGAAATCGTATCCTTGCAGCTGCAGCTTATAATGCCGGCCCGGGGCGCGTTAAAAAATGGTTGAATAAAGAGAAGAACGCACAACTTCCTTATGATGTATGGATTGAAACAATCCCGTATAAAGAAACTCGTGGCTACGTGCAAAATGTATTGTCCTTCTCCGTTATTTATGCGTATCGTCTCGGAGAGGAAACCAGTTTTGTTACAAAAGATGAAGCAAATCGCCATTTGTAATAAATGAGAAATACATAAGAATGCCGGCAATTGCCGGCATTTTTTTAAGGTGCTGTTCCTTGTTTTTTTCCAAGAAATTCTTTCAATCGCTTTTGAACTACCTTGGCCAGCTCATCTGGCTGAAATTTGGAAAGAAAGTCATTGCAACCCACTTTTTCCACCATTGCTTTGTTAAAACTCCCGCTCAACGATGTATGCAAAACCACATATAAATCCTTCAGCAGAGGATCTTTCCGTACTTCGGCAGTAAGCCTGTAACCGTCCATTTCCGGCATCTCCGCGTCAGTAACCAGCATGAGAATTTCATCGGTCACTTTACGCCCGGTAAGAGTCCATTGCCGAAGATGATTTAATGCCTGCAGTCCATCCTGCACTGATAAAACCTCGACACCGAGATTCGCCATAGTCTCTTTAACTTGTTTTACTGCGGTAGGCGAGTCTTCTGCGAGAAGGATTTTCAGTTTACGTCGACGTGCTTCTTCAACCAAATCTGCATCCAGAACAGCATCAGACACTTGGGTGTTATAGGGAATTATGTCCGCCAGTACGCGCTCCACATCAAGAATTTCAACCAATTGATCGTCAAGGCGGGTAATTGCCGTCAAAAAATGACTCCGACCAGTACCTTTAGGAGGCGGCAAAATCAATTCCCAATTTAAATTCACAATACGATCTACAGCACCGATCAGGAATGCTTGAACTGAACGGTTATATTCAGCCACGATAAGATTGGCATTCTCAATATCCTTAAGTGGGGTCATACCAATCGCTGCTCGCAAATCAATTACCGGTACTGCCTGATTTCGCAAGTGAGCAACGCCACTAATGTGGGGGTGGCTATGGGGAACATGCCACAACTTGGGAACCTTAACCACCTCCTGGACTTTAAACACATTAATTGCAAATAACTGCCTTCCGCCTAAACGGAACATCAGCAACTCCAGACGGTTTTCCCCTACTAACCGCGTACGTTGATCGATCGAATCCAGTAACTTGGACATACTTATACCATCACTTCCGGCCTCTACATCTCAAGGCATTGAATAAACTACGAAAAGTATAGGCAAGAGTCGCAATACCTGCTGTAAATTATGGCAGAGGGGTATATATGGGGAGCTGGAGTTGCTGCTCAAAGAGTTGTTAGTTTTTAACATTACAGTTGTGTATGTTTAAAAAATCCATTAGAGTCAGGCTCCCGCTAATATCTAATTCGAATATTTTTATGTCTAACTACTGTTTCGCACTTAAACATCAGGCGTTGCGATTTAACATTATCGCGCGATACCTTTTGCTTGTGCGGATCAGGCAGTAAAAATATAAAACCTTTATTTTTATACCAAGGCCGCAGCGATAAATCTGCGGCTTTGTTGTTTTTAGACTCTGATTTTTTCGCTGCGATAAGCCTTAGCCTAAGTAAAATCCAGGAGCTTATCGTGATAGTCGCACTTGTTAATTTTTTTACATCGGTACCGGGAGCGCTAATGTCTACCAGTGGCAATCTGGTGGTTTTATTTTCTTCTTTACTGATTATCTTTCTGCTGATGTTTATCTTGCCAATTTTTTTATGGTGGAGATTAAACACCCGCATTCAACAGCGGCCCCATAAAGTATTGCAGTTATTACTACGTGCCCATGCCGGACCAGATGAACCATTAATACGTGAGCTGGAAGCCATACGGCACCAGCGCGCTGAACAGTCATCTAAAAAAGGGAATTTTCCTTGATAGCTCGACAGGATGACCGGATTTGTCGTGCCAACACAGAGGTTAGCGTCTACACTCTTTGTATTCACAGTCAACGATTGGGCATCCAATCCAGACAACAAATATATTGAACTACTCTATATGACCGAAGTTATTCCTTTACTGGCACGTCAACCTATTTTTAACGGCAACATGCAAGTTGTTGCCTATGAGTTGTTATGCCGAAGCAGCGAACTCACGCCAACGGGTATCCGTAACGGTGATGCAGCAAGTTCACAAGTATTACTGAATGCATTTACTGAATTATCTATTGAACAAGTGGTAGGAAAACACAAAGCTTTTGTGAATTTCACTCGCACATTAATTGATACACCTCCGCCTTTTAGCAAACAAAAATTAGTTATTGAAGTATTGGAAGGACAAAAGGTAGATGCAGCAATGCTTCATTCGCTGATGCAATTACGTGATCAAGGCTACACCATCGCGTTGGATGATTTTGAATTAACAGCGGAAACTGAAAGTCTGGTCGCTTATGCTGACATCATTAAGTTGGACGTTCTTCATTTGTCACCAGAGAAACTAAAACAACATATTAATTATCTAAAGCCTTTCGGCATTACCCTGATTGCAGAAAAGGTCGAAACCTACGAGATGTTTGAGCATTGCAAGACTCTTGGCTTTGACTTATTCCAGGGTTATTTCCTTGCAAAACCCAAAGTAATCACCGGGAAAAAAGTTTCCGAAAATAAACAATCCGTATTGCAATTGTTATCTGCATTACATGATCCGAATGTACCTATTGAAAAGGTCGAGCGTATGATCGCTCGCGATACATTATTAAGTTTTAAATTATTGCGACTGGTGAATTCCGCAGCGTTTGGGTTATCGCGTTCCGTCGAATCATTGCGCCAGGCAATCATGTTGCTGGGGTTAAATAAACTTCGGAATTGGGTTAATTTGCTCGCGTTATCGAATCTCAGCGGTAAGCCGCATGAACTAAGCATTGCTGCGCTAACACGTGCACGTATGTGCGAACTGATTGCCGAGGAAATTAATCAGCACAGCCGTCCAGATTCTTTTTTTACTGTCGGTCTACTGTCAACCCTGGATGCTTTTTTGGATACACCTCTGGAAGAACTTCTTTCGAGCCTTTCATTAAGCGATGCGATTAATGAAGCGATGCTTAAACACTCTGGCCCGGAGGGAATGGTTCTGCAGTTAGTACAGTCCCATGAACAAGGTGATTGGGAAAAAATTAACTGGACCGATCTTGAAAAAACCGGTTTAACGGCAGAACGACTTGCAGAGATATATGTAGAGTCATTACGGTGGGTAGCCGAAACAATGAACACCCTGGGGTTAGGATCAGCCGATTAAAAATGCTGTACATAATATCCAACATTGAAAAGCAAACTTTACAGGTGTTTCAGCTCAAATGTCTCGCTAGAAAATCAGCCGCTTGACGGTCATCAAAAGGCCATCCCAAATCTTCCGCATGATCTGCATATTTAAGTACAGGGATTCTCACTCCGTAACGTTCAATAAGTTCATCTGACCCAGCAATATCCACTTCTTCAAGCCGTAGCGGTAAATTAATGATGAGCGGTGTTAAAACCTCCCAAGCGAGATCACATAAATGACATCCAGGTGTTGAGTAAAGGTAAACTGTTTTCATAGCAAATGAGTCGATTTGAAAGAAAACAGTTTACCAAGTTCTTTGAAACGCTGCTTAACGAAGCTCCAGCTCAAACAAACGATCAATAAAATTATGGAGACGTTTACCTTGTTGTTCTTCAATATCACCGGTGCCGGTAATTTTTTCCGCTACATTTCCAAGCAAGGTTTCTGGTTCAGGAAATAAAGAAACACGATCAAGACTGTCGAGAAGATCCCTGATGAAATTCCCTAGTGGCAACAATTGATCACTCAACAAATCGGGTTTACTTTCATCTGCAGTCCGAGCCGGGCCCGCATTTTGATAAGCCTGGGTAACTTGTTGAATTTCCGCCTGCGCCAAATTTAACGAAAAGCTACCTATTTGCTCATCGTCATAGCCAAGGTTTACCGCTTGTTCAAATGCAACATCCAAATTACCTTCAAAGAATTGCCCAGCCAAATCATTTACTCGGCCAAGCAAATCATTGATCGCGCCTAGCTCCTCCTCATTCAATTCACCTTCTATATTCAGTGAAAATGATTCACTCGAACTTTGGCTGGCATTTAAAGAGCCACTAGAGCGACCTTTTGCAGCTTCTAATGCAAAACCTTCACTTGAGGTTGCCTTGATGGTGACTTTATCACCCTCTTTTGTTGTCAATTCGAAACTGAATTCTCGTGCCCGACCATATTCATAGTTACCATAACCAAGAGTACTGCTTTTTGCAGCCGGTAAAAAATCAGGCACATCCAATTTAGCCACAGGCTTGGTATCAGGATTTGACGTCACTTCTCCTTTATTACCGGTCGGAGTTGTCTCTGCGCCATCTGTTGCTTCAATGAATTTTTTACGTAACTCGTCAACACCCTCGATGACCAGATCATAGGTTTTTCCGATGTCCGTTTTCACTTCCGGAGATAGCAAACTGAGTGCTTCCAATTTTTCGCTAGCCTCAGCAAACCCTTTTTGAAAACCGGATAAACCTGCTTCCAGACGCGCTTTCAATTCTTCCTGGGTTGCACCGTCA
Source organism: Cellvibrio sp. (assembly GCA_035490715.1). Classification (GTDB taxonomy): domain Bacteria; phylum Pseudomonadota; class Gammaproteobacteria; order Pseudomonadales; family Cellvibrionaceae; genus Cellvibrio. The sequence goes on from DATJLF010000022.1 coordinate 32,134, forward strand.
GCCACGTCCATTTGTAAACGTCGCTCTATAAACCCCAATATATTGTTGGCGACTTTTTCAGCGGTTAATGGCTCAAAATTTTCGTATTCTGCTTTGGCAACCTGACCACGAGAACTGATTTTTTCATACGCCGCCGTGAGCGTTTTATTAACAATCTGCAAGGCTGCCTGGCGTTTATCCTTAATAGAAACACCTTCACTCAAGCCTTCAAGCACCGGAGCTTTACCTTTCTGCGAAGAAGTGTGGGTACTGCTGGCTGGTTGGTTCAATACGCCATTGAGCGAGGGATTTGCATTGGAGGGATTGTTTAACGAAGAAATATTCATAGATCACCTGTGAGCAGCTCATTGTCTGTGGCTCACAGGCTATCGGCTGATTCCCATAAAGCTTCAAGACTTATTTGCGTGTTAAAACCATCACCGTTATAACAACCACGGCTAAGACTACTAACAAAACGAGTCCGAACTTCCCTTTGCTACCTTCTTCGGGGCCAGTTTTTGATGGCCCATTTCCGGTAGAGCGGTCAATGGATGATGAGCGAGTCGCTGCCGGTACCTTGTTGGGTGTTACATTTCCAGAACGCTTGGCATCCACAACCTCGGTTTTTGGTGGTGGCGCCTTACGGATAACCGTTTTTGCCAGCTCTTCAGTGGTTGGCCCCATCACACCAAAGCTCAAAGCGTCAAATCGCAGCTCATCCCCTCTTTTCACCCTCGCTTCAGCAACTCGCTTACCATTCAGGTAGGTGCCGTTCGCGGAATCCAGATCCTTCACAAATAACATCCCATCAATAACCTGCAACTGGGCATGACGACGCGACAAATGTGCTGCTGCAAGGCTGATATCACACTCACTCGCCCTGCCAATAACGTTGATTTCCTTAAGAGGGAAAACTCGGTTCGACAACGCAGAGTGATTGGCTTTTAACGACCATCCAGTCGCTTTAGGAGCACGCAATTGTGTAACACTTGCCGATTCCTCTGCAGCAACCTTAGCCTCCTTTTTAGGATCTATAACCACTAGCTCCACAGCACCAAGGACAATTTGATCGTCCGGCTTTAACTCACAAGCGCCATTTACCGGCTGGCCATTTACGATAACCGGCTGGGTAGGAACAAGATTTCGGAGGGTAAGGTGCTCATTATCAACCAGCACCTCTAAATGAACATCGTTAGCAAGGGGATCATCAATAACCAGCGCATTTGTCGCCGAACGCCCAATTGTAATTTTGGGTTCAACCAACCACACCGCATTGTATTTATTATCTTTAAAGCGGATTTTAAGCATAAATTTTAACCTTAACGCCAGTGCCGAAAACGGATTGGAATGATGCAATAGCTATGGAGTGATTTCAACCGTTGCGCCTATTTTCCGGTAAATCCTTATAGCCATCAGGGAAGATGCAATTTCAAAAAACCACCGCCCAATGGGCCATTATTCGTAATGGTCATGTATCCATGCCCCTTTTTTGACTTATGCATTTCCAACACTTTACGTGCAAATAGCAATCCCAAACGCGTATTCCCGGAACTGAAAGACACTGCTGCTTGAGGTAATGGCCCCAAAAGCATCGTTTCTGGATACCCCTGCCCATCATCAGCAACGGCTATACACAAAAATCCATTTTCTTCAAAAGCACTGACCTGCAAACAGCGGCGACAATAACGAGCACAATTAACGATCAAATTATTAAGTACCCCACCAATAAGTTCGCTATCGAAGTACCAGGTTAAATCACTGTCACAATCTATTTGAATTTCAATGTTGCGTGAGCGCAGCAAGGTGTCATTCCGCGCAACCTGCTCTTCTATGGTATCTGTTACATGGTGTTCATCAATTACTACCACTAATGTTTTTTCATCCATTCGGTAAAGCGACAATAATTGCACTAATTCACCGTTAATACGTGCTGCTTCGTATTCTAGCGTGGAGAAAAACCGTGCTTGTTCTGCATCTTTTGGTGGTGACTTCTCGACCATCGCTGCAAGGGTATTCAAAAGCATCCCCAGTGAATTTTTCATGTCGTGGACACTGGATGCCAATATAAATGAAAAATCAATGGCGATCTGGTCCTGGTCATTGACAGAGGTTTTTTGCTTCGATGATAAATCCACAGTAACCTCACTTCGTTTTTTCGTTTGCACGCGTTAAAGTTGCATATGCATCGTTCAATTGACGATATCGTTGGTATTGCGGATGCTGCTGGGAAATAATATTGGATGTTTTTGTAAGAGTTTGTTGCACTTTTTCACTAACTGCGGCGTTGAAATTGGCTTTCAGTTTATCGATCATTGCTTGCACGTAATTCAAGCGAAGACCTATATGATTCGGTAATTTTTGCAGTGCAATTTTAAAAGCATCGGCTGCGGCCGAAAAATCTTTGGCATTATAAAGCGATATTCCTTTTTTATTGATTTCTGCCACCATGAGTTTATTTTTCTCGCTGCGCGGCTCATCCAATAGCACATCCAATTTCTGCAATTTTTCTTCATTACCGGCATACCGTTGTAATAATTCACTGAGCTTTTCTTGTGCATCCTCTGCTCTACCCAACATCCTCAAGGCTTTTATCATTTCGATGTGAACATCCAGCGAAGCATCATCTCTGGTATCACCCAAAGTCGATTGAGCCGAAGCCAACACCTCTAGCGCTCGACGCTGATCACCATTGCATACTTGCAGCTGACTCTCCAACAATAAAGATTCCACTTTTCGCAAATTGGACTTACCAAAGTTTTCCTCCATTTTGTTTACACAAGCAATCGCATCACGCACTAATGGTTTTGCCAATTCTTTATCAATGGAAAATAAATCAATAGTTGCCTGGGCAAACAAGGCATGTACGTTTGCCTTATCAAAACAAGAATTTTCACCGAGTTTTACTGCACGTTTTAATGCTGTAGTGGCAGTGACCAGATCATTATTTTGTTGCGCAACATCACCCAGACTTTGCTGACGCAAGATAGATAATGGGGAAATTTCTGTCGCTTTTTGCAAAATATTCTGCAAGTTTTCAGAATCATTTTGCAAGGTGTACACCTCTGCTTGCAGATCGTAAGCCTTCATACAAACAGGATTCGCCTGGAGGATATTTTCCAACCATTGCTGTGCTCCCAGCAAATCATTTTTGGCCAGTTTGGTTTTCACCATCCCCAATTGAGCCCATTCCAGTTCTCGCACCTCTAAAACATTTCGATAGATCGCTTCAGCAGCATCAACTTCGTTGTTATCCAGATAAAGCTGAGCGAGGATTTTTTGGCAGCTATTAGCATAACGACTACCTTTAGCAATAAGCTCTTTACAGGCATTTATAGCGTTGGTTCTATCACCTGACTTTTGAGCAATGCGCACTGCTTTAAGCTCAACGCGTTGCTCAATTAGCTTGCTCAATCGTTGGTCCAATGCTTTAGGGGTAATAGGCTTAGCGAGGTAGGCATCCGGCTCATAATCGTAGGCAGCCATGATGATGCTTTTGCTACTTTCAGCAGAAACCAGGATAAAGAGACTATCCGAACAGGGATTATCGGTAGAACGAAGTTCCTCTAACACCTGTTGGCCGCTTTTACCTTTACCGAGGTTGTTATCACACAAGATAAGGTCGTAATTACGCGACTTACAAAAACGCAGGGCCTCTTCGCCCGTGGCTGCTGAATCTACGTTTCCAATTCCGAGATCCATCAACATCTTGTTAAGAGTTCCGCGGAAATTTTCAAAATCATCAATAATTAGCGCGTGCATCTTGTAATAGCCAAGATCAGCCATTAGTCCGCCTCCTTAGGGGAAATCAGACTAAGGATAGCCTAGTATTCAAGGCTCGCTGGAAAATGCCGGTTTTTATGATTTCGCGAATTTGTTGTGCTCCTTCCCTACAGGTACAATGCGCGCCACAAGCATGCCCCTCCAAACGTTTAGAAATAGCAGCGATATGCAAAAAGACAACCCCGATACCATCTATGCCAATCCTTTGGCCGACGTGAGCCGCTTTGCATTTGATCAACGGGTCGTGGACGTTTTTCCAGACATGATCAAACGTTCGGTCCCCGGTTATGCCACCATCATCAACATGATTGGAAATTTGGCTGAGCGCTATGTGCAGGCGAATAGCCACTGTTACGATCTCGGCTGCTCCTTAGGAGCTGCAACACTCGCAATGCGTCACCGCATTCAAGCAGCCGACTGCAAAATTATTGGCGTCGATAACTCGGCAGCAATGATAGCTCGCTGCCAACAAGTTATAGAAGCTGACAGTGGCGAAGTGCCTGTGGATTTAATCGAAGCCACCATTCAAGAGATTGACATTAACAATGCATCAATGGCAGTTCTGAATTTCACCCTGCAATTTATATCAATTGATGAACGCTTTGGCATGCTGCAAAAAATTTGTGCAGGCCTCAATACCGGAGGGGTATTAATCATCTCAGAGAAAGTTATTTTTGATGATGAACCCCATCAACAGTTAATGACTGAACTTCATCATAATTTTAAACGCGCCAATGGTTACAGTGATTTGGAAATTGCACAAAAGCGTACTGCCATCGAAAATTATTTAATTCCAGAAACATTAGATGCCCACCGTCAACGTTTACGCGCAGCAGGCTTCAGAAGTGTAGATGTATGGTTTCAATGTTTTAATTTTGCATCGATAATTGCAATTAAATAAATCGATAATTTTTCTCACGCTATAAGGTGAATATTCAGTGACATGCATTAACTATGATTTTCTTCTTCAAGCGTTGGCAAATACAGAACTTGCTAATTGGGGAGAACAATTGCCAGCACAAATTGCCAATGGTTTGTGTGAAAAACGATACGGAGATCTACCCGCATGGAAAGAATCCCTTGCAAAACTACCTGTCGTTTTTCCAAGCCTGATCGAACTGGAAAAGGAGGTTCGGATTGGCAAAACGATTGATTGCGATGAAACAATACGTGGACATATTAAATCTGTTTTGCAAGAACTTATTCCCTGGCGCAAGGGACCGTACTTTATCCACGACATTCATATAGATACAGAATGGCGCTCCGATTGGAAATGGGATCGTGTTTTACCTCATCTTTCCCCATTAAAAGACCGATTGATCCTAGATGTAGGTTGCGGAAATGGTTATCACTGCTGGCGCATGCTGGGAGCGGGAGCGAAACGCGTTATAGGAATTGATCCATCACCACGATTTGTCGTGCAGTTTTTTATGGTCAAGCATTTCGCTGGCATGCATCACCCAATTGATGTTTTGCCACTTGGTATCGAAGATTTGCCGGAAAAGATGCAAGCATTTGATACGGTTTTTTCGATGGGAGTGTTCTATCACCGCCGCTCGCCGATGGACCATTTACTTGAATTAAAAAATGCACTGCGCCCAGGCGGACAACTTGTGTTGGAGACATTGGTTATTGAAGGAAAATCGGGGGATGTGTTGGTTCCCGAAGGACGCTACGGAATGATGAATAACGTTTGGTTTCTACCCAGTTGTGAAACCATGCTTTCATGGTTACGTAAAATGGGATTCAATAACCCACGCATTGTCGATGTATTCCCTACAACCACACAGGAACAGCGGGCAACTGACTGGATGCGCTTCCATTCTTTGCCCGAATTCCTGCACCCGGAAAATCCATCCCTTACCGCTGAAGGTCACCCTGCTCCGATTCGCGCTGTCTTCGTTGCTGAAGCCTGACCTGGTGTTGCAGAAAACAAAAGGGGCATACACTGATGCCCCTTTTTTAAATATTTTTCAATACGAAAATTGGCTAATCAGTCATCCAGCATTTCAAGTGGTGTATCCAATCCAAACTCTACGTGAATTTGTGTGCACCAACGGTTCAATCGCGCGGCAGTTAAATTTTCTTGCTGGTCTTCATCGATCGCCAAACCTACAAACATGCCTGCTCCGGGAATTTCCGCCTTAGAAGCTTCAAATTCGTACCCGTCAGTCGGCCAATGACCGACAATTTCGGGACCGGTCTGGATAATGACATCATGCAACATACCCATTGCATCCAAAAAATAATCCCCGTACCCAAATTGATCGCCTAAACCAAAGAAGGCGACTTGCTTGCCGGAAAAATCGACAGCTGCAATATCATCCCAAAACTCTTCCCAATCAGATTGGATCTGCCCAAAATCCCAGGTAGGTATTCCCAGAACAATTTTGTCGTACTTGGCAAAGTCTAATTGGGTCGCGTCTGCTACATCACGCACCTCAACAACCTCTTCACCAAAACGCTTCTGGATACGGTAAGCGACTCGTTCAGTATTACCTTCATCACTGCCAAAAAACAGACCAATCTGGGTCACAATAACCTCGGGGTGTCAGGGTAAATATGGGATCTTGCACAATAGGATGCTTGAAATCGGCGCGAATTTTCCCAAGATTGGACGTTTGGGGCAAGTGAAAACGCTAAAAATAACCCCGGACTTGCCGGGGTTCAGGATTGCTTTACTTTGATAAATATTAAGTGCCGGTCGTAACGCTGGATTTTGCCTGCAGACTCTCGCGGGCATTCCTACGAGCTTCGCGCTTGTTTTTTAAATCAACCAACTTTTGCTTCTGTGCATCGGTGAGTACTGCGATAAAGGCTTTGTGCGCCTTGGCGCCGGCCAATAATTGGTCAGCGTGCAATTTACCTAACGTTTCGGTTAAGGCCGCAAGTTCCGCATCATTTGCCCCGGCCTCAACAGCAGTTGACAAGGCTTCTCGTGCTTCCGAAATTTTATCTTGCAAAGCCGCACGCGCATCTTTTTGCGTTTCGCGTTGCGCTTTCAATGTTTCTTTTTGTGCATCCGTGAGATCCAAAATCTTTTCCATCCGTTTGCCACCATGTCCATGCCCCGATCCGTGATATCCCCAACCCGCCCTGTCGCTCTTGTCACCTGCAAAACCCGGAACGGCCAACGTTGCAGATCCGAATAACAGTACACTGGCTGCTATTAACTTGATGCTCTTCATATCTGTATTCCTCTGGTCACATAGAATCAGGACTCGTACCCATTGTTGATACGCAGCTTTGTATTTCAAAGCCTGTGAATTCATTATGGGCACTATAGTGTTAAGATTGGTTAACGAAATCCAAAGAATCATGACTCTCATCGAGGCCTGGTGCACACTCAGCGCCTCAATCCACAGGGGTAGAAAAATTACCATGCTCAAAGTTCTCCTCATTGATGACGACAAAGAACTCAGTCAATTATTGACCGAATATTTGCAAACCGAAGGCTTCGCAGTTGATACTGCATTTGATGGTCAAACAGCGCTGGAACTCGCACTAAAGCACAGCTATTCCGTAATAGTGCTGGATGTTATGTTGCCTGTTCGCAACGGATTTGATGTGTTGAAAAATTTGCGCCAGCATAATCAGACCCCGGTAATTATGCTGACTGCTAAAGGTGATACGGTAGACCGTGTGATAGGTTTGGAAATCGGAGCGGATGACTACCTCTCAAAACCCTGCGACCCACGTGAACTCGTCGCACGTATACGCGCAATTTTGCGTCGCGCTAACCAGAAAGAAACCAGTGTGGTAAATATTGAACGATTAACCTCGGGAAAATTATCGCTGCATTTGGGAACTCGCACGACGACATGGGATAATCAGGAAGTCCCTCTAACCGGCACCGAATTCAGTGTCCTTGAAATTCTGGTTCGCCGTGCTGGTCAGGTAATCAGCAAAGATGATATGACCGAGCAGGCACTCAATCGCAAATTGACGCCTTATGACCGCAGTATTGATGTACATGTAAGTAACATCCGGAAAAAAATTACTGCGGCAGGTTCCTCCAAGGATTTAATCATTAATGTGCGCGGCGCGGGTTATATGCTGACCATGAATGATGACGAATCCGTAAATTAATGACCCGTCTTTATGTAAAAATATTTTTTACTTTCTGGCTGATTACAGCGGCAATTATCGTCGGCACCAATATTGTTGTGCATTGGTTTGATATGACGCCGGAAGGTAATTTGCAGCATATGGATGATGCTAGCGACGATGACCCCGCAAAACGGCTATTGTTTCAAATGGTAGGCAATGCCGTTAATCGTAATACACGGCAACTAGTGCAAGACCTACGTTCCATGCCCAGTTGGTCTACACGTTTTGTATACGTAATTGATAAAGAAAATCGCGACTTACTGGATCGCCCACTCCCTCCTGGTGTTATGTTTTTAGCTCCCCGGCTTACTGTTAAACATCCGTTTGATCGGGTACAGGACCGCAATCGAAAATTGTTTGGCCGTTACATCACCCTTAATGATGGCAACAGCGTGAAATTAATTACAATCTCGGCAGGCCGTGATGAAGGACAGGATCGCGATATTATTTGGGAATTATTTCTCGATAACATTTGGCCATTGTTGCTCGTTTCGATTTTAGTTAGCGGTTCCGCCTGCTTTTTTCTTGCCCGGCATTTCACTCGCAGCATTAACACTCTGCAAAAAGCAACGCAGCAAATTGCGCGTGGAGATTTGAGTGTACGCATCGGGAATCAATTCCATGGTCGTAAAGATGAAATTGCTGCACTGGGCCGCGATTTCGATCACATGACTGAGCGACTTGAAAAAGCGATGCAAGAACAAAAACGTTTAATTAAAGATGTATCTCACGAATTACGCACACCGCTCGCACGCTTGCAAATCGCATTGGCCCTGGCACGGCAACGTAGCAATGGTATTGTTGACCATGAATTGGATCGCATCAAACAAGCTGCTGATTACCTCAATGACATCATTACTGACATCCTGACCCTGCCCGTACAAGGTCAAGATAGCTGGGTGCTAGATGATGTACTGGATTTAGTCAGTCTGCTACAAACACTGATGGACAATTACCAAGCGGACGCATACGAAAAAAATATCAATATTCGTTTTAAATGCGCCCGCGAAGAAGCGTTAGTGGCAACACACGGCAATATGTTGGTTGGGGTATTTGAAAACACACTCAGGAATGCCCTGCTCTATACACCTGCCAATACTGAAATTTGTATCCAGGTTAGTGAAACCGGTGACGGTGAATATTTCCGGATAGACATTATGGATCAAGGTCCTGGAGTTCCCGAGCATGCTCTCGAAAACATATTCCAACCGTTTTATCGCACAGATGAAGCCCGTGCCCGCGAGAGCGGCGGTTATGGTTTAGGGCTCGCTATCGCCCAACGCAGTGTGTCCTTACACAATGGCAGAATCTGGGCAGAAAACCGCGCTGACCACGGTTTGAATCTTTGCGTTCTGCTTCCCCAAATTAAAGAGTAATGCAAAATCACATCGCCAAAGTTTTGACCAACGGCAAATTATTTCCGCTTTTCGCCTGAGTTTCTCAAATGGTTTATTGACAACTGCTCAGGTAGCACATACTCGAAATAGTCCTAACTCATTGTTTTCCCTTAACTAATAATTTGCCATGTATCAATGGCATAGTTTTCGCTAAATACCTATTACTGACGTCAAATGCCGCAAAAGCGGCAATGGCGGTGTATAACTTCAAAAAGCAGGTGTTCATTATGCGGGATATGACGATGGTAGTCGGAGCCAACACGGCAAACGGCACAGTGACTCTCCCTCTAACTCCACTTTCCCCTGAGCAAGAGTTGTCGACCAGAGTTCGCCTGTCACAAGCATTACAGATGAGCCTTGATATATCCGAAGTCCTTAACCAGTTTTACAAGCATATCCAAAGCGCAGTGCCTGTCTCTGGATTGATATTCAAAAATCCCAACCAACATGCAGATTTAAAAATTGGGCGCGATTGCGTACACCACTGTGATTATCGGTTAACCACAGATGAAGGTTATCTTGGAGAAATTATTTTTAGCCGCAGTAAACGTTTTGTTGAAACTGAATTAATTACCCTGGAGTTCTTACTTAATTCGCTCATTTATCCATTACGCAATTCTATTCGTTACCAGGCAGCGTTACGTTTAGCCCTACTTGATCCGTTGACCATGCTCGGTAATCGCGCGGCGATGGACACCGCTTTGCGTCGCGAACTTCAGCTAGCAGAACGTCATCATCAGGATTTATCTTTATTACTGATCGACGCGGATCATTTCAAAAAAATTAATGATGACTATGGTCATCACCGTGGAGACCTGATGTTGTGTGAAATCGCAAAGGGAATTCAATCTGTCTGCCGCGGCACCGACATTACCTTTCGCTTCGGTGGCGAGGAATTTGTGGTGTTACTAGGTAAAACAAATGCCGAGGGTGCGAAAATTATCGCTGAGCGCATTCGCCAGCAAATTGAAAAGACCAGTATTAGTTATAACGGTAGATTGATTGGTACAACTGTAAGCATCGGCATTGCAACCCATCACCCGGGAAAAAAAGAGCACCTTAATGATCTATTTGAGAGAGCCGATACAGCTCTATATCAAGCAAAAGCAAATGGAAGAAATTGCATCGCAAGTTGTGACAATTAATCATCACCCAAATAAATACAAAAAACGCGCTCAAGGCGCGTTTTTTTGTATTTATTCAACAACCGGTGGACGTTTACGTGGCGGTGCTTTATGTCGACGAGGAGCTGCCGAGGCAGCACGTAATTTTCTATCATGCCGTTGCAACTGAGCCTGCTCATCACGCGTGGGAGCCATGATACGTGTGTAAGTCGAGCTGTCAAAGCCTGCTGTCATACACAAATCCTGAATCTCTCGATCAGTAAGATCTATCCACTGACCAACACGCACATGGGACGGAATAAAAATATTGGCATAGCGAACGCGCTTCAAGCGACTAACCTTCACGCCTTGCGATTCCCACAAGCGACGAACTTCCCGATTACGCCCCTCCATCACCACGCAATAAAACCAACGATTTTTGCCTTCGCCAGCACCATCAACAATATCGGTAAAACGCGCAACACCATCATCAAGCAATACACCATCCAACAGCTGTTCTTTCATTTCATCGGTGACATCGCCCTGGATACGAACAAGGTATTCACGATCAATCACTGAAGAGGGATGCATCAATTTATTCGCCAATTCCCCATCGTTAGTGAACAACAACAAGCCACTGGTATTAAAGTCCAGGCGACCTACTGAGATCCAACGCTCACCTTTCAATGAGGGTAAGTGATCATATACAGTGGGGCGGCCCTCCGGATCCATACGAGAGCAAATTTCCCCTTCTGGTTTGTTGTACAAAATGACACGACGGCGCGTTAACTCAGTACGCAAGACAACACGTTGGCCATTAACAAAAATTTTATCTTTAGGGGTTACCCTGTCACCCAGCTTGGCAATGTGATCATTTACCTTAACTTGTCCAGCTTCAATTAATCGCTCCATCTCCCGACGAGAGCCTATACCTGCACGGGCCAATACTTTTTGAAGTTTTTCATCACCAACGCTCGCCGCTTTTTCAACTGATTCATTCGTTTTGCGAGTGTCTGCATCAATAGAATGTTGTTGATTGGCAGATGGGCGCTTTTTTGAATGAGCAGGAGTAGTTTTTTTGCGATCATTTTTTTCCGGATTCGCAGACTTATCATGGTCGCGCTTACCGTTTGCAGTTTTTTTTGCAGCAACTACTGGCTTCACAGCCTTGGTAGATTTTTCAGGTTTATCCTGGTCGATTTTCTTCACCATACAATAATGGGCAGTTTAATGACTGCCAGTTTCCTCTTGATTTTTCTCACTTAAGGGTTTTTCATCAACGTTTTGAAGTTTTTCCTCAATATCCTCAAACGCCTCTTCACCATCGATGAATCCATCTTCGTAAAGGTCTGCCTCGGTTACCACTTCGTTATTAACAGATGCTGGCATCTCATCTGGAATGGAAGGGTCGGTGTCCTTCTCACCCAATCCTGATTCCCCTAAATCCAATACAGGATTCAATTCATCCAGATCACGGATTTCACTGAGTGATGGCAACTCTTCCAGACTCTTCAAATTAAAATAGTCCAAAAATTGGCGAGTGGTCGCATACAAGGATGGCCGCCCTGGTACATCCCTATGACCAACCACCTTAACCCAATCGCGTTCCATTAAGGTTTTCATAATGTGTGAACTAACGGCAACACCACGAATTTCTTCAATATCACCACGAGTAATCGGTTGACGGTAAGCAATTAATGATAAGGTTTCGAGCAGTGCACGTGAGTACTTTTGCGGTTTTTCTTCCCACAAACGATTTACCCAGGGCGCAAGCTCATCACGAACCTGAAAACGCCAACCGGATGCAACTTCCTTCAATTCAAAACCGCGACCTGAACACGATGCCTGGATGTCATCCAATACAGCTGCAATATCCTCTTTTGAAGGAGCGACCTCTTCATCAAATAATTCCCTTAATTTGATGACCGTCATAGGTTGGCCAGCCGCAAGCACTGCCCCCTCAATAATCTTACGCAGAAGTACCGAATCCACCGGCATTTGGGTAACCGGCACAGTTGCGGGCTCTTCTTCGGTCAACGACTCCTCAAATATTTGGTTGCTATTTTCTTCAGCATCCAGTGAATCCAATTCGTCTTCAGTATGATTTTCGTTTGTCATTGTGTTCTGGCTTTTACGTGGATAGGTGCGAAAGCTTCGCTTTGAACAATTTCTACCAGCGATTCTTTAATCAATTCCATAACAGCTAAAAAAGTTACTACAACACCCAGGCGTCCTTCTTCCACTTTGAAGAGACTTACAAAGGGCACAAAATGCTGATGAGCTAAAACATCCAATACCTGCGCCATGCGCTCACGAGTAGAAAGCCTTTCTTTAGAGACATGATGGCTTTCGAACATATCCGCACGACGTAAAACCTCCGACAGGGCAAGTAATAACTCTTGCAATTCCACATCAGGGTCAAGGCGAGTCAGACTTCGATCCGGGCCTGCAGCCGTCACAGGGAATATATTGCGCCCAACCCTTGGAACTTTATCCAAATCCTCAGCTGCTTGCTTGAAACGCTCATATTCTTGCAAACGCCGGATCAATGAAGCACGAGGATCCTCTTCCTCCTCATGCTCTTCAGATGAGCGAGGCAACAGCATGCGCGATTTAATTTCCGCCAACATAGCTGCCATCACCAAATACTCTGCCGCCAATTCAAACTGATGAGACTCCATCAACTCTACATAAGCCATGTACTGAGAGGTGATCTCTGAAACATTAATATCCAAAATATCGATATTTTGACGACGAATAAGATACAACAACAAATCCAGGGGCCCTTCAAAGGCTTCCAGAAAAACTTCGAGTGCATCTGGTGGGATGTAAAGATCTTGCGGCAACTGGGTGTAAGCTTTGCCATGAACTATCGCAAACGGCATTTCTCCCTGTTGTGGATGTGCCTGTGAGCTTGGGGCAGCAACCGCATCTGAAGCGTCAGGAGCAACTGCCTCATCTGCAACTTGGTTTTCAAGGGTTTCACTCACGCGGAATTACTCACAACAGGAAAGTTAACTAACAAGGGCGGCATTATAGCTATTTAACGCGGCAGCGGACAGGCCGAATACAGAACAGATAAATTTTATAAAAATCAGTTAGTTAGATTAAAAAGGTGAGAAATCACCTTTACCTTGGCGAATAAGTTCCGGCGCATCTGCGGTAAGATCAATCACTGTGGTTGGCTCAAGCCCGCAGTACCCTCCATCAATTACCAAATCTACAAAGTGTTCCAGACTATCGCGAATATCATAGGGATCTGTCATCGGATACTCTTCACCAGGCATCAGCAAACTGCTACTCATCAAGGGCTCACCCAGTTCCTGCAACAATGCTAAAGCGATTGGATTATCAGGCACTCGCAATCCAATAGTTTTACGTTTTGGATGAAGCAAGCGACGTGGCACCTCCGCGGTAGCCTCCAGAATAAATGTATACGCCCCCGGAGTATGGTTTTTTAATAACCTGAAGACTTGATTATCCACCCTCGCATAAGTCGCCAGCTCGGAAAGATCACGACACATCAGTGTGAAATTATGGTTTTTATCGAGCTTGCGAAGACTACGAATACGCTCTAACGCATCCTTATCCCCTATATGGCAACCCAATGCATAAGCAGAGTCGGTTGGATAAACCACCACCCCGCCTTTGCGAATAATGTCCGTTGCTTGAACGATCAAACGATGCTGTGGGTTTTCCGGATGAATCTGAAAAAATTGGGCCATGGCTACTCAACCTTAATTGTTCTAACTATTAAACCCTAGCAGATTCCATACCGGCTTGAGATTGTCTGGCAAAGCACCAAAACTACCCAGCTCCTGCCAAGGGTGGTCTGGCATATGAAAGTCCGAACCACAGGAGGCATGTAGATTGCGGGCATTAACGATCTTTGCAAGATCCTGCGTTACAGCTGTTGATTGAACACCGCTAATGACTTCCACAGCGTCCCCGCCCGCAGCGGCGAAAGAATCAATCAAGGCGCACATTTTCATGCGGGTCAATTCGTATTTAGCTGGATGAGCCAGCACCGCTATACCCCCTGCCACGTGAATCCACTCAATAACTTGATCCATCGACGGCCACTGATACCTGACATCCGCGGGCTTGCCTGTTCCCAAATACTTTTTAAAGGCGGCATTAATATTTTTCACTGCGCCAATTTCAACCAGGTATTGAGCAAAATGGGGCCGCCCCAAAGTTCCGTTCCCTGCAATCTTTCGCGCACCTGCTAATGCGTCTGTAAATCCTAAACGAGCCAGTTTTTCCCCGATTGCGACTGACCTCGCCTGTCGGGCTTCTTCCTGAAAGCGTATTGCTGCCAATAAATCGACTGAGTGTGGATCAATACCCAAGCCAACAATATGTACACCGCCTTTGCCCCACTGACTTGAGAATTCAATACCAGGAATTAACTGCAAACCATGGATTACCGAGGCTTTATGTGCAATCGCTATACCTGCTATGGTATCGTGATCCGTAATTGCCAGCACCGATACGCCGCGCGAGCAAGCGCGAACCACCAATTCTTCCGGGCTTAAAACCCCGTCTGAAAAATTGCTATGGCAATGCAGATCAAAAATCACTCTAACTCCACGATTTAGTGCAATCACCAGGATTGGACATGACTGATAAAAATACCGAAGTAGATAAAACCCTAAAAGAAAACACAGACATCTTATCTGATAAGCCCCGGGAACAGACCACCAAATCACAAACACCTCCGCAAAAAGAAAACTTTCTTGTCAATTTGCTGATGAATATTGTGATTCCTACATTGATTCTGACCAAACTCAGTAACGATGAATATTTAGGAGCCACCTGGGGACTGATTGTCGCGCTTGCATTTCCAATCAGCTACGGTGTCCGTGATTTTGCGGTGAGTAAGAAACTGAATGTTTTTTCTGCCTTGGGTGTTGTTAGCGTTTTATTAACCGGTGGCCTCAGCTTGCTAAAATTACCACCAGAATATTTCGCTATCAAAGAAGCAGCGATTCCCGGGTTATTAGGTGTTATCACTCTTGTTTCAATCAAAACCCGTTACCCGCTCGTGAGAGTTTTTATTTACAACGACAAAGTATTGAAAATACACAAGGTTAATACTGCACTTGACCAGTACAATACCCAAACTCAATTTGAGCGCACTTTAACCAATGCCTCTATGCTTATCGCGGGTTCTTTTTTTCTGTCATCAATATTGAACTACGTTTTAGCTAAATTAATTCTGGTAAGCCAACCTGGTACCGCAGCATTCAATGCAGAACTGGGTAAAATGACCGCACTCAGTTACCCGGTCATTGCGTTACCGATGATGATAATTATGATGGGCACCCTTTTTTATGTGTTTCGCAGTATACGTTTATTAACCCATTTAACACTGGAAGAAGTAATTAACGACGGTAGTCCGGATTGAAATCAAGAACATATTTAAAGAGAAATAGTAAATGCTTTACGCCATTATTAGCGAAGACCATCCAAATAGCCTTGAAAAACGTAAATTAACCCGCCCAGCACATTTGGCAAGATTGCAAGAACTGGCAGATCAAGGTCGGCTGTTCGTTGCCGGGCCTCATCCTGCAATCGATAATGACAATCCCGGCGAAGCGGGTTTTACCGGCAGCCTTGTTATTGCTGAATTTCCTTCATTAGAGGCGGCGCAACAATGGGCAGATCAAGATCCCTATTGCGCCGCCGGTATTTACGCCAATGTTATTGTAAAACCATTTAAAAAAGTATTGCCATAAATCCCATACTTAAATCTGCTTAAGGATTGAATCACTGTGAAAAACAACCTTCTACCCGGTGCAAAACTTTCGCTCTTCGTTGTTTCTTTGGCCAGCACATCGGTTTATGCAATTGACAAGTATGTCTCTGATGTAATCTATATTCCTGTTCGCAGTGATAAAAATCCGACAGCAAGTGTTCTTCAACAAGGTGTCGGTAGCGGTACGAAATTAAATTTTATTCGTGAGGAAACAGGTAGTGATAACAATTTGTGGTCATTAGTCATCACTCCTGACGGCACAGAAGGTTGGGTTCGCAGTCAAAATATTACTGAAAAACCCACTGCAGCGATGCAATTGGCAGCACTATCAAGTTCATCTCGCGATTTAATTGGTTTGCAAACCGAGAACACTTTAATAAAAGAACAGTTAACCAAACTCCAGCAAGAACACCAACAATTACTAACTGACACAGAAGATATGCGCCAAGCCGCAACTACTGCACTGAATCTGGAAGAAGAGCACCAAAGCCTGCTGAAAGAAAACCAGCTGCTGCAAACCCATGCAGATGTATTAAAAGCCGAAAATGAAAAGCTTAAAAATACAGACCGATTTAACCATTGGGTGTATGGCGGAGGGCTAGTTCTGGGCGGGGTTATTTTGTCGTTCATGCTGCAAGGATTAGGACGTCGCAAACGCAAATCCGAATGGCGCTAACCACTATTTTTAAAGAGCAAATATTATCTACGTTGTGAGAGATACGATGAGCAAATATTTTTTTGTGCTATTTACCTGTCTAAACTTATTTTTAAGTACAGGAACTCATGCGGCTGATAAACAATTGGTTGCCGTAAAAACCGATTTGGGTACCTTTGTTATTGAGTTATATTCCAAAGAAGCTCCCGCAACAGTAAAGAATTTTCTTCACTATGTTGACAACAAATTTTACGACGGCACCATTTTTCATCGCGTAGTACCGGGTTTTGTTGTTCAAGGCGGGGGAATGACTTTTGATTTTGCCGAAAAGCAAACTGAAAAACCCATTAAAAATGAATCAAACAATGGTTTGGGAAATGATTATAAAACAGTTGCCATGGCAAGGCAGGCTGATCCCGATACAGCGACATCGCAATTTTATGTCAATTTAAAAAATAATGATGGACTTAATGCGTCTGACTCAAAACCTGGTTACACCGTATTCGGTAAAGTCATTACGGGTATGGAGGTCATTGAAAAAATAGCGGAAGAGCCTCGTGGCATGTACAAAGCGTTTCCCGAAGCGCCGAATTATGCCGTTCGCATACTAAGTGCTACTCGCACAAACTCCGTCGCGGTTGACAACACCGCAACACAAAAAACTTCATCCTTCAAAGATGCTGTGGTACCCGTTAATGAAACAAACTGATAGCACAGCCCTTAGCGTCAACCTGAATAAAATTGCGCTCATTCGCAATTCACGCCCGGGAAATTACCCTAATGTTGTCACCTATGGAGAAACTTGCATTAATGCTGGCGCCGACGGGTTAACTGTTCACCCTCGGCCAGATCAGCGCCATATTCGCCCAAGAGATGTGTATGAACTCAGTGAGCTTGTGAACAGTTTTGCCAACATTGAATTTAACATTGAAGGAAACCCTTACGCAGACTCATTGGATGACTTTCCGGGCTTTATAAAATTAGTGAAAGAGGTCCGCCCTCACCAATGCACCTTAGTCCCTGACTCAAATGATCAACTCACATCAGATCATGGTTTTGACTTAAAAATTGCAGGCGAAAAGTTACGCCCACTTATCAGGGAGCTTCAGGATCTAGGTGTACGCGTTAGCCTATTTATGGATCCGGATATTGAGCAAATCAGTTTGGCTAAAGACATAGGCGCTGATCGCATAGAATTGTATACCGGACCTTATGCAGAACATTTCAAAAAACAAGATGAGGATTTTCACAACTTGTTTACTGTTTATCGCAATGCTGCCGTTCATGCACAAACTATTGGAATAGGCCTGAATGCTGGTCACGATTTAAACCTGGATAACCTTGCTCACTTCCGTCAGGTTCCTGCTCTGCTGGAAGTTTCAATTGGCCACGCCCTGACTGTCGATGCTATCGCTATGGGATTAACACCAGCCGTGCAGGCTTATAAAAAAATCTGTACAACCTGATTACATAACCACTCATGAATAAACTGCGCGAAGATAGCCCTGCTTACCTGCAAAAGAAACGTTTTTTTGATTCGTTAATGACCGTGTACGGACGCAAAACCGTATTGGAAGCATTACAAGATCCTGCAACCCTCATATATCGATTACATCTGGCAAAAAGTAATAAACCGGCGGAAATTCTCGACGAAATAATTTCCCTGGCAAAAAATAAACAAGCTGAGATTATTTTTCATGATCGACAAGCATTATCCCGCATTTCTAAAAATGCAGCACAAGACCAGGGAGTCGCTGCCGACTTACAACTCCGCGGATATCAAATGTATGATGAGTTTATTGCTAACAATAACGGTAAGAAATATACGTTGCTAGCATTGGATGGTGTACAGAATCCACAGAATTTGGGCATGATTATTCGTTCAGCTTGTGCTGGCAACATTGATGGTATTTTGTTACCGCAAAAAGGAAATGCCCAAATCGACCCATTAGTGATTAAAGCAAGTGCAGGAACTGTTTTTCGAGCACCGTTATTACGATGCAACGATTTAAAAGAAGCACTAAACGCATTCAAACAACAAGGAACCAGTATTTGCGTACTCTCATCACATGCCACCGTGGAACTTAAAAGTTTTTCACCGCAGAATGCATGCATCTATGTATTGGGAAATGAATCTGAAGGTGTATCAAAGGAAATTATTGAGCTTAGTGATGCGAAAGTATTTATCCCCATGAATAATGGTGTTGAGTCATTAAATGTGGCCGTTACCGCTGCCCTGATTGCATTTCGCTAATCTAAAAACTGACTACAAAAAAATAAAAGAGGAGCAAATGTTCCTCTTTTTTGTTTAATACTTGCATGCAGCAGGATTATTTTTTACAAAATAAGTTTTAAAGTTTTTCGCCTTTTTATCCATACACCCTTCAAGGTTCAAAATACGCACTTTGCGAAAGTCGGTTGGTGCCGTCTCAGCTTGCAGCGCAATGAATCCGCCTTCCATGGGTTTACCATCATCCCATTGCAAATCGTTATATTCGAACACCTTCTTTCCATTAATAACGTGTTGAGCCAATTGACTACCATGCACCACCAACTCTGCAGTTACCCATTGATCACCGTGATAAGTATCACTTGTGGAGTTCATACAATGATCTTTGCGCAACTCACCATCAATGACTACTTGCGACCCGGGCGTACACAGGTTGCCGGTAGTGCGAGGGTCTTTCCCATTTCCACCCAATAGCTGGTACTCCATGCACCCGGGGAAATCCTGCTCAATAGTCATCGTTTTCGGGTCTTGTGTATGAAACATGATGCCGTTATTGCGTAATGCCCACGCCGGTCCACCTTTCACTTGCTCCCCCACAAAACGATATTCCACATGCAGTTTGTAGTGTGAAAAAGAACCCGCGTTAGAGAAGATATGACCGAACTTCCCTCCAAACTCATCATATTTGTCATAACGAATTTGCATAACTCCATCATTGACACGAAAAGTATTCAGCGCATTTTCACCCAAGGGAAACCCACGCACCTTGGGCGACCAGTTACTTAAATCCTTACCATTGAATAAGTCGACCCATTCCTCTGCGTTTGGATCATTTGGTTTTTCTGCAACAACCGGCCCTGCCAAAAGCAAACTGGTAATTAAAAAAGGGAAAAGGCGTGATGTGCGATATAGCTGTTTCATCGTGTGAAATCCTGTGAGTTATTAGTTTTGGGATCAAGACTAGCTTAATTATCAGATAAATGTCAGCCGAGTTTACAAATCAAAACCTTGTAAGCATTTTCCTACAAGAGATTCCGCAAAAGACCAATGTCACAATCCTGAATCCTTGACTACATTTCATTCAAAGCGCCGGAGGCACAGAATTTACGGGAAAGGATGGAATCTAACCTGGGTATTAACACAATCGGTATGTTGCATTTAAACTTTATCCACGGAGCGAACCTTGCGAGGTCATTATGGGAACTGAATTAAGCGATATAGAACGCATTCGCACAGCACGTGTGCTGTGTATACAGCATAGATTTACAGAAGCCATAGAAATAGCGCGTAAAGTAGAGGACACAAAAACTCGAGATACATTGTTATTTATATGCAAGTCGTTTCAATCATCACAGTTCAAAATCAAAGCTGCATGAATGTAAAAATCCCGCCATTTGGCGGGATTTTTTTACTGGTTTTTATTTTTCGACGAAAGCTCGCTCAATTACGTAGTCACCCGCAATTCCAATTCGGGGTGATACCACCAAACCCGCCTTATCCAATATTGCGCAAGTATCATCTAACATCCCCGGACTGCCACAAAGCATTGCTCTGTCAGTAGCAGGATTCAGTGGCGGCAAGCCGATATCCTGTAACAATTTTCCACTCTCAAGAAGATCAGTTAGCCGCCCCTGATTAACAAACGCTTCACGAGTTACTGTCGGGTAATAAATTAATTTATTCCGCACTTCCTCTCCAAGGAATTCATGATTGGGCAATTCCTGAGTAATGAAATCGCGGTAAGCTAAATCATCTACTTTACGCACACCATGTACCAGAATCACTTTTTCAAATTTTTCATAAGTATCTGGATCCTGGATTAAACTGATAAATGGTGCCAAGCCAGTACCGGTCGACAATAAAAACAAATTTCGCCCCGGTTTTAAATCCGCCAGCAATAATGTACCGGTAGGTTTTCTGCCCACCAAAATCGAATCGCCTGCTTTGATATGTTGTAGCAAAGAAGTTAATGGGCCGTTAGGAACTTTTATACTAAAAAATTCCATATGTTCTTCATAATTTGGACTGGCAATACTATAGGCACGCAAAAGCGGTTTTTCATTTTGACTAAGACCAATCATAACGAACTGGCCGTTCTCAAATCGAAATGATTCATCGCGCGTTGTTGTAAAACTAAATAAGCTGTCATTCCAATGCTTCACTGACAATACTTTCTGCGTATTAAATGCACTCATTTTATAATCCTGTTGATAATTTTTATTGCTGTAACGCGCTACGCAATTCAGGTAAAGCCGTAAACAAATCGGCAACCACTCCATAGTCCGCATATTTAAAAATAGGTGCATCAGGGTCATTATTAATTGCCACTATCACCTTGCTATCTTTAATGCCTGCTATATGCTGCATAGCACCAGAAATTCCTACCGCGATATAAAGATCAGGAGCGATAACAGTACCCGTCTGGCCAACTTGTAAATCATTCGCTGCAAAACCTGCATCCACACAAGCACGCGTTGCTCCTATGGCAGCATCAAGTTGTTGTGCAATTGGATTCAATAAATTTTCAAACTCATCCCCTAAACTGCGACCACCCGCAATAACTATACGAGCAGATGAAAGATCCGGCCGCTCTGATTCATTAATGCTTTCGCCCAGCCATTTACCAATACCGCGTGATTGTGGGACAGGTACATTCAGGATTTCCGCATTTCCGTTAGCTTCAATCGGACGGAAAGCGGTTGTTCGCACACTAATAATTTGTTGCTTTTGTGGATTTTCTATATGGGTAAAAATATTTCCTGCATATTCGGGGCGAACGTAAACAGGTGCCTCACCTGAAGACAGTTGAATCCCGATAACATCAGTCACTGGTGCAACATCCAGTCGTGCCCCAACAGCAGGTAAAATACTTTTACCCAATACACTGTGCGCACTTAAAATGACGTCATATTCCGGTGCAAGGCTTAATACTAAATCCTGCACATCTTCTACTAACGGATTTTTAAAATGATCGGCCTGCGCGATTAACACTCGCCCCACGCCACTTAATTGCGCAGCTTCACGGCCGATGGCATCAAGCTGATTTCCATAAAGTAAAAGGTCAACCGGCTGTTGCCATTCCGCCGCCGCAGTAAGGACTTGCGAAGTGATAATTTTTAACTGTTTTCCGTCGTGTTCTGCCAATACAAGGATACTCATTGCAAAACCTCCGCTTTACGTAGGGTACTAACCAAATCCTGGATACTTGCCAATTGAATTGCTCCCGCTTTCTGCGGAGGTTCGGAGGATTTGATTGTTTTGAATCGTGGCGTTAGATCCACATCAAATTCTGCGGCACTTATAGTCTCGATAGGTTTTTTCTTGGCTAGCATCAAATTCGGAAGCTTAATAAAGCGCGGTTCATTCAAGCGTAAATCACTAGTGACTACCGCTGGCAATTTCAACGTTATCGTTTGGGTTCCCTTTTCAATTTCACGAGTCACTTCGACATAGCCATCTCTTAGCGTGACTGCGGATGCAAACGTTCCCAAACCTACCCCCAATAACCCGGCAAGCATCTGTCCTGTTTGACCATAATCCTCGCCAACTGCCTGTTTACCCAAAAAAATAAGATCAGGCATTTCCCGTTTCACTACCGCTTGTAGCAACTTTGCCACGCCCAGCGGTTGCAATTCAGTAGTGCTTTCAATGAGTAGAGCCCGATCCGCCCCCATCGCATAGGCATGACGTAAACTGTCTTTGGCCTCAGGACCTCCTATAGCGACAGCAACGATCTCAGTCACTGCCCCCTGCTCTTTTAGTCGAACGGCTTCTTCAATAGAAATTTCATCGAATGGATTAATTGCCCTACGAGCCTGTGAAAGATCAACTTGCCCGGTCCCTTCATTCACAAAGGGTTTCAGGTTGTGATCCACCGCGTGCTTTACCGCGACCAGCACTTTCATACGGATTGCCTCAAAAAATGAACTTGTGAATCATTCTATTAAGCGCTAGCATATTTGTTAAATTGATAATTTATATTTTATATATCCACAAAACAGATATGAGATACACATTACGCCAATTGGAAATTTTTGCCGCCATTGCCCGAACCGGTAACGTGTCCAAAGCGGCAGAACAAGTTGCACTTTCCCAATCTGCCGCAAGCACTGCGCTCGCCGAATTGGAGCGGCAATTTGACTGTCAGTTATTTGACCGGCACGGCAAGTTGTTAGTGCTCAATGCATTGGGGAAGAGCCTTCTGCCTGCTGCCAGCAGTTTGTTAACACAGGCCCATGAGATTGAACAATTGCTGGAAGGTAAAGCCGCTTTAGGTGATTTAAAGCTGGGTGCAACACTCACTATTGGAAATTATCTTGCCGTGTTAATCGTGAGTGAATTTATGCGGCATCACACGGAATGCCATATCGACCTCAAAGTTAAAAATACCCAAAGCATATTGAACCAAATCGCTGGCTATGAATTGGATCTGGGGCTAATTGAAGGGAGCTGTCACCACCCTGAATTAATTGCAGAACCCTGGATGGATGACGAGCTCGCAGTATTTTGCTCACCAGAACATCCATTGGCCAAGAAAAAAAATGTAACCATCGAAGATTTAATAGCTGCAACCTGGATTTTGCGTGAGCAGGGTTCAGGTACACGCGAAACGTTTGATCACGCAATGCGTCACCATGCGTCAGGCCTAAAAGTGCGTTTGGAGCTGGAACATACAGAAGCGATTAAACGTGCTGTTGAATCCGGGTTGGGTGTTGGGTGCATATCACGACTTGCTCTACGCGATGCATTCCGCCGCGAAAGTTTGACCGAAATAAAAACACCAATGCTGGATTTACGGCGACAATTTTTATTGGTATGGCATAAGAACCGTTATCAGACTCCAGCAATCACCAGCTTTTTAGATTATTGTCGTTCGCTGACGATAAACTTAAAAAACAGCGAAAATATTTTTTTGCCGCCTGTGCCTTAATAGCAAGTATTCAAATTTTAACAGGAACCGAAAACGTATGACCCAGCGCGACCAAATGGAATACGACGTTGTTATTGTAGGCGGAGGCCCGGCAGGTCTTTCTGCCGCCATTCGTTTAAAACAATTAGCGCATCAACAGAATATTGAAATGACTGTATGCGTCCTGGAAAAAGGGGCTGAAATCGGCGCACATATTTTATCGGGCGCCGTTATTGATCCTATTGCGCTAAATGAATTGGTTCCCGATTGGAAAACTAAAAACACGCCTATATCCAATTCCGTTACACAAGACCAATTTTTATGGCTAACCGCCAACGGAAGTTATTCAATTCCGCAAAAACTATTACCACCATTGATGAATAATCACGGCAATTATATTGTTAGCCTTGGCAAGGTCTGTCGCTGGCTTACAACAGAAGCTGAAAATCTGGGCGTTGATTTGTTTCCCGGTTTTAATGCGTGCGAACTTATTTATGGTGATGATGGGCAATTAAAAGGAGTCGTGACTGGGGATATGGGTGTAGCAAAAGACGGTACGCCCAAAAATACATATTCTCCTGGTATTGAATTACTTGCCAAATACACTTTAATTGCCGAAGGCACCCGCGGCTCTCTAACACGGCAATTGGAAAAGAAGTTTAATTTGCGTTCAATAGCTGAACCCCAAAAATACGGGTTGGGTTTTAAGGAAATTTGGCAAATTAATCCTGCGCAACATCAAGTTGGGAAAGTGGTACACACCATGGGTTGGCCACTCGATAATGATACTGGTGGTGGAGGTTTTATCTATCATTTGGAGGATCATAAAATCGCCTTGGGTTTTGTCATTCATTTAAATTACAAAAATCCTTATTTAAATCCTTTTGAAGAATTTCAACGTTTTAAAACTCACCCTGCTGTAAAAAATTTACTGGAAAATGCACAACGTCTTTCCTACGGCGCGCGCACCATTAACGAAGGTGGGCTCCAATCATTGCCTGAATTAATTTTTCCTGGCGGTGCATTAATTGGTTGCGCGGCGGGAGTTGTAAACGTTCCGCGAATAAAGGGCTCGCATAATGCGATGAAGTCAGGAATGTTAGCCGCGGAAGCGGTTATTGATGCACTTAACCAACAAACACCGTATCTGCAAACATATCCGGAAAAAATCCGTCAATCCTGGTTATGGCGTGACTTGCATGCCGTGCGTAATGCAAAACCCGCACTTTCCAAATGGGGAACATTAAGGGGAATGGTGTATGCAGGTATAGACATGTGGATACATTCGCTCGGCATTAATCTTCCCTGGACACTAAAACATGGGCAAGCTGACAATGAATGCTTGATTCCTATCGCCCAAGCAAAACCGATTACCTACCCTGCACCAGATAGAAAAATTACGTTTGACCGATTATCTTCAATTTATTTGTCCAAAATCAGCCATGAAGAAAACCAGCCGATACATTTACAGCTGACGGATCAAAACATTCCTATTGAACACAATCTGGCATTGTATGGTGCGCCGGAGCAACGTTATTGCCCCGCCGCCGTTTATGAAATTATTAAAAAGGATAATAAAGATACTTTGCAAATAAATGCTGCTAACTGCATTCATTGCAAAGCCTGTGATATTAAAGACCCACTACAAAATATTATTTGGGTGCCGCCGGAAGGCGGCAGTGGTCCTTATTACGAAGCGATGTAGTTAATAGTTAAGGCAAACCATGTAAACATCCCACTCAACAATATGATTCATTATTTGGAATCTAACGTTATCAATGCCGGTGGCAACTTAGAATAAATGACTTTAAACTCAGAACCTTCCTTTAAATTTAACCAATTTTTATAGAATTCTCTCACTTTGGTTTGAATTTTCTGTAATACCTCCTCCTTTACTTCCGTGTGAAGCTTTAATTCTATTTTTTCTCCAATAATCGCGATTTCAGGAATATACCCCAAGACATCCTTAAGTTGAAAAATAATGTCTCTAAGCGCATTATTTGAATCGAAATCCTCGTCGAAACAAAAAATTTCCCTAAGAATTTCTATTTTTTTTAGTGAGAATTCGATGTAATACATTAACCTAGCTTGTGGGATTGAAATTCCAGACTCACGGATTCTGGAATTGACAAAAGTATACTCATCGCTATTCACGAAATTTACAGCACCACTCAAGGAATTATCGAATAATAATTGCAAAGCTTTATCTATTCGAATAATCAAATTTTTAATGCTTTCTTCGTTAGCGAAATCTGTCACACCAAAATAAGAAAAGAAACTATCTATAGATTGATAAAAAGTCAGCTTAAGATCTGAAGAAAATATAAGCTCTTCAGTTTTTGCTTTTGGATACATTTTTCCATGTAGAGAGTTAACTCTACATCTTATGTTTTTTAAATAAGGCCCAATGGATATTGCGCTATCCCTATTTTCATCCGATTTGAAGTGTCGATTGATATAATCCTCAAGCTCTTCAATATTTTTAAAATAATTGGAAAACCTATTCTGCATTTGCGTGAGCAACATAGCCTTCTTGTTTTGCTCAGACCGATGATTTGTCGCATAAAGAGCAAGCAACGCAGCTACAGCCCCTAAAATCCACATTGGAACCTTTAACATTTTAAACGCTTCGTTAAACCCAGCAGCAGTCCAATTCAAGGGGCGCGGATCAGCCATTGCAATTGTTATGATCGAGAGCATAGCCAATACGATCCCGATACCGATTGTCCACTTAACAACTGTTAATTCAAAAAATGCTTTATGAGGATCGAAAGACTGCCCCATTTTTGCAATACGTTTTTCAGACATTTCAGATCATTACCTCGTTAGCACACACTTCCCACCCTACTTAATCATTCCAAATTGGTAATTCAGGAGGATATAATTTTCTGATGAAAATATTTCCTATCCATCTTTGAAATGATTTGATTAGGTCACATCATAGATATTACATATGAGATTTTAATTCGACCCTCTGATAGAGCAGAAGAATCAAATCATTATTTTAAAAGACCTGGAAAATGCTCAAGAATTTTTTGTCTTTTAGGTGGAATTGAATACTGACAGTAAGAGTTATCTGGATTTTTCCTGAAATAGTCCTGATGATATTCTTCGGCTGGGAAAAAAGTTTTTAATTCTTCCAGTTGAGTCACAATTTCGTTATGAAATATTTTTTGTTTTTTAAGCTCGGCAATAAATTCTTCGAATGCTCGCCGCTCCTGGTCATTTTTATAAAAGATTGCCGATCTATATTGTGTTCCTATGTCATTACCTTGCCGATTCAACGTCGTCGGATCATGGATTGTAAAAAAAACCTTTAATAACCCAGTCAAATCGATAATTGCAGGATCGTAACTTATTTCGATGACTTCAGCATGCCCTGTTCTGCCCGTACAAATTTTCTCATAAGTGGGATTCTCATCATGCCCACCAGCATATCCAGATATAACAGACTTCACTCCCATAATATCGTTGAAAACCGACTCAATACACCAAAAACACCCACCACCAAGTACTATCTTTTGAACTGTCATCTGTACTCTCCTATGAATATAAAATTTTGAGTAATCCCCACAAATTTTATTGAAAACTACTACGTTGGCTATAAACCATATTGACCGCGAGGATCACATTCAATTTAACGCAAAATAAAATGCCGCAAAGATGTAGGTGTTTGCAACTCAGTAGTGGAACAACACCTATTTAAATATGAATACACAAATCAAATCGCGCACAAATAAAAACGGTGCCCTCAGGCACCGTATATCATTAAAACCAGCGGCTGATACTAAGCCGTTCCCACCAACTCATTAGCAATCGATCAACTGCACCTTGAGCGGCAAAACCTAATTTCTCCTGCAGGGATTTTTTGAATGTAAATTCAACTTCATAAATATCTGCATTTTCTGCCTGCGCGAACAAATACTCGTCGCTTGTTTGCAACTCATCAACAAGGTTTACGGATTTTGCTCGCAGGCCAAACCAAACCTCACCAGTTGCAACACTGGCGATATCTACCTGTGGTCTATGCTCGCCAACAAACTCTTTGAACAGCACATGGGTATCTTCAAGTTCTTCTACAAATTTGGTACGACCTTTATCTGTATTTTCACCAAACATGGTCACTGTGCGCTTGTATTCGCCGGCAGTAAACATTTCATAATCGATATCATTTTTCTTAAGAAGCTTGTGAAAGTTAGGCAACTGCGCTACAACGCCAATCGAACCGAGAATTGCGAAAGGTGCTGCTACAATTTTGTTGGCAACACATGCCATCATATAGCCACCGCTTGCTGCCACTTTATCAACACAGACAGTCAATGGAATATTTTTGCTGGTAATACGTGCGAGTTGACTGGACGCCAGACCGTAGCTGTGAACCATCCCGCCACCACTTTCTACTTTGACAACAATTTCATCCGTGGGCTTGGCGAGCGTTAATACCGTGGTAATTTCCTCTCGCAATGATTCGACTTCTGAAGCTTTAATATCGCCATGAAAGTCCAGAACAAATACACGTTTACGCTCGGGCTGGCCCACATCATTATCTGATTTATGTTTTTCTGCTTCTTTTAGCGCTTTCTTCTTTTGGGCACGATCTTCTTTCAAGCGTTTCTTTTCAGCTTTTTCAAATTCTTTGTACTCATCATCATCTAACATTGCTCCACGTAATGAGTCACGCAGGTGCTCAAATTTTTCATTAAGCTTGGTAACCTCAATATGCCCCTTATCTGATTTTTTGTTGCGTCCGCCAACAGAGACTGCGAGACTTATAATGATAAAAATGGCCACAACAAAAGTGATGGTCTTAGCTAAAAACAGGCCGTACTCAGTTAAAAATTCCAATGAAATAACTCCATAGTAAACAATAAAACTACTCAAATTCCGCCACTGCATCTTTTGCAGCGGCATTAACAGGACGAGCAACCAGACCTGTGTTAGACAAACTGATTTCAAATAACGCGCCGTCTTTCATCGGCAAGTAAGTTGCAGATCCATACACAGCATCTATGACCGGAACCCAATCCGGGTGGGTATTAAATATTTTCCACACGTCAACACCATACAAACTATTGTGCACCGTGTATGCAGTGCGTCTTGCTGTGGTTTCCTTTTCAATGTCGTAATAACGGCCACTCAACCGTTCTAACCTGAAAGCAGGTTTAATTCCCAGGGTGGCGAGGTAACCATCCCATTTTACAATCCGCGCGTCCAACTGCCATTGATCACCACGCAATTCGACACGTTGCTCTTTGCCATCTTTATCAGCAAGGACAGCAAAATAATGTTGATCCTCAATCCGGTCAAAATTGATGGTGGCAACAACTTGCTCTTGCAATACCTGTTTGTAGCTATAAACATCAAATGCGGTCAGCGCAATCAATCCGGCAAGTGCCAATAACGTCAATCCAAACAATCCTCGACAAAACCCGATGAACCATGAGCTTTGCCACAACATGCGGGCAGCTTTATAAGTAACGTAAAGCGCAATCAAACTGATCAATAAAGCAACCAGAGTAAAAATCATATGCGTCCTACCTTTTTGGGCAAGTTGTTATTGTTTATGGTTAATCATCTTACGATGTTCAACATACCGGGCTATCAATTGTCCCGCTACACTAGCGGCTGCTGGCACCTGAGGCAACTCATCATAATGGAACCATTTCGCATCAATAATTTCATTAGGATCAATACTGATCTCACCTGCTTCGTACTCAGCAAAAAAACCTAGCATTAGTTGACCAGGAAATGGCCATGGCTGGCTGCCAAAGTATTCCAATTTACCGACACGCAGACCGACTTCTTCATATACCTCTCTGTGCACGCACTCCTCCACACTTTCACCGGCTTCAACGAACCCTGCTAATGTAGCGTACACGACACGATTGGCGCGCTGGTGGTGAGCCAGCAAAATTTCGTCACCACGAGTAACCAACACGATCATACAAGGCGATATTCGAGGGTAAAAGCGCAATGCACAACTCTCGCATACACGCGCAAAATCAAAACTATCCCAGGTTGTTGGCTTGCCACAACGGCCACAGAATCGATGATCATAAAACCAGCGCGCAATTTGCAACGCCCGTCCTGCGAGCTGAAATGCCTGCGATGGCAGAACCTCCAGCTGCGATCTAAGCCCCAACCATTGATAGGGTGGCGGCAATTCTGCTGCAATCAATACACGAATCCATAAGTCTTCACCATTCAATTGGCCGAGGTACTGCTCGGTAGAAATCGAAAGCGAGAGATCCTTGGCTTGTGAGTCATCCAATAAAACCAGGGTACCCGATCCATCACACAGTAATTGGTCACAGGAATCTTTTGCATTGACTGCCATGATAATAAAACGCCGACTGCGTGATGCAGACGGCGTTGTAATAGAGGCATGAAATTCAAAAGAACCTGAATTAAATCGGAATGTCATGATTAAACATTATGACCCAGTGCCTGCAAGCTTTCCTCTGCAATCTGCAAAACACTGGTATCTGCATTTTTATCCAGCTTTATCGCGTCCAAATAATATTCCAGACTGATCACTGCATCCGCAAACGTTTCCAACAAATGTTGAACTGCCGGATGCTGATCGTTCGCCAGCAAATCCTCGTCCACAAAACGCATGCAGCCCGCCAATACTTTTGCCGCACGGGGTAATCCCAGCAGGAACATTCCACCACGAACGGAATCGAGCGTACCAACAATATTGCGAATGTGGCCTTTATCGTAATTGGATTCCGCAAATGCACTCAGGGCTCGCTTGACTAAAACCAAACCAGCTTCTGCTTCATCAATGACAATTTTTTCCGCTTCTGCAATCTGGTTATTGGCCATGGCTGCATCACGGGAAAGTGCATTAATCTGTGCAACTTTTTCATCAGACAAGTTAGCGTTGCTTAACCCGGCAATGGTGCTTTCCACATACAACAAAGTATCAGCAACTACGAGTAACTCATCTGATGAAACTGCCTTGTGGTTTACTTGCCAATCATTAATTTTTGCAATCTCTTGTTTTAAGCTATTGCTTGGCGCAACCAAGCCAACAATAGCGAGAATATCGGCAACTTTTTTCAAAGTTTCCACTAATTCAGGAGACTCGCTCAATAACTCCGATCCACCTTGGGCAGCGCGCTCCAAAATATTTTTGGTACTGTGAAGTTCATCAGTCAGCACAGTCACCATTGAGCTAATTGTGTTTGCACTGGGCCCGTTCAGGAATTCCATTTCACGCGCAAGTTCTGCTTCGGTGTAAACAAGTTTTCCCATACCAAACGCTGACAGCACAGTTTGCGCTTGTTCATTTTCTGAATTGGATAACGCCAACACGTATAACAATTCCTTTTGCAACGCAGGATCTACATCGCGCTCCAATACAGCACTCCCCTCGAACTGGAAGCGCTTTATTTCCCGTTCAATAGCGCTACATAACATTTTGCGTCCCTTGCTCAGCTGCATATTCTTTTCAGCTAATGCCGCTAAAGTTGTACGGCTTAACCACCAGAAATTGCTCAACGTTGATCCCGTTGAGGCGCTCTCAAGGCGTTGCAATGCTCTCGTCATCATTCCCAATGAAGCTTTAACTTGCACACCTTTAAGTACATTTAACAATGCAGTCTGATACATGTGGCGCAGGCGACGCACAAGCACGGTCAGGTCTTCTGACAAAGGCTGACGTGGCGGTAATGCGCGCGGATTGGATTTAATACCCGGCAGTGAATAAAAATAACTTTCCGGTAACGGAGTAGCTCTGCGGGCAAGACGCAATTCATTAATATGAGGAATCAACAGCATTGGCATACTGCGAGTTGTTTGTGTGCAATATTCGAGGTAACGCGGGAGGACAAAAAAGCTGGCGGTCAGAAGTTCGAGTTTCGCATCGGTTTTTTCATCTTCACCCAAAGTAATATCGGTGATATGGGTAGCCAGCTCATCTGCTAGCAAGTCCACACCCTTTAGCTGGATGAGGTTTAAAATTCCACGAATCTGTTTGATGCCGTCAATACAATTTTGCAATAACTCGCCGTTGTTGCGATCCTGCGCAAACTGTTCAAGGCGAACTGCTGATTGTTCAATGGTCGCGACCAATTCGTCCTGAACCATTTTTAATGAGGCGAGATTCAAAGTTTCTGTTGTACTCACAATTAAATCCTGGCGTTTATTAAAGTTAAAACAACACGTTAGGTACAATGACTCTATACCATGTTTGACGTTATTTCATCGCGACACATTAAATAACGGGCACTTTGCCAAGCAACTCTCATTTGTTCGTTTTTCAGCTGCCGGGGTTATTCGCGCAACCATACACAATTATCACCACTGGCCTTTGCGATAGCTGCCAGTTTTTGTTCATGCAACACCAATTCATCAGCATCGGCAAAGATGATAGGCAAGGGTTTGCGATTCGCAGGTACACGACGGATTTCCTCCATCTGGCTACCACCATCCTCACCTTTAGATTGGTTACCTCCCAGCGACAAGGCGGTTTGACCGCCGGTCATGAGTAGATAAACATCAGCCAGGATTTCGGCGTCGAGCAATGCGCCGTGAAGCTCCCGTTGGGAGTTGTCTACACCGTAGCGCTTGCACAATGCATCAAGATTGTTCTTCTGTCCCGGATGTTTGGCTCGGGCCATGAGTAAGGTATCTACCACGTGGCAACGACTGGTGATGCTACCAAAACCGGGGCGAAGCATATTCAGTTCATAATCGATAAAACCGATATCAAACGCTGCATTATGGATGATCAGCTCAGCGTCCCCAACAAACTGCAGGAATTCATCTGCAATGCGGGCAAAAACCGGTTTGTCTTCCAGCATGGCATTACTGATACCGTGAACAGCTTGCGCACCTGCATCTATCTCACGTTCCGGTTTTATATATTGATGGTAATGACGACCGGTCAAACGGCGGTTCATTAATTCCACGCAGCCAATTTCGATAATTCGATGTCCTTGCGAGGTTTCCAAACCCGTTGTCTCGGTATCCAAAACAATTTGACGCATTTATTCAAACCTTTCTTTATTTAGCGACGCAGTTCTTCAATACCGCGATTAGCCAGAACATCAGCCATTTCATTTTCGCGATGGCCATTATGCCCTTTCACCCAATGCCAGCTCACTTGATGGCGCCGGTTTTGTTCATCCAATTGCTGCCAGAGATCCGCATTTTTAACTGGCTCTTTCGCAGCGGTACGCCACCCGTTACGCTTCCAATTCGCCAACCACTCGGTAATCCCCTTGCGAACGTACTGCGAGTCTGTAGTAATCACAACATCACAAGGCTCTCGCAGTGCGCTCAATCCTTGTATAGCCGCCATCAACTCCATACGGTTATTGGTGGTTTCCGCCTCACCACCATAAAGCGATTTTTCAATCTCACCGTAACGCAACAACACTCCCCACCCTCCGGGGCCAGGATTACCCTTGCATGCGCCATCAGTAAATATTTCTACTTTCTTCAAAACTGCCCATCCAAAAACAAGAAATTACGCAGAGGAACACCGTTAGTCGGGCCGACAATGCGAGTAACCGCCAAACCACGCAGCGGCCGGTATTTTTGCCACGCCGGTTTAACCGGTGTTAAGGGAATATGATCTTTGCGTGCAACAATCATGTAGAAGCCACCCCAAGGTAAGCGCAGCCTTTTACCCCACCCCTCCAACCATTGCAAATGTTTAATTGCCTTTTCCTGGGACAGGGGCGGACTGAAATACCCTTTATAAATGGCGATTGGTTCCATATCCACCAAAGCAAGCCAATCCAGCAAACGCCCCAAACGTAAATATTGAAAGCGCCAACGGGGCACGGCGGTAAATAACCGGGCGATACGTGCACAGACTCCCCACAAACTCCACGGGTTAAATCCTACAATAATCAAGTGTCCTCGCGGGATGAGTATGCGGGCAGACTCACGTAATAAATGATGGGGGCTTTGGCTGTAGTCCAATGTATGGTGGAGTAGAACTGCGTCTATTGCCTCTGCCGGTAAGGGCAAATGGTTGAAATCAGTAATCCCGCTTAACCGCTGGTTGGGTTCAGTCTGCGGATGCAGGATAAATCGATGGGAAATGCGGCTTTCACTAGTCAGGTCCAACCGTCCGCTCACCCCTAATTGCAACAGGTGATAACCAAATACGCATTGGAGGCCGTCATTAATGGCCTCTTGTTCTTCAGCAAGTAAAGATTTGCCCAAGGGGGTCTCAAACCAACTGCTCAAATCAGTAATAGAGTCACGTAACGGCAAAACACCAAAGCGTTTTTTCCAAAGTGCAGAAAAACGCAGCAATAATCGATGTGGAGCTTTAATGATCCTGCGGTGCATTCATGAGCCTCATTGTCGGCGAACAGTAAATTTATCGTCTTGTGATTGTCTGAGGATAAAATACGCTCTAACCCATTGAAGAGATTATCTAATGTTAAAGATTACCCCTATTCCGGCATTTGATAATAATTATTTCTGGGTAATTCAACCTGATCCACATCAGGCAGCTGCACTGGTAGTGGATCCGGGTGCGGCTGAACCCGTCCAAAACTATCTCGATCAACAAGGATTCATCCTTAATGCCATATTGATCACCCATCGTCACAATGATCACATTGGTGGAGTCAATGAACTATTGACCCGCTCGCCTGTGGCGGTTTACGGGCCTATCTCTGCCGCTATTCCCCAGGTTTCCCATCAACTTAATGATGGAGATAAGCGAACTATCAACACGCTTGATCTGCAGGTTATTGCTGTTCCCGGCCATACATGGGAACACATCGCTTATTACTTGCCTCAACATAACGCGCTCTTTTGTGGAGATGCCTTATTCGCCGGTGGCTGCGGACGACGTTTTGATGGTACCGCCGAAATTATGTGGCAATCACTGCAAAAGCTGGCAGCACTTCCCGACAACACGCTGGTTTACTGTGCTCATGAATATACTCTGTCAAACCTGTGCTTCGCGGTGGCTGTCGAGCCCGGAAATAAAAATTTGATAGACCGATTGCATCATGTTGAGCGCCAAAGAGATGCAGGAGTCGTCACCCTCCCATCCACAATTCTGCTGGAAAAACGAACAAACCCATTTCTTCGCTGTCAACTCGATGGCATCAAAATCTTCGTAGAACGGCACATAGGTCATCCTTTGGGATCTGCAGCAGAGGTTTTTGGTGCCTTACGATCAATCAAGGATTCCTGGCCTGCATGAATAGCAGCAATGTAATAAATCGAATTTTGCGACAGAAAAGTACCTCTCATTTCACCTGTGATGGGTTGCGCTTATTCCGCATTAGGCGTTGACCCTGTAGAACCCAGCGCCTAGAATCTGAAATCCACAGCCCCAAGGAGGGCGGAGGTAATCACTAAATAGCCTTTGTTTGGCAAAAAAATAGGACATTAATCCTAATTGCAAGACAATTCCTTGCCGTTGTTACAGCGGCTGGCCGTAAAACTAACCAACTTTTTACGGGCTTATTGCGCTAATCAAAAAGTCATTTGAGCGCGTTAAATAGCCCAGGTAGTTATCAACCAGTAAAGCTATCGTAAAAAGTAAACAATAAAGTGACCCTATGAAATTGAAAAACCGCTCTCATCTGTTGGCCCTCAGTTTTACCTCAGTATGCATTTTGACTCTTGCAGGTTGTAGTTCACTGAAAAAGCCCGAAACTGATGTAGCCGAAACCACCCAGGTAGTGCCAGTTCCTACCGCTGAAACCAGTGTGGCTGTTCAAACACCTGAACACAGCGGCGATCAAGGTAATCTCTGGACAGAAATTATAAGTGGCTATGGCCTGCCCAATGTGGCGGATGAAAAAGTTTCCAAGCATTTGCGTTGGTACTCAAACAACCAACGGTATTTGGATAAAGTTACCGAGCAGAGCAAGCCATACCTTCACTATGTAGCCAATGAGTTGCGTGAGAATGAGCTTCCCCGGGAGCTTGCGCTGCTGCCGATTGTCGAAAGCGCTTACAATCCATTCGCGGCATCCCCAAGCCGGGCGCTGGGTATTTGGCAATTTGTCCCGCGGACCGGCCGCAATTTTGGTTTGAAACAAAACCAATGGTATGACGGCCGCCGTGATTTGGTTGCATCTACTGATGCCGCTGTGCGTTATTTGAAGAGACTGAACACCCTGTTCAATGGTGATTGGTTATTAACCATTGCGGCATACAACGCGGGTGAAGGCACAGTTCGGCGTGCAATTGAACGCAATCGCAAACAAGGTAAAGGCACTGATTTTTGGTCCCTGCCGCTTTCCCAACAAACCCAGTCCTACGTTCCCCAATTACTTGCGTTATCAAAGGTAGTCGCTGATCCGGATAAGTACGGATTAACGTTAAATCCGGTTGCCAACACTCCCTACTTCACCACTGTGAATGTCAGTGCACCAATTGATCTAGCCCAGGCTGCCCGGATGGCAGATATAGATCCAAAAGAATTACGCAATTTGAACGCGGGCTACAGCAGGTGGACTACTGACCCGACTGGCCCACACCAATTACTGGTTCCAATTGCAGATGCAGCCGAATTTACCCTGACATTAGAAAAGCTTCCGAAAATTACCCCCATCCAAACGGCCGGTGACTACAAAGTGAAATCTGGCGATACACTTGGCGCGATTGCAAAGCGTTTCGGTACCAGCGTAACCGCAATCCAGGCCGCCAATAACCTTAAATCCAGCCAGTTGCGTGTTGGCCAAAGCCTGTATATTCCAGGCCAATCGCCGATGAGCTCTCCCTACGCGATTCAAGCCGAGCAAGAAATTGCCCAACGCAACCAGAAAAACACCGGCACCTATTACACGATTCAATCCGGTGACAGTTTTTGGACCATTGCCAGAAAGCATGGCACGAGCATCAATAATTTGCTGAAATGGAATGAGTTGACGGCAAATGCCAAACTCAAACCCGGCCAAAAATTACTTGTAGTGAATAATGCCCCTGCACAATCCAGTGACAATAAAATCACCTACCAGATTAAGTCTGGCGATACCTTGCATAAAATTGCCAGCAAATTCGATGTGTCCAAAAAAGACATCCTTAACTGGAACAAAGTAAAGGATGAAAGTTACATTCACCCTGGACAAGAATTGACCATCTATTTGAGCGCAAAAAATTAAATATGCGCAATAGTTTGCAAACAATGAAAAGGCCAGCGAACAGCTGGCCTTTTATTTTGTCCGTCACATAAAGCGATTAACAGCAAGCATTTATGAGTCTAGAATCGGTCCATGTTTCGCATGTGACTCGTTCACGACACAATCTATCAACGCAAAAGAATCAATAATCAACCATTAAGCCTGACAAAAGATAACCAAGGAGTTTCTATGTCCACGAGCCCACTGGCCGGCCAACTTTTACCATTGGATATGCTGGTCGATTTACCCAAGTTAATCGATGCCTACTACACCAACAAGCCCGATACCAGCATTCCCGAACAGCGAGTAACCTTTGGTACCTCGGGGCACCGGGGATCATCATTCAACACCAGTTTCAATGAACACCATGTATTGGCAATTAGCCAGGCAATTTGTGATTATCGGGCCAAGGCAGGTATAACCGGTCCACTGTTTTTAGGTATTGATACACACGCACTTTCTGAACCCGCACAAATCAGCGCAGTAGAAGTGCTGGCTGCAAACGGTGTGCAAATTATGTTGGCGCAAGGTGGCGAATATACACCGACCCCGGCAATTTCCCACGCAATTCTCACCTACAACCGTGGACGTACCAATGGTCAGGCAGATGGAATTGTTATTACACCGTCACACAATCCACCCGACAACGGCGGCTTCAAATATAACCCGCCCAATGGTGGCCCTGCAGATAGTGACATTACCAATTGGATGCAAGCTCGTGCCAATGAATTACTTGAAAATAATCTGCGCGATGTAAAACGCATGAGTTATCAACAGGCAATCAAAAGTGCAACAACCCACCACTTTGATTACATCAACAATTATGTGAACGATCTCATCAATGTTATTGATACGGACGCAATTCGTGGAGCTAATGTGCACATGGGTGCAGATCCTCTCGGTGGCGCAGGAGTGAATTACTGGAGTGCAATTGCAGATCGCTATCAATTGAATTTGAAAGTATTAAACACCGCTGTCGATAAAACGTTTTCGTTTATGAGCGCAGACTGGGATGGAAAAATTCGCATGGATCCATCCTCAGCATACACAATGCAAGGCATGGTCGAACGCCGTAATTTATTTGATGTGGCTTTTGCATGCGATGCAGACCACGACCGCCACGGCATCGTTGCACCAAGTTGTGGATTATTGCCGCCCAATCATTACCTTGCAGTTGCTATTGAATATTTATTTCAACATCGTCCGCAATGGAAAGCGGAAACTGCGATTGGCAAAACAGTTGTTAGCAGTGCAATGATTGATAAAGTCGCCAGCAAATTGGGCCGTCGTTTGTACGAAGTGCCCGTAGGATTCAAATGGTTCGCACCCGGTTTATTCGAGGGTTCCCTGGGTTTTGGCGGCGAGGAAAGCGCAGGAGCATCATTCCTGCGTATTGATGGCAGCGTTTGGGCTACAGATAAAGATGGAATAATTCCATCACTGCTCTCCGCAGAAATCAAAGCCAAAACCGGACGTGATCCCGGTGAATGTTACCAGTTACTGGCAAATGAATTCGGTCATGCAGCAGAAGCACGTGTTGAAGCACCGGCAAATACTGCACAGAAAAAAGCACTCTCAAAACTTTCTCCGCAGCAAATCACATCCACAGAATTAGCGGGTGACAAGATTGAAACGATTCTCACCCATGCGCCAGGTAACAATGCTGCCATTGGGGGAATTAAAGTCATGAGCAAAAATGGATGGTTCGCCGCTCGCCCATCAGGCACTGAAGAAATTTACAAAATTTACGCCGAAAGCTTTAAAGGATCAGAACATCTGCAACAATTAATCGCTGAAGCACAAGCTATCGTGGACAAAGCGATTTCATAATTTCTCACCATAGATAAAATAAAAGCCGCTGGTGCGGCTTTTATTTTTAGTTTGCATTTCGTTTACTATATTTTTGGCAAGGGGATCCATTCAGTTTCACCTGGAACCATAGTGAATTCACCCTTTGTCCATCGCTCTCCGGCTTGGCGCACTTTGTCTCGTGAAGAACCAACAAAATTCCATAATATAAAACGTTCACCAGCAAGCGGCTCACCACCAAACAGAATTATCCTCGCCGTATTATTCGCGCTAATGGTTGCTGATTGATTTAACATACCGACATGAAATGGAGGAATAGTTTCCCCATCAATCTCCACTCGTCCACTAACCACATAAATTGCCAACTCCTGGTTAGGAAAATCAGGTTGATATTTTGCGTCAGCGGTAAATTCCACATCAAGATAAATCGTTTTACTTGCCGTTTTAACGGGAGAAGAAATTCCAAATGCATCCCCAATTAATACCCTGGCTTTAATTCCAACCGAATTTACCAAAGGAATACGCTCGGCAGCATAGTGCGCAAAAGAAGGTTCACAATCCTCTACCTCTGTGGGTAGCGCAAGCCAGGTTTGAATTCCCTCTACTGTCGACTGGCTCATACGAACATCTTCCGGCAAACGTTCCGAATGCACTATGCCGTTCCCTGCTGTCATTAAATTAATTGCACCCGGTTCAATACGTTGCACAATCCCCAGGCTATCCCTATGCATCATTGCACCAGAAAATAAATAGGTGACGGTTGCCAAGCCTATGTGTGGATGCTGACGAACATCCCCCTCTGTTGTTCCTGCCTCAAAGTGGGCAGGTCCCATATGATCTACAAAAATAAACGGGCCGACTCGCTGCTTAATTCGCGAAGGAAGTAAACGTTTTACCTCAAAACCAATATTTTGCACACGTGGAGGAATAATAATAGTCACCGGAGTCTCACCTTGTTATCGGGTCATGTTAATTTGTTGGAGTTGCGTTTCGAGATGCTTCAGCAACGCCGTTAATCGATAAGGTTGATATTTACGTTGTTTGTAAACTGCATATAACGGTGTTGGCTGCCCGTCATATTTGCCCTCTAACAATTTCATCAATCGCCCTTGAGCCAGGTCCCCTGATAAATCCAGAGCAGATTTATAGATGATGCCATGGCCAGCAACTCCCCAACGCCGAACAACTTCCCCGTCGTTAGTGTGGCGATTGCCGTGAATTAAAATCTCGACCGACTTTCCTTCACGCGAAAAAAACCATTGATTATAAGGACGATCATTACGATAAAAATACAAACAATTGTGATGTATCAAATCCTCAAGTTGATTTAACGGCGGCATTTGCGCCACATACGCAGGAGATGCCGCCAGTAAGCGACGGTTATCACAAAGTTTACGGGCGACGAGTGATGAGTCGCGTAATTCGCCGTAACGAATAACCAGATCAAGATTTTCCCGATATAAATCCTGCATGAAATCAGAAAAATCCAAACGTAATTGAATGCGGGGATATTGCTGCTGAAATTGATCCAGTACATCAAGCAATAAATGCCGCCCCAGATCCGACGGCAAGCCAATACTAATTTCACCCGCAACCGCCGTCTGTAAATTACGCAACTCTGATTCGGCATCTTCCAATGCCCCAAGGGCTTGCTGTAAATAAGGCAATAAACTTTGCCCTGCCACACTCAAACTAAGGCTTCGTGTGGTTCGCTCCAACAAATTCACCCCTAACGAAACCTCTAAACGCTTGATAGCGGCAGAAACTGCCGCATTGGTGATATTTAGTTGGCGAGCCACTTCACTCATGTTCGCACTTTCAGCGACACGAAGGAAAAGCTCCAGGTCTTGCAGGGAATAATTTTTAGTCATTGGATGATTGTCAAAAAATATTTGATAGTCCTTTAATCAATATAGCGATTATCAAAAAAAGTTTCACCCTTTAGACTAACCTCACTTGATACTTAAACCAATGCATACACACCAGGATACTTATTTATGAAAGATGCTGAGCTTATGAAAGCGGTTGCGCTTAAAGCCTACCTCCCAATCAGTAACCCCGAATCCCTATTGGATGTAGAGGTGGAAAAGCCCATGCCGACCGGCCGTGATCTTCTTGTTGCTGTTAGTGCCGTTTCAGTAAATCCCGTCGATACCAAAGTCCGTAAACCTAAAAACAATATAGAAACCAATTATCGGGTACTGGGTTGGGACGCTGTTGGTCAGGTAGTAGCTACCGGACCAGAAGTGAGTTTATTTAACATTGGTGATGAAGTGTATTACGCAGGGAGTATCATCCGTGCCGGTAGTAATAGTGAATTCCAGTTAGTAGATGAGCGCATTGTGGGCCATAAACCCAGGAGTATTAGTAACGCAGAAGCCGCTGCACTTCCATTGACCGTAATTACTGCATGGGAAGGATTATTTGAACGCTTGCAAATTTCTCACGAAAAAAGTGAGCAGCAGAAGACGCTATTGATTATTGGCGGTGCTGGTGGTGTCGGCTCCATAGCAATCCAGTTGGCAAAAAATCTGTCTACTGTAAAAATAATCGCCACGGCATCTCGTCCGGAATCCGCCCGGTGGTGTAAATCATTGGGTGCCGATTATGTTATTGATCACAATCAACCCTTTATAAGCCAACTAAAAGATCAGGGTATCAATTATGTTGATTATATTTTCTGCCTGAACAATACCGATCAACACTGGGCAAATATGGCGGAAATTATTAAACCTCAAGGTCACATTTGTTCGATTGTGGAATTAACTGGCCAGGTTGATTTAAATGTATTGAAAAATAAATCCGTCAGTTTTAGTTGGGAATTAATGTTTACCCGCTCGCTCTATGAAACAGACGATATGATTGAACAACATCATTTATTAAATCAGGTTGCACAACTAATTGATGAAGGAAAATTGGTAACTACCGTTACCGATGTATTCAGCCCCATCAATGCAGAAAATTTGCGCAAAGCGCACGCACAAATAGAAACCGGAAAAACTATCGGAAAAATAGTGTTGGAAAACTGGGCCTGAACGCGGAGTATTATTATGAAAGATCACCTATTTACACCACTTAAGCTTGGAAATTTTATACTGAATAATCGTGTAATAATGCCACCAATGACACGCTGCCGCGCCGCGCAACCCGGCGATATTCCCACAGACGTGATGGCCACCTATTATGCGCAACGCGCCAGCGCTGGTTTAATTATTACTGAAGCAACACAAATATCCGAACAAGGTAAAGGTTACTCATTCACGCCGGGCATTTACTCACAAGCACAAGTCGAAGGTTGGAAAAAAGTCACTTCAGCTGTGCATGCAAAGGGTGGAAAAATTTTTTTGCAGCTGTGGCATGTAGGTAGAATGTCTCATCCCTTTTTCCATAATGGCCAGTTACCTGTCGCACCTTCACCCATTCCTTTTGAAGGCCAGGTTTGGGTGTACAACGAGAGCAAGCAAACCGGTGAAAAGCTGGATTGCCCTACTCCGCGGTCACTTTCTCGCGAAGAAATTGCACAGATTATTGAGGATTATCGCCAGGCTGCGGTTAATGCAATAACGGCCGGTTTTGATGGTGTAGAAATACACGGTGCAAACGGTTATTTAATTGATCAATTTTTGCGGACAACATCCAACCAACGCACGGATGAATACGGTGGTTCACAAGAAAATCGCCTGCATTTTTTGAAGCAAGTCGTGGAAACCATCGTGAAAGCCATTGGAGCGGAGCGTGTCGGTATTCGATTGGCGCCATTCATTA
The DNA here is from genome assembly GCA_035490715.1 of Cellvibrio sp. Classification (GTDB taxonomy): domain Bacteria; phylum Pseudomonadota; class Gammaproteobacteria; order Pseudomonadales; family Cellvibrionaceae; genus Cellvibrio. Next base: position 74,747 of record DATJLF010000022.1, read on the forward strand.
CAGCACGTGGCATGAACTGTCCGGAGATATTAGAGACCATTCAAAAAGCGGCTATATTTCTCCAACAACAAAACCTGGTATACATCCACCTTGCTGAAGCCGATTGGGATGATGCACCGCAAATAGCTGAAGGTTTTCGTATCGATTTGCGCAACCATTTTTCGAACGCAATCCTTGTTACCGGTAAATACAACAAAGAAAAAGCGGAATGGATTTTACAAAAGGGTTACGCCGATATGGTGGGCTTTGGTCGGCCATTTATTGCAAATCCGGACTTACCTTTACGACTTGAGAATAACTGGCCATTAGCTGAGCTCATTCCCAGCGCGCTCTTTGGCGGTACGGAAAAAGGTTATTCTGATTATCCTGTTTATTCACTTAACAACGCAGAAATAGCTTAATACAAGCTTGATTAATATCATGCCTGGTAAACAGGCATGATATTAATCAGCAAGATGAGTAGATATATTAATTTTCCCATGGGATAACAATTTATGAATCGGGCATTTCTCTACAATAGCTAATAATTGCGTACGCTGTTCTTCCGTTAGCGCCCCAATAAAATCTACTTTCATCGACAAATTGTATTCGCCCGATTTTTCTTTTGAATCATCCCGCTCCAATTCGATATTGATTGACTCTAGTGGAATACCACGGCGTTTTGCAAACATGCCCAGTGTAATTGCCGTGCATGCAGCCAGGGATGAATCCAACAATCCGTGGGGGTCCGGTGCAGTATCTTCGCCACCCACATCAGCCTTTACGTCAGCGAATATTTCGTGCTCATCAATACGAATATGCTGGCGATAAATACTGTTAGTGTCTTTTCGTAAACTAATCATGAACGCTTTTCCAAGGGGCTATTGTACTTTTAACGCTTCTTTAATCGCATTGGGATCGTAGCCGCGCAATATGTTGCCATGGATCATAATTAACGGAACGCCTCTGCCATGTAATTGATCGTATTGCGAGCGTCCTTCAGCAGATTTCTCAATATCATATTCCACGTACGCAATATTATTTTCCTTGAAAAAGTTTCTGGCCTTTTTGCAGTAACCGCACCAATCGGTTGCGTAAAGCACAACGCCTTCAGCATGATGTGCAGAGAAATCCGGTGGAGGGCTCAGCTCTTTTCGAATGACATCCCATTTAAATACGACTAACGCAACCAACAAAATAAAAATAGCGCTCCGAAAACTCATGTAGCTCTTCCTAAATACGACAATTTAACGGCAAACTTTTGATATCAATATCGGTACGATTTTCACCAGCAGCCTGCATTCCATCGGGAACCGCTGCTTTACCACATATCCAGGATATGGGGCTTTGCGGAGAACCTTTAACCGTTATTGGCTGGATCGTGAGTGTTTTATCTTTTATATCGGCATGGGCTTTGTTTCCAAAATGGATATGGAATGCACCATTGAGCAGATCTATGCGATCAACATAATTACCCAATAATTTATCTGCTGCAGGGATACCGGCTTCCTGATTATTCTTTAAAAACACCTGCGTGCTTTTATGATAAAAACTCACCAGTTTTTTGTAGTCTTCAATTAATTCAAGGGATTCTGCAACCTGTTTACGAGCAATGGCCGGATCGGGTGATGGCATTGCCATTAGCGCAACAATCGCAATAATGGCAACCACTACCATCATCTCAATCAATGTAAATCCGCGGTCACGCCACATACTAACTCCTTTACTAGTTAGCGAATGAATTTCGCTACATACCAACAGCTGGCTTCAACAAGGTAGCCCTGTTCTTTCGCCCATTTTAAACCGGCACGAACTAACTTTTCAGCCAATCCTTTCCCACGAAATTCCGGTGGAACATAAGTGCTGTAAAAATTCACAGCCAATTTCTCATCCTTATTAAATAAACGATAAGCGAGTACCGCGGTATCTCCTTCTTGTTGAATAATAAACTTATGCTCTTCAGGTAAATGCTGGACGTCAACCATAATTAGCTCCAGTGAATAACGAGTGAACTATAGCCCATAAAAAAATCCCCTGTCACTTGCGTGAGCAGGGGATTTTTTACCCGGGAATTTTATACTTTGCTGCCCCAGAGATCATATTCATCCGAATGCTCAATCAAAACATTTACCAGGTCACCCGGTTTTACATTTTCCTCGCCATTCAGATACACACAACCATCGATTTCAGGGGCATCGGCAAAGCTACGACCAATTGCACCTTCCTCATCAACTTCATCAATAAGGACTTGTAACGTTTGACCGACTTTTTGTTTTAAACGTTCAGTGGAAATTTTTTGCTGTAATTGCATAAAGCGATCATAACGTTCTTGTTTGATCTCATCCGGTACCGGATCTGGCAAATCGTTGGCTTTGGCTCCATCCACCGGTGAATATTGGAAACACCCGACACGATCCAACCGGGCTTCTTCCAGAAAATGCAGAAGCTCCTGAAAATCTTCTTCAGTTTCCCCAGGGAACCCCACAATAAAAGTTGAACGAATGGTGAGATTGGGAACTTGCTCGCGCCAGCTCTTAATGCGCTCCAGCGTTTTTTCAACCTGGCCCGGGCGACGCATTTTACGCAGAATGGTGGGGCTTGCATGTTGGAACGGAATATCCAGATAGGGCAACACTTTGCCTTGAGCCATCAATGGAATGATGTTATCGACATGGGGATATGGATATACATAATGTAAACGCACCCACACGCCTAACTCTCCCAATGCAGCGGCTAATTGATACATATCGGTTTTAATTGGGCGGCCATCCCAGAAATCTGTACGGTGCTTTATATCGACACCATAGGCTGAAGTATCCTGGGAGATTACCAATAACTCTTTGACGCCCGCTTTCACCAAGCGCTCTGCTTCGCCCATTACCTGCCCAATTGGACGGCTAACCAGTTTGCCACGCATATCGGGGATGATGCAGAAACTACATGAATGGTTACAGCCTTCCGATATTTTTAAATACGCATAATGACGAGGAGTTAATTTAATGCCCTGGGGCGGAACCAAATCGGTAAAGGGGTTATGTTGCGGTTTGGGGGGTAAATGCTGGTGAACTTGAGACAACACCTCTTCATAGGCATGGGCTCCCGTAATTCCCAACACATTCGGGTGAACCTGGATAATTTCATCCTTTTTAGCACCCAGGCAACCGGTTACCAACACCTTTCCATTTTCAGCAAGGGCTTCACCAATTGCGCCTAACGATTCCTGCACTGCACTGTCAATAAAACCACAAGTATTAACAATCACCATGTCAGCGTCGTTATAGCTGGGCACAATGTTGTAACCCTCCATACGCAACTGGGTAAGAATACGCTCTGAGTCCACCAGGTTCTTGGGACATCCCAGTGACACAAAACCTATGGTATTTCCTTTATTGCCGCCTGTTTGCACCTGACTCGCCAAGGTTTTGGCCGGAGTCTCCAAAGTGGTGGTTTGGGTTGGATCAAAGGTATTTACGCTCATAGTATCTCTGTGGGAGGGGTGCCGAAAAAAGGCGGCTATTGTAGGCGTTTAGGCAGGCTTTTGCATGTAGTAGATGGTTATAAAAATAAACATGCACTAAACCATCATTGAACAGTGCCTTGTATCATCCTGTAAGGTCGGGTTATTCAGAGCTTCTGTACATGGGTCGCTCAAGGAAGCCCCCCATCAACGCGGGTTTATCGGTATATACGTGCTATAAATTCCCGTTACATCATAAGCAGCAATTTGAAATTCATAATCACCTTCCATGTGATTGAAATAATAGGAATCCGTATACCCGCCAGGGATATTGATATACGTATAGGTCGATTCATCACGTAATTTATAGCGAATTTCGTAACCACCCAGTTCACTAAGATCCAACAAATTCCCATTCATTCTTCTGGTTGGCGCAGTCCAATAGAGTAAAACCGGCCCATCAATACCCGTGGTAGCAGATAAACTACTGGTTTGGGCACTTGATTGCTGTTGCGATAAAACCTGATTATTCATTGAGGAATTTATTGCCGAAGACGAGTTTCCCGACAATTGCCCTTGCACCGCTCCGGAACTCGATGAACTACTGGAAACGGGGGATTGTGGTGGCGTAGATGATTTTTGTTCTGATGAAGCCTGCTCAACAGAAACTGTAGAGGCAACACTTTGCCCGTTTTTGGGTGAGGACGCCCCGCCGCCACCTCCACCACATGCCATAGTGAATAATGGAGCAACAAACGTGATCGCTATTGTTGTTTTTCTTAAGCGGTTTTGACGAGCGAGATTTTTTTTAAGCTGATCACGGGAAATAAATCCCAGCTCTATTAAAATTTCTCCAAGCTCACTCCGTGTTTCGCGAATTAAATCTGTTGAATGAAATAATTTCCGTTCTTGCTGGATATCAAGGGCCTGCATCAGCTGGTGGCGACTGATAATGCCACGCTCCACTAAAATATCACCAATTCGCGTTAGCTTTGCAGATTCAAACATATCAACTCCAACACTTATGTTAATAACCTGTTAGACACTTTCGATTGCAGATTATTTCTTCAGCACACTCAAATATACATCACGCCTACGATCATCGCATAAAACATGCCACAACGAAATGACATAGAACAATACTAAAATAGGATGTGCGATAAATCTAATGCATCAATTCAGATACTGAACTACGTCCTAGAATTTTTTATTTGCATTAATGCATCTTTAATTACTTCAAGCCGCACACCAATATTCATCCGCATGAAACCACTACCCCCAGCACCAAACACCGTACCTGGACTTAATCCCAATTGACAATCGCGGATAAAAAAATCACGTAACGCAGCATCAGATAAATTGAGCCCGCGGCAATCCAACCATAATAAATAGGTGGCTTCAGGCTTGGCCAAACGAATTTCCGGAATGTTTTTCTCCAGAAAGTCTGCGACAAAATCACGCGTTACATTCAGGTATCGCATTAACGCATCCAACCATTGATCCCCTCCTCGATAAGCTGCTTCATAAGCCACAATACTGAATGGATTGTTGTTACCCACATGCAGCTGATCAAACACCTGTTTTATTGCATCACGTTGAGTTTTATCCGGAATTACCAACGCCGATAAACCCAAACCGGGAATATTGAATGTTTTATTCGGGGCAATTGTTGTAATAATTTTATCGCCCGGTTGTGCAAGCCGACCCAGCATGGTGTGCTGAATACCGGGATACACCAAATCGCAATGAATATCATCCGAAAGAATTGTTAGATCATAACGTCGCGCGATCTCAAGAACCCGATTCAATTCTGTTGCTGACCACACTCGCCCCACCGGATTATGCGGGGTGCAGAGAATTAACATCCGCGCACCCTGCCTGGCACATTGCTCAAGGTGTTCAAGATCCATTTCATAACGACTATTAACTTCACGTAATGGATTATTAATCAATGTTCTGTGATTCGTGGTGACAGCAGAAAAGAAAGGGAAATAAACTGGCGACTGCACAATGACCCCTTCCCCTTCGCGAGTGAAGGCTTGCACAGCGGCAAATAATGATGGCACAACACCCGGCGCCATAAGCAGCCACTCTCGCTCAATCTTCCATTGGTGACGGCGTAAAAACCAATCAATCGTTACCTGATATAAACTTTCCGGATAGAGCGAATAACCAAATACCGGATGCTCAAGCCGCTCACGTAATGCAACACTCACACATTCAGGGACAGCAAAATCCATATCCGCCACCCACAAAGGTGACACATCAGCCACACCGAAATATTGTTGCCGCCCATCAAATTTTACTGAATTAGTATTTTCACGACGGATTGGTAAATCAAAATTAAATGTCATAAGTAGTTCTGCGCAATACCGGAGAATTAATGAACTAAAAATTTGTATTTACTGGTTAGTTTGCCGCACAGCCTCTTCACTACCGGGCCAGGAATCATACTGTTGGACATTGTCAGTGATGCCATACCAACTAGCTTTTGAGCCAACAAAAATATGGGCAGATATTTCAATATCACCAATTCCTTCAATCCCACCTAAAGGAATACCTAAAATATCCGGCTTGTCATCATAGGTGCTGATTAATGGCGAACCGCACGTTTTGCAAAAAAATTTAGTCACGTAATCAGATGATTTGTACGAGGATAAATTATCATCGCCTTTCACCCACTTGAATTGGGTTTTGTTAATAGATGCCCTTGTCCTGAATGCAGCCGCATGCCAACGCCGGCATTTTGAACAATGGCAGTTATATACCGGCCCTAATTTTCCCTTAATACGGTATTCAACAGCTTCACATAAGCATTTTCCGTGCATTACAAACACTCCTATTAATTCATCTCAGAAATTTTATCATTGGTAAGCATTTAGCGTTAGGTTTGTTGTAGCCTATACTACTTCAAACTGCAGTGTTTACTCATGCTGTTTCATCCATTTAAAAAAATCCCCATGAAAAAATTCTATAGCACCATTGTTTCTATAGCTTACCCAACAGCAAAGGATTAAAAAATGCATCTCGATCCAAATATCGTCAATCTGTTGGCCGCCGCATCGGCAGCAGCTTATCAGGATTTCACGAATAGTAATGTCCCCGGTTACACTCCTGAACCACTCACACACAATGGCATTATCTTTAATTATGTACAAAGGTTTACCGGATTTGATGATGTAGCATGGGGTAGTGGTAAAGAAGAGTGCTACGCCCTGCTTTATCACTCCGCTAATGAAAATACTGTTTATCTTATGGCTTTTCGCGGCACATCGTCAGCAGATGATATGTTACTTGATCTCGAATCGGGCGCTTCGGAAGCATTTAAACCTTATCTTGTGGTGGATAACTTTCCAGCAGACATTCATGTTGGTGATGGGTTTAATAAAATTTACACCACTAAAAATTACAGCATGTCCGACTCTTTACAAGTACAACTGTTTGAAGCACTAAAAAAACTCACAAACCCTCCCACTAAAATAATAATCACTGGCCACAGTCTTGGTGGTGCCCTTGCAAGCTTATTTGCATTGGATATCGCAGCCTGCTCACCCGATATTGACGTGTACTCACTGACATTTGCCAGCCCACGTGTTGGAACTAGCAAGTGGCAAACCGCTTACAATCAAACTTATAAATTATTCGAACGTACCATTCGTGTTCGCAATACTTACGACCTGGTGCCCAAATCACCCGCAGAACACTGGCCATTTGATTTTTGCGATATCGGCCAAACATTTTTTGTTTCGTTTAGTGTGGAGAAAGACCATATTCAACTATCGGATATCATTCTTTCCTGGCATGCACTCACCAACTATACCTATGTAACCACCCGTGCAGTTTTATCCAACCCACAAGTGTGGACAGGGGAATTTCCTGACCAGGCGCACAATGGATGGAATATGATGAGTTACGACACCGACGTTAAAAATTCAGCATTGGAACAGGCCGGCTCACGCAATGAAGTCCAACAATTGCTGGATGGCAACAAACCGCAAAAAACAGTGCCCGTGTAGATCTATAGCAGCGATAACATTCTGCCACTGCTCATGTTGAAGTAATGTCGTTGACAAAGAGGATGTGTTGATGGCAATCAACCATCCTCCTTAGTTTTAAAATACGTTCAACAGTCAAACAAAAAGTTAAAACGTCAAATCTTTTTCAATATCAGCTAACTTCCGGCGAGCCATAGCAAGGTTTGATTTGTTTTTATCCAATACGTAATAAATAAACACACCCTCTTTACGCGACATTGGACGAATTAAATGATACTGCTTGCCCAGGGTAATCAAAATATCTTCAATAACATCATTCAATCCCAGTGAACGCATGGTTTTCAATTTTGCACGAACCACCTCGGTATTACCCGCCGCTGCCACCTCCAAATCCACCCCCGATCCGCTAGATCCAAGCATCATGCCACTCGTGGAATCCACAACCGCGCAACACAATGCTCCATCCAATACCAAAAGTTCATCGATTGACTGTTTAATTGTTGACATATTTTCTACCTGTTTAACTGTGATGAAAACTTACGCTTTGTTTGACGCATCCAACTCACACAACAACTCACTCATTTTTTTTGTACTTGCAGGCCAACTGCTCCAATCCACGCTGCGCAGCTTCGATATGGTTATTAACAGCATGTTACTTTTTCCAAACATTTGGATCGACAGATGTGCTCGCTCGTGCTGCACAAAAACATTTTTAACGGAGCCCAATGCCTCAAAAACCTTGCCATTTTTTTGGTGCAAAACCCAATAATCTCGGGCCGCTTCCGCGATTATTTCAACGTCGGCACTAACGGAGCTGCTTAAAAAAACCATACCGGTGTCTGAACTCACCAACACGCAGGCCATTACCCCCGGAGTTCTGGCAAGCAAATTCAATTCTTCTTCCAGGGCTTGGTAGATCAACTGGTTTTCAACCTCTTTTTAATTTCACCGCAGTGATAAATAATCTGGGCAAGTATTGCCGCACCATTTGCAATCACATTTAAACTGCATATATTTCCGGCCAGTTCGACATTGGTAATGTAAACAAATCCATCCTCAGTATTTACTGTGATACTTTTGCTCGCTCCCAACCCGGCCTCTTGCGATACTACAATACCAATTGCTGCAATCGAACTCGCCATAGCAGCAATTTTTGATGGGTCCAAATCTTTGGTGACTGCATGTGCGACATCAAAACCATCTACCGATGACACAACAACGCCAAGCACACCCTGCTGCTCCAAAAGCTTGCTACATTCGTGTTGGGCAATCGCAAGAATGCCCTTATCTATATTCATAACAGCAAAGGCTCCACTATAAATCGGCTTCAGCTTGAGCCATTAATAATTCAATTAATAAAATCACATCGGTTGGTTGTCGAACATCCACCGGCACCACTGGAATTACATAGCCTATTTTTTCAAGCGCAGTTGCAAAATCATCAATCGATGGAACCGGATGCAATTCCGTACGCCCCACACCAATAACACAAGGTGTTTCTGAAAGCTCTTTTACAACACCATCCAAATAAAGCTTAAGGTCAGATAATGGATCAGGGCGAGAATTATCAATCAGGATAATTAATCCAAAGGCATCCCTGGTCAGTATTCGCCACATAAAATCAAAACGTATTTGACCCGGTGTACCGAATAAACGCACCCGGTCACCGTTTGCCAGATTTAACTGGCCAAAATCCAAACCCACTGTGGTAAATTCCTTATTCAGGGTTACGTCGGTATTTACCACATCGGTTTTAACTGCAGGTATTTCACTAATCGCATTGATTGCGGTTGTCTTACCTGCACCGGTAGTCCCTGTAAAAACCAATTTAAACTCTTTCATATTCACCACATTTATTATTTTTTACTTAGTCCTAACTTACTTCTAAGTAATGATAAAAAACTTTTTTTCTCGTCCTGTATCTTTGAAGCAGGTATCGTGGAACTGGCTGCTCGTGTAACTCGTCCGCTATCTACATGTAACAAATTACGCTCGTCCAATGCTTGCAAAAATTCCCTGCAAAGATCTTCAGCCTGACCTGAAAACGTTACTAAATCCTGCAAATTTTTTGCACCCCGGCTGAGATAGCCGGCCAATAACATATAGGCTTTATGCTTATGCAAAATATCGGCAGGCGGCCATTTTTTCAGGCGGTAAAAATTAACGGATGTTGAACTTCCAGCGGTTTGAACATGCACTGGCCGAGGATGTAAGGCAGCTTCAATATTTAGTAACGTATCGATTAATTCTTCCGCACGAAATGGTTTGAGGAATACGTGCCCGTCATGGTGATCACCACGACGTCGAATCAATATAAGTTCTGTGGTTGTTTTTAAAACAAAGGGGGAGAAACTTTTTTCACCGTCGTAAACCAGAATCGCATCGCACTCTCCTTGCTCGGCAAGAACCCAGCGATTATCCAGCCTTGAACTCGTTCGCAGAATTGTGCGAATCAAATCCACCTCCGGTTTAATTAAATCGAGGCACCCCAAAAACCTTGTCAATTATATTTACCTTCTCTATCGCACTGTCACACAGCGGCATGTAGACCTAGGTATAGCAGGCAAACTGAAAGGACAAAATACTTAATCAGAATATTGAACAATCAACTAACGAGAAGTGCGTCACATTTATTTTCGCTAAAATCAACATTTGCTCCTAAAATAGGAAATAGCAGTTATTACAAGAATATGGCTAATGAAGTTTTTTCACGAAAAATAAATCTATAAATTCCCAAGAAAAAGATTTAAGCGACTTTTATACATATCTATTGCTATATAAATTGACCAAGCCTTTTGAAAAAGGAATTTTGAAATGGAAGTTTTGATCAACTAATAAAAACGGAAACGCAAAACAATAATGAGGTTATTTTTAAATTATTTTATAAAAATTTTACTGTCCGAAGAAAAATCATGTCACTCTATCTATGTAATAAAAACCCCTTGATATACCCTCTTGCTAACACCAAACAAATAACTGATGTCACGGTCATCAATGTAATTTGCGCCTTCAATTCAGCCATATAGGGAGAATCAAGCAAGTAGATCGCAGGAATTGCAAGCAAGCCGCGCATCAGAAATACAAATCCGATAAATGCTAGCGCAGGTTTCAAAAGAGGTAATTTTTTATCAGTCCCGCTGCGGAAAATGCATACAATGACCAGACAAAAAGGATCATTGCGATCATAAAAGTAACCAATGCCGGGTACCATGAACCTTGTTTACTCATAATAGCCATTGCTTCACCTGCACCAAAAAATCTGTACCACTCAGCGCCGCCAGCAATAATTCCCACGTGTAATAGAGAGGCGCAAAGTGTAAGCCATGCAGAGATTTTTAATGATGTCATTAACAGGTCCTTCGATTCATCCGATAATTCGCCAACATAATAGCTATAAAAAGACAGAGATCATTTTTTATTTTTATCGTTAAAGTCATGAAAGTACTCATCAACGAAATCCGTATCAATTCTTTTCAAACTGCGCCAGATCCTTGGTGCATCAAAGGTAGCCATCTTGAAAAATGACCAATCGCCAAAGTGGTCAAACTTCCTGGATGATGTTGATAACGGAGCTTGCTTAAGGCAAACATAGCGTTTATTTTGTGATTTGCCGTAGGCTTTTAAACGCTTGGCAAAATCCACATCCTCTATGATCAATAGATTTTCATCAAACCCGGATACTGCACGAAAAGCTTTTGTCGTTCCCAAAAAGCACCCGCTGATAACCCGGTCAAGATTACACATAAATCAAGAAACCATTCGGTCACAACAATGCCAGCGGAACGCCGGTCATAGCGAATTGGCATTCCGCCGCCAATAATTTTAGAGTCACGCAGTGCATCAACTACCATGCATAATGCTTGTGGATGCAAACGGCTATCTGCATCGCAAGTTACTAAAATATCTCCTGTCGCTTCTGCGATACCTCTATTCCTTACAGCAGCAATGCAGCGACTTTCATCAACCACGGTAACAGCACCGTGTTCCTTTGCTATCTGTTCCGTTGCATCTGTGCAACGATTCAGGACAACCACTGTTTCAACACGGAAGCTCCCACTTTTTTGCGTAAGGTTTTTTTCAGCAATATTAATTGCAAAAAGGCATCCACTAATAAATTTTTCTTCATTGTGCGCGGGAACAACAACAGAAATTGTAGTAGTGGCAAACATCACATTAATACCTTTGCAAAAGGATCGGGCTTATTCGTGAACAATATGTTGTGTGATCAGATTTGCCATCATGAGTTCATACTGGCTACCCGCTTCTGATAACCCCTTAATGACACCTTGTTTATCAAGCATTGGCCTGTCTTTACTCACCTTCCATTTGCCAACAATCTTTTCAAGCGGAATTTCCATACCGACAATACCATTTAATAATCGTTCGATAAAATCTTTTGGCGCATCATCGACATGCCATGGCTCATTCCTGTTTATTTCATGTGTTTTACTCAGTTCACTCACATGTGCCAATAGCCAATCGCGGTCATGAACAAATTTCACTTTTCCGCGTGCTTGTACCACAACATAATTCCAGGTTGGCACTGCTTTTCCATGCTCTGTTTTACTGGGATACCATGAAGGGGATATATAAGCTTGTGGCCCTTGGAAAATAATTAAAGCAGAAACATCTGTTTCAGGTAATTGCCATAATGGATTTGCACGGGAAATATGTGCGAACAAGGTACCGCATTCGCCACGGTTTACATCCAGATAAAAGGGAACTGCATTTGCTATCAACTCACCTTCCCCCATTACAACCAATGTGCCTAGCGGGTAATCCCGAATCAATTGGTGCAGCACTTCAATACGGTTTTCTTCATGAAGCTTGGGACAATACATCATTAAAATTCCTATTGTGAATACTTTCCAGAAAAACGTTATGTGTAGTCTAGAAAGATTTGCAAGCATTTACAGGTCAACGTAAACGCAATAACATCAGAGTTTCAGACACAGATTTACCATCGATTCTGTACAGATCGCGAATTTCACCACAGGTTGTAAAACCCATTTTTTTATAGAGGCTGATAGCGGCAACATTGCCAGACATCACTTGCAAATCCAGATATTCGAAGACAGTATTTACTCGCATCCATTCAAGCAAGAATTTAAGCAACTGTTCACCAACACCCTTACCGCGGTGCATAGCATCTACACCCATTCCCAAAAGAGCACGATGGGAGGACGATTTATTAGGATGAGAACGAATGTCAATGTGCCCAATAATCGTCTGATCAATAAACGCTAACATTAAAGTTCGCCATCCGTCTTCACCAACGGTTTTATTAACGCCCGTCAAGAATTTATTTTTCACTTCATCACTCACTATTGAGTCCTTACGCGATAAAGGTTGAAAGACAGGCGTTTCATTTGAACCGTTATCATGTAAATGAATATCCAAATACTGAAAAAATAATTCAAGATTTGATTTTTCAGCTAAACGAATTTCCATTGAAAGCCCTGCTTCTAATTTGTTAATAATACGTACCAGCCCTGCTTATTTTTATCTCCTGCCAGATAAGTAGCAGCAATAAAAATAAAGATAACTATATTTTTCATAACAACTCCTATTATTTTTCATCCTGATGAGTATTTTTTGGATATTTATTATAAGCGTAAAAAATGTCGTCCCTTAGCCAGCCCAATGACTCATAAAGTGACTGCGCGGGCAAATTGGTTTTGGCTGTCGTTAAGTCCATACGAACTTTACCTTCAGCAATTGCTTTCGCTTCGGCAGCGAGTAAAAGCGCTTTACCCACACCATGTGTCCTGGCTACCGGCAACACATAAAGATCATACAATGAATAAATAGCAGCGGCCTCAACCGAACAAAAGGTTGGATATAACTGGCAGAAACCTACGAGTCCAGCCTCTTTGTCATCAGCCAGCAAAATAACCGATTCGTGATTATTAAATCGATCAGTAATGAATTGATACGCATGTTCAATATCAGGCTTCTGTTCGTAAAATTGCCGATATAAATCAAACAGCTCCGCCACTTTAGGTAAATCTACCAGGGTGGCTTCACGAATAGTAATGTCCATCATTTTCACGCTTTCCTTATTCGGTTGCATTTTCAACCGCAACCAGCATGAATTTGCTTGTAGATCCACGAAGCCGTACAGTTTTGTACGGAGCGTATGCGGCCGAATCATAAAAATTTAACGCCGCCTCTTTAGAAGGAAATTCAGCGACAATTGAAAACTGGGGCTTTTCACTTCCCTCCAACAATGTGATATTTGGGCTGCGGGTTAAATATCTCCCACCATATTCAACCAACATGGGCGTCACGTTTTTAACGTAATCATCACACCAGGATGCATCCGTAATATTGGTTTCAATAACTGCTAGATGTTTCACTTATATCTCCTTTAATTTAACAATAAAAAATGCCTAGCCCGCAGAATTAGCCAGATGTAGGAAGCCTGGATTTTAAAAAAATAAAAAGGCCCAATGAACAAGCACTTACTATAAGAGCAGTGGTGAAAATATCTGCTGCCGAATGATACTTCTGATATAGCATCAGCAGCACATAAGCAACAAACGAAATGATTAACCTGATTCTGCTAGCAGGCATCAACGCACATAATAAAAAAACCAATACCAAACTAACCGCAGTATGGGTGCTGTAATCAAGCCCAAAATGAGGCCAAATACCAAGGGCAGAATCCAAAAACATCAAGCCATATGCAATGACGGCCAGACCGATTAAAAATGCAATGTGAATAGTGAGTGGTTTCCAGCATGGCCATAGCTTGTAAAGTTTTGATAGGAAAGATGCAATAAAGAGGAAAAGTAATATAGGTATGTATGAATCAGCAATTGCATCCAGGGTTTCGTAACTCATAGTATTGATTCGATTTCCTTCAATGTTTATTGTTAAATATCTACCACCACGCATACCACCACGTAAGTACTCAGGTGAGCGAATGATACGAATATCATCTATCCTGAAAATAAATTTGGGCGATAATAAACCATTAAGAAGCCTCGCCGAACCAATTATGAAACTATTTTTCGCCGCGTTGATAATCGCGCTATCTGCTCCCAGCCGGGCGGCCAATGTTACAACTCCGGTAACCAGGGTCATCATTCCCTACATGGAAGTAACCGCACCTCACCGGGTATATGCCGATGAATTGCTAGCTTTGGCATTAGAGTTGTCTACTGATAAATACGGGCCCTATATTATTGAACGGCAATCACAACAAACTGTGATTCGACGCCAATTAGTAGAGTTGGAAAAAGGCACCAGTATCTCCGTGGCTATATCAATGCCCACACCGGAGTGGTTAGAAAAAGCAATACCAGTACGATTCCCACTCATGCGCGGGCTGTCCAGTTATCGTTTATTCCTGGGCAATGAAATCAATCAGCCAATCTTTAAAAATATTAAGAGCCTCAATGATCTAAAATCATTAAGTATCGGGCAAGGCCCCGGCTGGTCAACAGGAAAAATTTTGGAAGACAATGGATTCAAAGTCGTTTATGGAGGCCCCTATCCCACATTAATTCCCATGTTAGAGGCAAACCGTTTTCAATTGCTAATGCGTGGAATTTTCGAGGTGAGATCGGAATTAAAAGCCTACAAGGAAACAATGCCCACACTCATTATCGTTAATAATTTCGCAGTTTATACCTATTTGCCGATGTACTATTTTGTTGCGAAAAACCAGCCGGAATTAGCACAACGGATTGAATTCGGTTTAAAAAGAGCTTTTGCAAATGGTCAACTCGAAAAACTGTTCAAAGGCCACTTCAAAGACGATTTGAAATTCCTGGATAACAAAAAACTCAACGTTTTTTACATTCCCAATACTAATATTGACCAAAGCTTTTTCCAGCACGACAAGCCATACCTATTGAAATCGATTATTGAAGAGGAACGAAAATATAAAGCGAGCAAATAACTTATGTACTTTTTACTCATGTCCTTTTAATAGCCACTAAAAATTTTACATTTTCATTCATGCTATGGGATTGTCGCTGCAAGTTCTCCAGCAACTCACAACACATAGCATCATAAGCTGATGTCAAACGTTTTTTTAACCCTTGCATTCTTGCCAACCTTGCCTGCCAGTTTTCCAACACCTCAGGATCAACAGGCCCATTAAAATTTAACTCCTGATCATAAACATTATTGTCCTGATGAATAATCGTAAAACCCGCAGCCTCAACCAATTTCTCCATCCTGGAACCAAAATCAAAGTCATAAACCCCGGATGTCACTGAATGGATTTCAAAATCATGGACGGTCGAATAAAAAGAACTTGAGGATGGTAAATTCCCGGAAATAAAACAACTAACATCTACCAATGCAATCCAGCTTTCGTTGGACATGTGTTGATACAACTCACGCAAAAACAATGCAGGATCAGAAAGATAGGACAAGGCATAACTAGCCCAAATACCATCAATTGGGCCAAGGGACGAATAATCAACTTTTAATAAATCGCTACAAATAAATGTCTGGTTTATACGAGCATTTTCAATACAGTAATTAATAAATTGCGGATTAATATCAATGCCGGTAACTTGTGCGCATCGCCCGGCAAGCAAGCGAGAGACTTCGCCCACTGAACACCCAAGATCCAAAACCTGTTGATGCTCCATCAACGGTATATGTTGCAAGTATCCAGACCAATTACGCCATTGTTGTTGCCTGATATATTCATCAATAATTTCCATTTTGTATTTTAATTCGCTTCCTGAAAGTAACTTCCTGATGCTGGCTTGGCAAACAACGAGAATGCCGCTTGCAATTTTTCCTTCGGAATTGCGCTGGCTGCTTTTTGATGTGAATCAATCGAATCCCATTGTTCAATAATCACCAAGCTTGCAGTACTATCAACACCTTGTAAAAGAACACAGTCAATGCAACCATCACACGCCTTAACAACAGAAATCACCTCCTGTAAAAATGTGAATAATGCTTGCTCACTACCCGCTTTCGCTTCAAAGTGATTAATGCGTGTAATAGCCATAGAAAGGTCTCCGTATTTTTTCACTCACTTGGTAAAATCCACACTCTGAAAATTGCTCGCCGCAAGAGTAGCAGTTACCTAACCCGTTCCCAAACCGTAACTTCCGAAAGCGTGTGCTGAAACTTTCTTTTGGTTTCGCGAATAATAAATGGCACTTCAACCGGGCCCTTGATGAGACGGAAATATTTATCCAGATAAGCATGCAAACCATCCAGCGTAGTAAAACTCTCGCCGTCTTTTTTGAAACCACCAACCCAATCTTCACGTGGGGTGTGTTCTGCAAGCCAAGTGTAGGGAGATGCAAGCATCAGTATACCGCCGACATTTAAACGCTCGTGGATAGCATTAAGAAATTTCGCGGGGTTGTAGAGGCGATCTATTAAGTTGGCGGCGAGGATAAAGTCGTAGCGGGTGAAAACGGATTTGAGGTTGCAGGCATCACCTTGAGAGAATTCCACCTTGCCTCTGGTTTCAGCCAAACCCAAATCAGCTAGTGAGCGTGATTTATAAGTAACAAGCTCACCTTCATCGGCAATGGCGTAACGTAAGGTATCACCTTGAGCAAGTTGCACTCCCTGGGTGATAAAGCGTGCGGAAAAATCCACACCGGTGACCTGATCAAAGTATTTCGCCAACTCAAAAGTTGCACGACCAGAGGCACAACCCAAATCCAAAGCTCTACGTTTTGGTTTGTCTACCAGAGTAGACATCGCTAGATCCACCAATGCTTTGGAAAAATTGGTCACGCCAAAATATTCATCGCCATAATGAAATTCAGCGTATTCAGACATGAGTTTATCAGTTTCATAATGGGAACTTGGCACAGGTTTTATTTCTCCGGAAATAACATAGCGGAATCCCGCGTGTTGGAAAAAATGACGACGGAAAGCATAACGTGAGGATCGCACACTTTCGTTACCACAAGAAATCCAGGAGCCACCTTTCATTAAATTATGGCGCTCATCGAATGTAGGCGTAGTGAAGTCGTCGTAGATTGGGTGCACTTCAAAACCATCAAAGGGGTATATGGGGGTTTCTGTCCATTGCCAGACATTCCCCACCACATCGAAAAAATCACCTTGGGCAAAATAATTTACCGGACATGATGACGCACCGTGATCCAAATGAATATTAGCGTTGGTAACGTCTTCAGTTACATTATTTAAACCGGCAGCATCATATAAGCGGTACCATTCATCTTCTGTAGGCAAACGTATAGCCATGCCGGTTTCAGATTTTTTCCAATTACAAAATGCTTTGGCTTCGTGGTAGTTTACTTCCACAGGCCAATCCCAAGGCATGGGAACTTCTTCCGTCATTAATCGTAAATACCAACCATTGGTTTTCTTCACCCAAAAAGTGGGATGTTGTGCACGAGTAAAACCCAACCAGCCTTTTCCTTCTTCCTCCCAATTGTGCACATTCCGATAACCACCAGCCTCGACAAACTGTAAAAACTCCTGATTGCTCACTAAAAATTTTGCTGCTTCAAATGCATGAACCTCCGATTCATGCACACCGTATTCGTTATCCCAACCATAAAAAGGATCAGATTTTTCTTTTGCCAGACGCACCTGCCCTGCATTTACGTTTACGAATGTATTTTCCGGGGCAGTGCCCGTAATGCGATTTGCTTTCCACTCCGGCGAGCTTTTCACAAATTCTAATTTGTGTTGGCGAATCAATACCGATGAGGTTTCCAGATGGATGCGCTCATGTTCAATTCCCATAATGATTGCCCACCAGGGATTATTCCAATCCACTGGCATTTGCAGCGGAGCCTTGTCAATCAAATCCAGCACCAATGCACGTACCTGATCGCGATATGATTGCACTTCTGCCGGCGTAGGCCATTGATAGTTGCCATCATTAAGGTCATCCCAACTCATTTCGTCCACACCCACTGCGAACATGGATTCGAAACGTTGGTTCAAACGTTGGGAGATCATACGAGTCAGCAATAATTTATTAACAAAAAAAGTTGCCGTATGACCGTAATAAAAAATTAACGGATGACGTAACGAAATGGACTTGGTGTAAAACGCCTGGTCGTTAGCCAGACACTCAAATAACGACTCATAAGTGGAAAACGTATCGAGAAAATAATTACGCAAGATACGGCGCATGCTGGTTTCATCACCATTACGCAAATCAGGAGTTCGTGTAACTAGTGTTGATCGAGTCAGTAGTGATTCCGTGACAATCCGGGTGGAGTCGTCAACGGATCTACGCAAGTGTGATTGTCCTGAATGCATCATAAAACTCCTGATGTGTCCTATTCGTAAGGTGCCATACGGGGTGTTACGCCTTGAAAACCAAGCCCGTTAATAACATAGCTGGCGAGCCAGATAACCCCGCGAGTTAATCAAGATTCTGCTCCACGTGCAGCGTTACAAAAAATATCAGGCGTGGTGGCGACCTACATAATCTTTGGCAAACTGCCATGCCACCCGCCCACTACGTGCACCACGCGTTCTATGCCACAGAAGTGCTGCCTCCCGTGCTGTATCACTCCAAACACCGCCAAGTTCTGCTACCCAATACTGCGCGG
This sequence comes from Cellvibrio sp., assembly GCA_035490715.1. Taxonomy (GTDB): domain Bacteria; phylum Pseudomonadota; class Gammaproteobacteria; order Pseudomonadales; family Cellvibrionaceae; genus Cellvibrio. The sequence goes on from DATJLF010000022.1 coordinate 93,712, forward strand.
CTGCCAAATAATCGTCCTGGCTGAACGGGTAAAAACTTAACCAAAGGCCGAAGCGTTCGGATAAGGACACCTTTTCTTCAATGCTGTCGTTCGGGCGAACTTCACCATCCTCGTAACTCACCACATCCAGGTTGTCGCGCATTTTCTGCGGTAATAAGTGACGACGATTGCTTGTGGCATAAAACAACATATTCGCAGAAGGAGCAGAAATAGATCCATCCAATACCGATTTCAACGCTTTATAACTGATCTCGCCCTCTTCAAAGGATAAATCGTCGCAAAAAATAATGAATTTTTCAGGACGCCCGCCAATTAAATCCACGATATCTCCCAGATGTAACAAGTCAGTTTTATCAACCTCGATAATCTTTAAACCATCGTTAGCGAAAGCCGTCCAAACTGCTTTCACCAGTGTGGATTTACCCGTACCGCGAGCCCCTGTTAGCAAAACGTTATTGGCACTTTTTCCTGCCACAAATTGACGTGTGTTGCGAAGGATTGCTTCTTTCTGGGGTTCCACATTTTTGAGTGCATTTAAATCCACATAATGAGGATATTTGACTGATTGCAGATAGCCGGTGCCATTCGTACGAATACGCCAGCGAAACGCATGCGCCGACCAATCAGGTGTTGGGGATACGGGCGGTAATACGGCTTCCACGCGCGTTATAAGTTGTTCAAGACGGCTAACAAATTGCTCAAAATCTGCCACGCTAAAGTTCCCGTGTGATTAAAAATTACGGCTATCCCTAATAAAAGGTTATTAGCCAAGGAAAAAGACTGGTCTATATTGTAAGAAGTTTCGTCTCTGTACAAGTTAAGGCTGCGTATGTTTACAAAACAGGAAATGCAGGTAATTGGGCAAACGCTAGCGCAAAAGCGCGAATGGATCATCAAAAATATCGGTAATAGCGAAGGTCAAGCTAAAGTTACACTGGAGCAGAGCCTGCAAACGATTGAATCGATATTGCAAAAAATTTCCGCCCAGTTGCGCCCGCCACCAGGCAATGAAAAAACAGCAGTGAACCATTACATTTCTGAAAAGGCTATATCACCCATTCGCCAGGCGGCATTTGCCCGCAGGCAGGAATTAATACCCTCACAAATTCGCGTATTAATCGTCGATGACGACCAACTTATTTGCGAGCTAGTTGCTGCATTTCTTCATGCTGCCGGAGTTCATCTCATCGATTTTGCCAACGACGGGATGCGCGGTATTAGTATGATGTACGACGCAAACCCGATTTATGACCTGGTACTGTGTGATTGGAATATGCCCAGTAAATCGGGTATTGAAGTGCATAGTGCTATGCGTGCAGCCGAACGTTATATGGCTACAGTCTTTATGCTGGTCACTGCGGTCAGTGAGGCAAAACAAATTCGCTCTGCGATTGAAGATGGGGTGGATGATTACGTCGTAAAACCCATTGAGCAGGATAAATTAATTAAAAAGATTGCGCGCTTTTTCCCTAATATAAAAATTGATTCTGCAGAGTAAAAAAATCACATCGGTTATCAAAGCAACCAGGGCTTGAGATCAAGCCCCGAACAAACACATTGGAGTCAATTTAATTAGTTTCCACTTCTGCCATAAAATCCAATGCAGCTTGCTGGCGAATGGCTTTACGGTGATTTGCCATCAACTTGATAATTTTTTCCTGATCGCACACTTGCCTATCCAACATCACACGGGTTTTTAATTCGCCCATCGGTTCAGCTGTTGGGCATTTACTGAATACAAACTGGTTGGAAATCAAATCCATGAATGGGCCTGATTTGCTACTTGGCATAATAAATAACAATTGCAAACCCAGGCTTTCGGTTAAATAGTTGATCACTTCACGCGAGCGATGTTCGTCCATTTTAGAGAAAGCCTCATCCACCAATACCATGCGCAAATGGCTATTGCCTTCATTAAAACGAAATGCTGATGTAATTGCGGCGCTGCGAATAATATAGGCCGGTGTTTCCAACTGACCACCAGAACCAGTACCGTATTGACTGAGCGCGATAGGCGCTTTGCCTTCTGGCTCCTTGTAAATTTCGTAGCGACGATAATTTCGGTAATCAGCAATACGGGTTAATTCACGCAGCGCTTTTTGCTCATCTTCATCCAGCAACATACTCATCAAGCGCTCGCGCACTTTCTGGTGTTTATCATCCAGTTTCATTGTAAACAGCGTTTCATTTTCATCGCCATGTAACGGGCTATCCATTACCGCTTTGAAGAATTGCCAATATTCTTTATATTCTGGTACCCAATCCCAATCGAAACGGAAGCGCTCGCGATCCGCGCCAAAACGGTGATGCTCCAATTCCTTGTTTAAGTCCTCTAGAATTTTCTTACCGTCATTAATTGCCTGATAAATGGAATGACAAAGGTTGCTAACGAAAGCATTGTTAAAACTTTCGCGTAAAGATTCAATTTCCTTATGGCGTTGCGCCAGGATATGGTTTTTATCGCGATTATAAAGCGCGTCGAACTGGCGACGAATTTCGCAGATGGCCCGGAAGTTCTGGCTACCCAGGTCATCGTTGTAATCCACATCAAACAAAATGGAATCACTGCTCGAACAAAATTGGTTATGCAACATGGCCGCTTGTTGCAAGCGGTGCAAAATTGTTTTTAATTCCGCGCTAACACCCGCCAATTGCGTATCAAAATACTGGGCACTGAATTGGGTGAGCGATTCATCCGCACCCTGCAAGCGAGCATCGGCATCAAACTCTGGCCAGAGCGAGGTGATTGCCTGGACATTGTTTTCGCAGTTATCGGCAATGGCCAGGTTTTTATCTTGCTCAGCATCCAGTTTATGGCATTGGTTATCGGCCAGTTTTAATTCTGCCCTGCAATCCACCTGGGTATTATTTAATTTTGCATACTGTGCATTTTGCGCCTGCAAACGCTGGTTAAGTTCCGCCAGCTCTGCTTCCAGTGCTTTGGTATCACTTAAATCCAATTGCTGTAATTTGGCTTCAATAGCTTGAATACGCGATTGTGCATTGAGCATTGCCTGTAGGGATTCTGCATAAGCCAGCGGTTTTAATTTATCAACGGCGAGCAGTAATTCCTGCACTTCTTCAGCTTGCTGACCAGATGCTTGCCATTCAGAAACCAGATCATGAAATTCGTTGCGTTTTGCGTCCAATGCACGCTCGCGTGCCCCCTGGCCAAATACCAATTCCGAGTCCGGCATATCGCAGCGGAACATTGCATAATTGCCGGAACCCATTGCATCTTTAGTAATACCGCGACGGGTATTTTTTAATTCTTTGGCATTTTCCACACGTTGCACGTTGCCGTAACTCGCCTTGATATAAGCCTCGGCAGTAGCATGGGCGAAACTCATAATCTGGATGATGGAATTATTGGCAACATCATTCAACTTTTCCAAATCCTTGCTTGCTTTATCCCCCTGGATTACGCGTGCACGATTACCTTGCCCACTCATGTTGCGCACAATGGAAATAGCATCCGCTTCATATTCTGGCTCAACAATAATGCCAAAACGGGCAGCACCTATATAACCTTCAATCGCCGCTTGCCATTCACGATCCTGCACTTCCACATAATCACACAATACACGCGCATCAGCTTTTGGACATTGGTTGTTGATAGCATCCAGCGCGGCGCGCACAAATGCCGGGTAGCTGACCTGTCTGGTTTCCAATGTCTGGATTTCGCGGCGTTTGTTATCAATATTTTTTTGTAACCGCTCAGACTGGGCTTTGCGTTTATCACGCTCTTGCGCCAATTGATCGCGCAGGTGTACTCGCCCTGCCGCAGCCTCAAACAAACCTGCATAAAATGCGTTGTGATGTTTTTGCACATCCAAACCGGCAGTGAGTTGTTCATCCAATGGATGGGCTTGAATCCAATCACGATTCAGCAACTGGTGAATATCTTGTACGGGTGAATCTGTACAAATAGCTTTGATTAAATTACCGAGACTGGATTCTTTAAATGCAGGCAAATCCACGCTAATGGAAGTTTGTTTCAGCGCTTGTTGCAATTGCTGCGCGGCTTCCACATTGGTTTGCAGTTGCTGGTGCTGTTTGCGCAACTCCGGAACCTGCGCTTGCATTAATTTTTCCTGGGCTTGCTTCTCGTGCTCCAGCTGATCCTTATCACGCAATGCCGGTACGCCTAAACGACGCGCGGTTGCCGCCAGGATCAATTGGTTAATTTCTTCACGTTGGGATTCGCAAGCCGCTAGTGCCTGTTGGTTGCTGGCCGAGGTTTCGCGTAACAATTGCTGTTTATGCTTTGCTTCCAGGTAATGCTGTTGCGAATCGGCGTAACGACGACGAGCAACCGAATAAAGTAATACTTGTTGCTCCAGCCAGTTGGCAATAAATTTATCTGCTTGCTCGCGCCCCTGGGCCATGCGCTCAATCCCCTGACGCAACTGGCGCGCATCGGCTTCCATGGTATGGATACGCTTGAGCATGGTGGACACGCTGCGAATGGCCTCGCCCAAATCGCGATATTCGAGGATTTCATTAGCAACAAACTCATCGATGCCTTTAATGGGTTTGTAAGCCATAAACCGTGAAAAAGCGCGCGCTGCATTCATGGCTTCGCGCTCGGATACCGCATCCACTTTGCCACGCAAAATGCCGTACAAACGACAGAGGTAAGATTTTTTCTTATCGTATTTTTCTACTTGCTCTTGCCCATATTGGCGACGCAAGCTGGCGTAAAGCTTGTCTAACGGAACGATGTATTTATGGGTTTTCTCTTCTTTTAATAAATCAGCCAGTGTTAACTCTACATGGGGCAAAATCAAAAACTGGCTGTCATCCAGGCGCGCCACTTTTTGCAAACTGGCCCCCTGCCCGGTGGTTTCCAAAAAAGCACGCATACCAATTAGCGCAGTAAAAGGTTCACCGTGCTCACCCTGTGTGGGATAAAACACAGCAGCCAGATAACCATCGCAACCTTGCGGGCGCGAATAAGCGCCATCATCGCAACCCAACACATAAGAGCCCAGGGTACGTACCAGTTTTCCACCGCGACCGCGCTGGCTGGACTCATCTTGCCCAGGGTTAAAGTGAAACAGGTTATCGTGCGCGGCGGTCATAATCGTTTGAATTGCATCGGCCGCCGTCGTTTTGCCCGAACCATTACCGCCAGAAAATAAATTAATTGGTCCGAATTCAAATTCAGCGTTGGGCACATTGCCCCAGTTGACGTAAATAAAACGTTTTAAATACATAGTAATGCTTCAGCAAATTTTGAATTAGTGATCTGCATCGGTCGCAAACAGCGAACGATTTAAATGTGGGCTAGCCCTTTTGCGTGTGTCTTTAGACTCATTGTCTTCCATATCCAGATCCTGTTCTTCATCAACCAACAGTAAATTTTCCGCCAGATGATTGCGAATCTGCGCCAACCATTCGTTGTTTACCAGATTAATAATCAATGGACGAATTTTGATCCAGCTCTCCCCCGAATCAATATCCGCTTCTGCCATAAAATGCACTAATCGCAACTGACGCAAACGTTTAAAAGCTGCACGGCGCTCACCAATATTTTCCGGCAAGCTGCGACGCAACAAACTTTTCATCGCCATAGCAATTGCTTCCAATGACAGGGTTGCACAACCCTGCTCATCAATACCACCTTCACGCAGTGCTTTGTCGTATTCCGCACGCAACACCAGAATCAAAGCAACCTCGTGCTGATTCAAACGATTGCGTAGACCCGCATTAAATGATTCATCACTTTCATCATCCATACCAGGCAAACGTGCGCCCGGCGGTAACACGCGAACAAAGCGGAAATTACTGTCGTGCTGGAAACGTAAACCAATCAAACTGAGAAAATCATTTACAAGGGCTTCGATGCGCACAAAACGATCATAGAGTTCTGCTTCTACCTGACTGTCATCGCGGCAAAGCACACCGTAATCCAGCAAACGCTGAATCAGTTCCCGCCAGTTATCCAGCGATAAATTGTGTTTGTCTAACTGCTCTTGCAGTGCAGCCGTTAATAAGTCACTCATGAAGCTTCACCTTCATCAATCAGGCTGATGACAAACTCATCGCGCTGTTTAAAATAATTGTCATTGCGCACACGCGGAGATTCATGCAACCAATCATCTTCCTGATGAATGACAAATTTGTAGCGCGATGTCAGATTCGCTGCCGCCCCCACCTCAACCGCATGGGAAAGCCCAAGCAGTTCTTGCATATTGACGGCTTTCAATTCGCGACTGCTAACGCTACCTTTTTCTGCCAGTGCCTGATGCACATAATCACGAATGCTACTGGATTGCAAAATAAAGGCTTTATCCAACGCCTGTTGGATAAATAGGTTTTTCTGCGCTTCTGCATCCAATGCTTTATCTTCATCCACTTGCGAGCGAATAATTTGAATCGTACGTGGTGCACGCAATTGAATTTGCGCAGGATCTATATACGCCATTTGCAAACTCGCCAGACTTTCACCTTGTTCCAGAAACAAGTGATCCTGTTCTTCCAATGATAAATTGGCGAGTGAACGATACACGTCCATCAAATCATCTTGCCCGCGGCTGTTGATATAACTCAACTGACGAATAATGATGTCGGCACGTTGCGTAAACGTATTCAATGCACGTCGCAACGCCGGCAGCATAATTTCGCACGCATTTTTCAAACGTGAGTCAATAGTTTCCAACAAGGTTTCCAACAGCGAAACACCGGGAATAACACGCTGCGGCAAAGCCTGGCGCAAACGGATTTCCATTACCGCACGCCAATCTTTAGCGGCTGTTTCCGCGTCGCCCTGGCCGTATTTGCGTTTACGGCGAATTTTGGTGATGAGCTCAGAAATCTGGTCACGGTATTTTTCAACGCTGTCAGCAGACAAACGTACTTCCAGATCCGGTTTAAATACCGTTTCCATAAAATCGAAAAACTCATCACTCGCTTGTTGAACAAGCTGGCGTGATTCCACTTCACGTACCAATTGCCGCTTTCGTTCTTCAAGCTCGGCAATCACATCAGTGAAATCACTGATAATGCGCTCGGAATATTCATAAGCATCGAGCAAGTCATTAATTTCACCCTGCTCGTAAAAAGCTTGCAAACTATTGCGCGTATTGCGCGTATTGCGGTTTCGTGTGCGGAATTGATTGGAATGGTTATCGGCAAACGGCTGGGTGAATAAACGCCCCATGCGGCTAAAACCATAACTGCTTTGCAACGTGGTTTCGTCAACCTGCTTTTCCAGCCAACCATTATCGATCAAACGGTTGATAATAAAGCTGGCGAGGTCGCGCTGGGTTTTAAAACGCCCTTCGCTATCATCCACCTCTCCGGTATCTGCATCCAGAATTGGAGCACGCGCAATTGCTTCTTTAAAAATATCAATCAATTGCTCACGATTCATGGCATGGCCATAATCACGTAAATCGGTATAGAGACGTTGATACAAAAGACGTAAACATTCAGCAACCAACTCACGGTATTTACCGGTAAGCGGACTAAAAAAGTGCTGGCGGGAATCGCTAAAAAACATCACAAAAAATTCACAACCAAAACTGCATTAAATGCAGTTTTTGGCAAAGGTTTGTTGTTCGTCGGGAGTCCATTCCTTGGATGGTTTCACCATCATTACTTCACACCAGTCATCCGTGCCGGCTTCAGGGTTTTTATCTTTCATTGCCGCTACTTTTTCGACCGAACCTTCAGGAACCACGTCCGTAATAGGTACATCCGGATGCGCCACTGTTTGCATCAACTGTGCCTTGGCTTCGTTGGCAATTTTATTCAGGGATTGCATTTGTGCTTCTTCACGGGCTTGCTTCGCCACTTGTTGCCTGGAATACATCAACAACACCACACCCAGCAAAATCACCAGGAAACTGACAATGAACAACGCAGCAATTAATTTATTTTCACGAAAAAACTTCAACATACAATTTCCACATAAATAACAACAAAATACAAAGCAACGCAAAAAGAGTTATGCAGGTAACCAGTCGGCCAATTTTTCGGCATAGTAAGTAATAATCAAATCAGCGCCGGCGCGTTTAAAAGCGGTCATGCTCTCCAGCACTATCGCTTTTTCATCAATAACACCTGCTGCTGCACCGGCCTTGATCATCGCGTATTCGCCGCTCACATGATAAACCGCCAGCGGACGCGCAGAATTAGCCCGAATGTGTGCAAGCACATCCAGATAGGCGATGCCGGGTTTTACCATCAGGATGTCCGCCCCTTCTGCTTCATCCTGTAAAGATTCCGCCAAGGCTTCGCGGGCATTTGCCGGATCCATTTGATAAGTGTTGCGCGTACCTTTAAAGCTGCTATCCACTGCATCCCTGAATGGGCCATAAAATGCAGAGGCAAATTTTGTGGAATAAGACATCACCGGAATGTGGGTAAAACCGGCGGTATCCAGCGCTTCACGAATAGCGCTGATCATGCCGTCCATCATGCCTGATGGTGCAATCATGTCGACGCCTGCTTGTGCGGCAAGAACAACCTGCCGTTGTAAATTAGCCAGGGTTTTATCGTTATCCACATCATGGTCATGTACCACACCACAATGACCATGCGTTGTGTATTCACAAAAACAGTTATCGCTAATTACCAGCATATCGGGTTGCGCTTGTTTTGCCGTACGAATCATGCGCGCTAGCAAACCCTCGTCAGACCAGGTATCGGAACCTTCCTGGTCTTTATGAGTGGACACTCCAAATAAAATCACGGCACGCACACCTTTGCTCCAGGCACGCTGAACTATTTCAGCCAATTGTGCTTCCGGATAACGATAAACATCAGGCATGGATTTAATGGGAACCGGAGTATCAATACCCTCCTCCACAAAAATGGGCAGAATAAAATCGCTCATCCGTAGATGGGTCTCGCGCACTAACTCCCGTAATGCTGTCGTTTTACGCAACCGGCGAAAACGAAAATCCGGTGTTGTTAATGGAATCTGCATAATTTCATGCCCGTTAAATTAAATTCTGTGCGTGTGGAAATTAAAGATTGAGTGAGCCTTCATGACTCCACTCACAACGTACCCGCATATCACCCGAGCCGGGTTTGTGATATCCACTTTCAGCTTCCCAGGTAAAAGTATGCGTGCCAGATAATTCCGTTTCCAAATGCACCGTGGCCGAAACCCAATACATTTTGCTTAGCAGCGATTCAAATTGTGCGATCCATTGATCCCACTCGTATTCTACTGCCTTGTAAGAAGCACCGAAGTGCATCACTTCTGTTTGATAATTGTAAAAGGCTGATTCCACACTCGGAATCGCAAACATTTCCTGGCTTAAAAATGGCCATTCATCTGCGCGCGGCAGTGACAGCATCGCGTCACGATTAGCCCGAATCCGCTCCGACTCGCCGCTTGCAGGCGATAAATCCTTGATACAACCATAAACAATTGATTCTTGATCCATAGCTGTCTCTCTAGTTTAAAAAGGCCACCACCAGCTGCCCTTAAAGCGTTCTTCACAGTTGTGTAATTGACTCGCATATTGCTGCGAACGGGTTTCGACTTTGCGCGCGGTATTCATTAACCAACCTTTTTGGCGATAGTTAGCACGATTGTACCCGCCATGCCCTTCGTGATAAGCAAGGTATAAATTGTAACTATCATTTAAACCAATGCGACTGCGCTTTTGGCTTTGCTTGTTGTACCAGCCGATAAAATCGATAGCATCACCAAAATTATCACGCCGGGCAAAACTGCTCCCACCTTGATCCTGGTATTCATCCCAAACGGCATTTTTTGCCTGAGGGTAGCCAAACGCATCGCTTTTACGCGGCCCCGGAAAAATCCACAAAATTTTTGTTCGTGGAGTACGCGCGTTATGCCTGAACATAGATTCCTGATACATCATCGACATCATTACCGGCACCGGAGAGCCCCAGCGTTTCTCGGCTTTTTTAGCGTCTTTGTACCAGGATGATTTTTCATCAAAAATATCGCATAGGTTATTCGGATTTGATGGCGGTAATGTTGAACAACCGACCATTCCCAACAAACTTATCACTAATAATATTTTTAAAAATGAAAGCATATTAAACAGGCCGTCCTTGCTCACGCAGTAATTCAAGCAGCGCGGCTTCGTCCATTACTTTTAAGCCAAGCTCTTCTGCTTTTGCCAATTTTGAGCCTGCACCAGGGCCCGCAACTACATAATCCGTCTTTGCAGAAACACTGCCCGCCACTTTTGCACCCAAGGCTAACAAATGTGCTTTTGCATCATCACGTGACAACGCTTCCAATGTACCCGTTAATACATAAGTGAGGCCATTTAGTGGCAGTTCTTCCTGGCTTGCTACCTCGATATTGTCCCAATGAATACCCGCTTCACGCAGTTTTTCAACGGCGATGCGATTGGATTCCTGACCGAAAAATTCGGCAACAAAATGAGCGACCACAGGCCCTACATCAGGAACATTTTGCAAGGTCTCTTCATTCGCAGCAGCCAGCGCCTCAAAGCTGCCGAAATAATTGGCAAAATTACGTGCAGTAGCCTCACCTACTTCACGAATACCCAATGCAAAAATAAATTTGGCTAATGTAGTTTTTTTTGTATTTTCCAACGCAAGCAAAATATTATCGGCAGATTTCTCACCCATGCGATCCAGACCGGCCAACTGCTCACGTGTTAGGTTATAAATATCTGCCAGTGTATTTACCAATCCCAAATCCACTAATTGTTCTACCAGCTTGTCTCCCAGGCCTTCAACATTCATTGCTTTGCGCGCAGCAAAATGTTTGATTGCCTCTTTGCGTTGTGCAGCACATACCAAACCGCCCGAGCAACGGGCAACTGCCTCATCCGCAACAGTTTCTACCGGCGACCCGCACACAGGGCAATGCTCGGGGAAAATAATATCGCGGGCATTGTCGGGCCGCTTTGACTCTATAACTTGTACGATCTGTGGAATAACATCCCCGGCACGACGCACAATAACCGTATCGCCGATTTTTAGACCAAGGCGTTGGATCTCATCGCGGTTGTGAAGCGTTGCATTGGATACAGTAACCCCACCAACAAAAATTGGCTGCAAACGCGCTACGGGAGTTACCGCACCGGTCCGCCCCACTTGAAACTCTACATCCAACAGCGTTGTAGATTCTTCTTGCGCCGGAAATTTATAAGCAACTGCCCAACGCGGCGCACGCGAAATAAAACCCAATTCATTTTGCAATTGGCGAGAATTAACTTTGAATACGATTCCATCAATGTCGTACGCCAATGCATCACGTTTTTCACCAATACGGCGATAAAATGCGATTGCATCCTGAATATTTTTTGCCACATCAGTTTCGCGATTGGTTAAGAAACCCCAACGCTTTAATGCATCCAAAATTCCACTGTGGGTTTCTGGCAGGTCACCACCTTCAACCAAACCCACACTGTATGCGCACATTTCCAACCGCCGGCTCGCCGTAATCCGTGAGTCCAACTGACGTAATGCACCGGCGGCAGCATTGCGAGGATTTACAAACAGTTTTTCATCTGCCGCGCGCGCCTTTTCATTCAAGGCATTAAAAGCCGCTTTAGGCATATAGATTTCACCGCGCACTTCCAGCACGCCAGGAAAACCTTCGCCATGTAAACGCAAAGGGATTGAATTGATGGTGCGTACATTTTGTGTGATGTTTTCACCGTTGGTACCATCGCCACGGGTAGCGCCGCGAACCAGAATGCCATCGCGGTACAAAAGACTGACGGCTATTCCATCAAGTTTTACTTCACACGCATATTCAATATCGCCGGTCGTTTTTAAACGATCCAGAATCCGCTGGTTAAACGCGAGCAGCTCTTCATCACTAAACGCGTTATCCAGCGATAACATTGGCATTTCATGAACAACCGTTTGAAATGCTGTCAACGGTGCTGCGCCTACACGCTGGGTGGGCGAATCTGCTGTAATTGATTCAGGGTGTTGCCTTTCCAATTCAATCAAACGACGCATTAACCGATCATATTCGGCATCGGTAATTTCAGGATCATCCAATGCGTAATATCGATAAGCATGCAAGTTAAGTTGCTTACGCAGCTCATTAATTTCAGGAAAAAAGTTATCTGGAGAATGAGACATGAATAAAAATACCTGATGATTCGGCTTGGAGCTATGCGCGATTCATGCCTTAGCTTGCGGCGCTGTGAGATCTGAATAACGTTGTATGCACTTCCCTGTGCCGATGTAGAAAATACATTAATTAATGGCGCGGTGGACGGCGAAATAACCGCATGCGTTCAAAGTCGCGAATACGCTGGCGACAGTGCTCCAATGTTTGGCGAGTCATCGCACTGCGCTGTTCATCTTTCAATTCACCATTCAGCCCTTCGGCGATTGCATGAGCAGTATCAACCATTAATTCAAATGACTGCATTGAATCTGCATCAATCGGCAGCGTCATAAATAAACTCACGCCGGGCGTTTCAAATTCATCCATCGCATCCAAATCAAACGTGCCCGGTTTAACCATATTTGCCATGCTAAATAATAATGCGCCTTCGCCTTTTGAATCGCTATGGCGATGGAATATATCCATGCTGCCGTAGCGCATTCCACAGCGCAAAATAATATCGAGCAAATCGGCACCGTTAAGCATCTCACCTTTATGCGCCATTACGTTAATAATTAAAACCTCTTCCGGTTCCGCCGGTTGTTTTGCAGCAAGATTTTGCTGGGATGAAGAATGATGATTAGCATCACGCGGATACTCTTCCTGTTCATCAAACTCGTCATCTTCATATCGTTCATCTTCGTAGCCAGGCTCGTCATCAGCTTCAGCGTAATCACTGGACTCTTCCTGCAACTCCTCATCAGGATAATCTTCTGATGCCTCATAGCGACTATCTGCTTCATCGTCTTCGCGCTCATAGCTGTCATCGTCGTGATAAGCCTGTTCACGATCTTCGTACTGCTCATCAAAATCATCATCGCGAGATGCGGAAAAACCAGGCTCAATGCGCTCATGTCGGGCTAATGGTTGACCTTTGGCTTCATCTATTGACTCCATCAACAGGGGTACCGATTCACCGAGGTTCAAGCTGGTTTGTTGCGGTTCACGTGCAACACGGCGTTCAACAACGGGCGAGATGTCTTCCTGGCGAGAGCGCTTTTCAACAAATGATTTTGCCTGGGCTTTCTTTTCAATGCTGGGAACAGGAATGCTCGGGTCTCGCTGACCAACTACGCGCGCGCCGCCGTTAGGTAATTCACTGGTGAAGCTAGGAGTTTCGCCAGGAACTTCTTCATTGTCATCAGAAGGTTGCTTCAAACTCTTCTTAAGTGAGCGCGACACTTTAATACTGCCGTACCGCTCATTGCGTTTGCGTCTGATTCCGTCAATAAGAATAATCAGAATCAAAATGGTACCTATGATGATGAGCAAATCTTTCATAAGTTAATCCGTAATAAATTATTCAATATTAAACCGCAGCCAATTCTGCAGCTTCATCCACATCTACGGTTACCAACCGGGAGACACCCGGCTCATGCATCGTAACGCCTAATAACTGGTGGGCCATTTCCATCGCATTTTTATTGTGGGTGATATAAATAAACTGCACGTGTTCAGACATTTCTTCTACCATCCGCGCGTAACGGCCCACGTTGGCATCATCAAGCGGTGCATCCACTTCATCGAGCATACAGAAAGGCGCAGGGTTCAAACGGAAAATTGAAAACACCAGTGCTATTGCTGTCAGCGCTTTTTCACCACCCGATAACAAATGAATCGTACTGTTACGTTTGCCGGGGGGGCGCGCCATAATAGCGATACCTGTATCCAACAATTCGTCACCGGTTAATTCAAGATAGGCATGCCCCCCGCCAAACACTTTGGGGAACAACTCCTGCAAACTTTTATTAACCTGATCAAAAGTTTCTTTAAAACGTGTACGGGTTTCGCGATCAATTCGCTTGATCGCATTTTCCAGAGTCTCCAGAGCTTCAAGCAAATCCGCATTTTGCGCATCCAGATAATTCTTGCGCTCGGATTCAGTTTTGTATTCATCAATTGCTGCAAGGTTGATTGGGCCAAGACGGGCGATACGTCCTGCAATTGCCTCCAGCTCTTCCTCCAGTGGTTTTACTTCCGTGCCCTCCGGCATTTCTGCCAGAATGTTTTCCAGATTTAATTCTTCTTCCTGCAACTGCTCAACAATTGTTGCGCGTTGCACTTCAAACATTTGTGCCGCAAGGCGCTCCTGCTCCAGATGCGCACGTACCGCTTGGACTTCCTGCTCGGCGCGGCTGCGTGCCTGTTCGGAATTACGCAGCTCATGCTCCACGGTTTCCAACGCACGGCGTGCCTCTGTTAATGAGGCCTCGACAGATAATCGCTTGGCAAGACTGGCTTCCAGCTCAAGCTTATACTCTTCAACTGGATCACGATTGTCAGCAATACTCGCCAATAAATTTTCGCGGCGCTCTTGTAAGCGAGCGGTTTGCTCTTGCAAACGCCCGATGCCTAAACGAATGGAATCCAATTGGGTTTTTACCGATTGGAAACGCATAGCCAATTCATGGGCCTTGTCTTTATCATGGCGTGCGCGCTGGCGAGCAGAGTCCAATCCAGTACGAATGTCATCGCGCTGTTGCAGCAGGTTTTCGCGTAACTCAGTATCCTGCTCCATCATCTCAATAGCTTCGCTCAATATCATACGCGCTTCAGAGAGATGCTCCGCTTCCTGCTCCATTTGTTCACGAGCTTCGCGAATTTCATTTTCGGCGCGCTCACGACGCATATTGATTTGTTCAACACGAACCTGTTTTGCACTTAATTGTGAACGCAACTCACCGTATTTGCGGTTTTGCTCATCCACTTCACGACGCAAACTTTCACGATCTTGTTCCAGACGCTTGATGGTAGCGCGTCCTTCTTCTAACTGCAGGGTTAACAATTCAACTTGCTCTTCCGCATCGACCAATTGTGCACCAAGCTCTTCCAACTCTTGTTTACGCGCAATTACCCCCGAACTTGCATCTGTATCACGTGTAACGCGAACCCAGTGCGGACTTAGCCAAATACCATCGCGAGTTATTACCGATTCACCTGCATTTAATTGTTTGCGTAGCGCTAATGCTTCATTCAAATGTTCAGCGATATAAATTCCTGCAAGCACACCACTAGCATCCCAAGTTGCATGAACTTTATCGCTCAGCAACTTCGCTTTGGTGAAAGAGGTGGGGGGCGTTTTTGCAGTGGTATCAAACAATACCAACTCACCTTGAGTTAAATCACCCAACAGCGTAACCACTGAATCCAGGTTATCGGCGCAAACAGCCTGCAAACTTGAACCCAATACTGTTTCCAGCGCTTTATCCCAACCATCGTTAACACTGATCGATTCAGCCAAACGAGTATTGCTACTCAAACCCTGCTGACTTAACCAGTGTGTAACCGCTTTATTTTTTTCACCTAATGCGGCTTGCTGCAATGCTTCCAATGAAGCGTGGCGGCCGCGCATGGTTTGCAGTTTGCTTTTCACCTGATCCAGTTCATTAACCAGACGATTATTATCATTACGGGTAGCATCAAGCTGCTCGGATTGGACATCCACTTGGGCACGTTTTTCTTCGACGACCAAATCCATTTCCGCCAATTGTTCATTCAATTGATTAATGGATTCGTCTTCAGAGCCTTCTTGCAAATTATTTTTCTCTTCGCGCAATTTTTCGATACGCTGCAACAAGCGTTGTTGAACTTGTTCAAGATGCTGGATACGCGATTGCTGCACCTCTGCACGCTGACGCGGTTCAGAAGCGCGCTGGTTGAAACTGTCCCACTCATTTTGCCAACGCTGCATAGCTTCTTCAGCATCAATCAGCGATTCACTGGAAGTCTCCTCAGCGGCCTTGATCAAATCCAGCTCTGGCTCCAACTCCAATAACTCAGCTTCCCAGGTTTCGGCTTTTTGTGTATCTACAGCTAAATTTTCTTCCGCTTCTTTGCTATCACGCGTAGTTTGATCCAGATCAACCTGTAATTGGCGCGCACGCTCATTCGCATGCTGGATACTTTGTTCAAGGCGAGCAATTTCCGCCCCTATCGCATAATAGCGGCCTTGCACTTCATTAAATTTATCGCCCAGTTCAGTGTACTGGGTACGGTATTTTTCAATTTGGGTATCTTTATTAACTTGATCAGTTACAAAAGATTCCATCCGCAACTCAAGGTCGCGAATACCTGCCTGCTTGGCTTTAGCCTGCATATCAAGCTGTTGGTATTTCAACGCTTGCAATTGCGCTTTTAAAAGGCGCTCATCTTTTTTGTATTCAGCGTATTTTTCTGCCGCTTGAGCCTGGCGTTGCAAGCGTGATAACTGGCGCTCCAATTCATCGCGAATATCGGTTAACCGCTCCAGGTTTTCCTGAGTGCGACGCATACGGCTTTCGGTATCTTTACGACGCTCTTTGTACTTGGAAATGCCCGCTGCTTCTTCAATATAAACACGCAGTTCTTCAGGCTTAGCCTCGATCAATTTAGAGATCATGCCCTGTTCGATAATTGCGTAACTACGCGGGCCAAGGCCTGTACCCAAAAAGATATCGGTAATGTCACGACGACGGCACTTGGTGCCATTCAGGTAATAGCTGTTATCCCCATCGCGGGACACTTTTCGCTTGATACTGATTTCGGTGAAAGCGGCATATTCGCCAGTGAGGGTTGCATCAGAATTGTCGAATACCAATTCGATGGATGCCTGGCCAACAGGTTTGCGGCCACTGGAACCATTAAATATAACGTCCGTCATATTCTCGCCGCGCAGGTTTTTGGCGGAGGATTCCCCCATTACCCAACGTACAGCGTCGATGATGTTTGATTTACCACAACCATTGGGGCCAACCACTGCGCATAGATTGCTGGGAAAGTTGACCGTCGTAGGATCAACGAAAGATTTAAAGCCAGCCAGCTTGATGCACTTTAGCCGCATAGTTCCACATCACCATTATTTTGAATCCAATCAGATAGCGAGAGCGCCCCCACTCCACACGATTCTGACCAACATTTAGCCGACAGCAACCCACTGATCTAGCTATTTGATTTTGCTACCATTTTTGACGATCAAAAAAAATCCCGCGCCTTAAAAACAGTTAAGGGCGGGATTCTACACATTTACGCTCCGCTTTACACCCGCCGCATGACACAAAGCCAAGCAGGTCAAAAAAGCGAACAAATTTCATTCAATTTACAACAAGATGAAGGAAACTTACGGCGAACAATCTATTTCACCTGACGGTCTATAGTGACATCTACCACCGAGCCACCGGCTGCGGTTAGATCTACGGGGCCCAAACTACCTTCCCAATCACCAGGCTTTGCAGTTGCCGTCCCATCTTTGGAAATACGCGCCACAACTTCTATTTTATCTACGGTACCCAGGCTCATTGCCGGCGTCATGGCCATTGATTCATTTAACAAAATTACGCGAGGCAAATCAGAGACCTTTACGCGATCAATTGCCAACGGCATTTTGGCCCCCTGATAAGATCTCGCATAGACAAAGACAACCTGATCAGGGTCTGCTTGAACCCCATCAGCCAGATTGACTTTGACGCCAATTTGGCGCCCGTCACGCGCCCGCTCAAGATTCTCCACCGTACCGCCCATCGCAAAGTACAAGGTTGCAGCACGATCAATTCCAGCAGCAAGCGATTGGCCGGTTGGCGTATCCTCCCCAACCAATTTGACAACACGCTCCCAGTGTTTCATTGCGTTTACATAGTCTTTCTTATTAAAAGCATCGATACCAGCCAAACCAAGTGCCATAGTGTTGTCCGGCTCAGCTTTAAGCACTTTGGTAACAAGTTCGCTAATAGCTGGATTCGTTTGACGGTTATCACGCAAAAACATGGCTTGGGCCAACTCCGCCATCACCATTGGGGAATCCTTATCGCGTTCGAGAACTCGCTGATAGGCATTCACTGCTTTATCGAATTCATTTAGCTCCATGTAATTACGCGCCAGGAAAAACCAATATTGCAAATGATCGGGATTATCGACGAGGCGCGCCTCAATCAATCGATTGAGTTCTTTGGTGCGTATTGGGTCGGGATTACGCCCGGCAGTGATATCTTGTGCATCCAGCTCCTGGTTTAACTCCTGGGCTTGGCGTATCTCTACATCCGCACTGCTGCCCAAGTGCTGGTATAACCCCCAGGTTGAAACCAGAACAAGGCAGGCAATGCCCGCAAAAATAGCGAATCCAAATTTATTGTTCGCTGATGGAAGCGCTGCTCGCACACTTGCTTCGTCTTCCAGCAAAGCTCGCTCTTGCTCCAGTTTCAATTGATCGTATTGCGTTTGATCCAGACGCCCATCCCGAAACTGTGTCTCAAGTTCTGTCATATGTTCGCGGAACAACCGGATATTTTCATCGAGACGTGCGTTCACTTCATTCGTGAGTTCAGTAGCAGTTGCCTCCTTGCGCTGATGAAAAACCGGCCAAAACACAAAGACCAATGCAATTCCACACAGGAGCGATGCTCCCAACCATAAAGACATCATTTGGATTTCCCCTGCTTATTATTATCGTTTAAGCCTTTCTTTAATAAGGCATCCAGACGTGCCTGTTCCTGCGGTGATAATCCGGAATTCGCTTCAGTAGCCAATCGACGGCGCTTACGCACAATCAACCACAACAACAACGCGCCGAATACCAACATCAGAACAGGGGCGGCCCAAAGAAAAATCGTTGCGGGACTCAAGCGCGGGCGATACAAAATAAACTCGCCATAACGCTCAACCATGAAGTTAACAATTTCCTGATCAGATTTGCCGGCTTTAATCATCAACACAAGCTCATTGCGCAAATCAGCGGCAACAGGAGAATTTGTACCAGCGAGGTTTTGGTTTTGGCATTTTGGGCAACGCATTTCATCGATGAACGTCTGGTAACGCTGACGATCAATCTCATTATCAAATTCATGAACTTCAATCGCTGCGAAACTTATTTGTGCCCTCAGCAGAAAACAAAATACAACAAACGTTTTTATTAGAATCTTGTACATGGCCTATTCCGAATACTCAAAATTTTGCGCGAGTATAACAACTCATAAGGCCGGCGGGAAACTTATCAACGAGACCAAAAAACAATCACAAGTGTTTGTTTCTCATCCATTTTTTACTTTTTTCTCAAAATAATGGAGAAACATTAAAAAAAAGATTGACCCAATGTTTTACATGATTAGAATACGCGCCACCAACAAGATGAGCGCTGAAAAGTGTGAAATCTTGGGCGGTTAGCTCAGTTGGTAGAGCAATGCCCTTACAAGGCATGGGTCACAAGTTCGAGTCTTGTACCGCCCACCACTCTTACTCACAAGGTAATTGTGGTCTTTGTGACGCTGCGGACCGGTAGTTCAGTCGGTTAGAATGCCGGCCTGTCACGCCGGAGGTCGCGGGTTCGAGCCCCGTCCGGTCCGCCACTTAATGAAATAAAAAAGCCCCACATTCGGGGCTTTTTTTATGTCGAGCCAATTCATTCATCTACCATCCGATCTTGCGCTTTGCTCACACCAGTTTCCGGCTCATCCATTTCATCGACTGGATCAACACCTGAATCATCCCCATCTTCCTCATCTTCTTCCGGCATTTCACCATCAACCTGGTTCATTTGGCTTTCTTCAATGAGAATTGCCTCGGGCGTTTGAATACCGATGTGATATGCAGCAAAACCCGGCAATACCACCTGATCCAGTGCCATACCCAGGATTCTTCCTTGATAAGGCGACTTGATAGTGGTACGCGCGTTGGTAATCGGGTCAGTCACTGTGCCTAGCACATCATCCTCTTTCACGCGCTGCCCCAACGTAGCCTTGCTAAACAGAATTCCGCTTTGGTTTGCACGCACCCAGGTGGAACGATAATAAACAGGCGCGATACGGTTCCAGCGTTTTTGTTTTCCGTACATTCCGGCTTTTGCGAGCAAAGTATTAATCGCTAAAACCCCTTCTTCCACAACATCACGCTGCATAGCCATAGGCTCACCTGCCTCAAGCGTGACAGAAGGAATTCCGGCACGCACTGCAGCAGCGCGCAAGGAATTTGGGTGGCCACGGCTATTTAATACTGCAATCACGCCAAAACTTTGCGCCAGGCGTGCAACATTTTCGTCACTCAGATCGGCGCGTAATTGAGGCAAATTGGTTCGATGAAATGATCCGGTATGTAAATCAACCAAAGCATCACATTGCATAATTATTTTCGAGAAAAACGAATGCGCTAAACGAGATGCAGAACTTCCATGGGTATTACCGGGAAAATAACGGTTCCAATCACGACGATCAGGCAAGTAACGGGAGTTACGGCGAAACCCCATGATATTGGCCACTGGAACTCCGATAATGGTGCCATTCAAATTTGCAGGATTGATTTCAAAAATTACCCGACGAATCATTTCAATACCATTTAATTCGTCACCATGCACCGCAGCAGTAAGGCAAAGTGTTTTACCGGGGTTTGCACCATTAACAACCAATACTGGGGTTGCTTCGCTAAACGCTCCAACAGCAGCATCCGAATTCCAGGTTAAGCGCACCGATGAATTGGGTTTTACTTCAGTGTCCAAAATAAACTTGGATAACGTTAATGCTTCCGCTGCATCAATTGCAGAATCCAACGACTGACTCGAATTATTGATAGGCGCGCTGCTCGCCGATGATTCACTTGATGCCACCACGCTACTGGCACCCGGAATAGCGCCCGACGAACTACTTACCACAAACCCAACAGCTCCTGACGAGGGATTTGAATCGGCAGAAGCAACTGAAGAATTTTCCATTTGCTCAATTGGGGTAATTACATTTGATGATGCACTACCGGATAAATTGTTTTGCGCCAGGTCGGCAGAAGACACAGCATTTGAAGATAGGTCATTTCCGGAAACAGAAACACTCGACAAAGAAAAACCACTTGATGGGTTGGTTGGGGTATTTTCTATAGCAACATAAGCAGCAGATGAAGATGAAGCGTTATTCAATACTTCCGATGCACTTTGTGCATTGGCACATGCATTTAATAAGAAGCTGACGATAAGCCCGGAACAGAAATGCTTGATTGAAATGGATAAGCAAAACTTATACTGCATAAATTCAGTATCTCTTGAATATAGGAATCATACGTACAGCTCACATCCTTGTGATAAATCCCGGACTTGATTTAATTATTCCCACTCAATAGTAGCGGGTGGCTTGCTCGATACATCATAGCAAACACGCGACACACCGGAGATTTCATTAATAATGCGACCGGATACTTTTTCCAGCAGTTCGTAAGGCAGGTGCGCCCAACGCGCAGTCATAAAATCTACCGTCTCTACAGCGCGCAATGAAATCACCCACTCGTAACGACGACCATCACCGACAACACCCACTGATTTCACTGGCAGGAATACTGCAAATGCTTGCGAGGTTTTGTGATACCAACCAGACGCATGCAACTCTTCCAAAAAGATTGCATCGGCTTCGCGCAGGATATCGGCGTATTCTTTTTTCACTTCACCCAGAATACGTACACCCAAGCCTGGCCCCGGGAACGGATGACGGTAAACCATGTCGTAGGGCAAACCCAACTCCAAACCAATTGCACGCACTTCGTCTTTGAACAATTCACGCAGCGGCTCGACTAATTTGAAAGCCATATCCTCCGGTAAGCCACCGACATTATGGTGCGATTTAATAACGTGCGCCTTTCCGGTTTTTGCAGCAGCCGATTCAATCACATCGGGATAAATCGTACCTTGCGCCAACCACTTAACATCTTTAAGTTTGGTTGCCTCTGCATCAAATACATCGATAAAAGTACCGCCGATGATTTTGCGTTTTTTCTCCGGATCATTGACGCCCGCGAGCTTGCCAAGGAATTGATCTTGCGCATCAGCGCGAATAACACGCACGCCCATATTTTTGGCGAACATATCCATCACTTGATCGCCTTCGTTTTTGCGCAACAAACCGTTATCAACAAATACACACGTAAGTTGATCGCCGATAGCTTTGTGCAACAACGCTGCAACTACAGATGAATCCACACCACCAGAAAGACCAAGCAATACTTTGTCAGTGCCAACTTGCTCGCGAACTTTTTTAACTGCATCTTCAACAATATTCGCAGCAGTCCATAAGGGTTCACAACCACAAATATTTAAAATGAAGTGTTCATAAATACGTTTGCCTTGCAGGGTGTGCGTCACTTCAGGATGGAATTGCACACCATAGAATTTTTTGGCTTCATCAACGATGCCCGCGATCGGACAAGATGGTGTTGAAGCTAAAATGCTAAAACCGGCAGGCATTTTAGTAACTTTATCGCCGTGGCTCATCCATACATCGAGCAACGCATTTCCGTCGGAATCGACGTGATCTTTAATATCCTGAAAGATCGCACTGTCAGCTTCCACTTTGACTTGTGCGTAACCAAATTCCCGGATATTGGAACCTTCAACCGCACCACCCAATTGCTCGGCCATGGTTTGCATGCCGTAGCAAATGCCGAATACCGGCACACCCAGGTTAAATACAGCTTCCGGCGCGCGCGGCGAATTGGCTTCGTGAACCGACTCTGGTCCGCCAGCCAAAATAATTCCCTTTGGGTTGTATGCGCGAATTTCTTCATCGCTCATATCCCAGGCGCGAATTTCAGAGAAGACACCAATTTCACGCACACGACGTGCGATTAATTGAGTGTACTGTGAACCAAAATCCAGAATAAGAATTCGCTGTGCGTGAATATCGTGAGTCATGTTGAATCCTGAAGATAAATAAAATTTCGTTTTCACTTTCCCCTTTAACAAAGGGGACCGGGGAATCAATCTCCCCCAACCCCTCTTTTTCAAAGAGGGGAAAATAAAAAACTCGGGCGCACCCGAGTTTTTACGTCGTCATTTAAGAACAAAAATTAACGACCACCAATCGGATAGTTAGGCGCTTCTTTGGTGATCTGCACATCGTGCACATGGCTTTCGCCCATGCCTGCTGCGGTCACACGCACAAACTCGGGTTTGGTGCGCATGGCTTCAAGATCAGAACAACCGGTATAACCCATCGCTGAACGCAAACCACCCATCATCTGGTGAACGATTGCCGCCAATGGACCTTTGTAAGGAACACGACCTTCAATACCTTCCGGAACCAGCTTTTCTGCGCCGGCGCTAGCATCCTGGAAATAACGGTCACTGGAACCTTGCGATTGGGACATAGCACCCAATGAGCCCATACCGCGGTAAGCCTTGTAAGTACGGCCTTGATACAACTCCACCTCACCTGGCGCTTCTTCAGTACCGGCAAACATAGAGCCCATCATTACCGCATGAGCGCCCGCAACGACTGCTTTGGCGATATCACCGGAATAACGAATACCACCGTCAGCAATCGCAGGAACACCAGTACCTTTCAATGCGGCAACCACGTTGGCAATGGCAGAGATTTGCGGAACACCCACACCACTAACGATACGGGTTGTACATATGGAACCTGGACCGATACCGACTTTAACGGCATCTGCGCCGGCTTCAACCAATGCCAGGGCCGCTGCACCGGTGGCGATATTGCCGCCGATTACTTGC
Organism: Cellvibrio sp.; assembly: GCA_035490715.1. GTDB lineage: Bacteria > Pseudomonadota > Gammaproteobacteria > Pseudomonadales > Cellvibrionaceae > Cellvibrio. The sequence goes on from DATJLF010000022.1 coordinate 117,258, forward strand.
ACATCGGGGTATTTGGCCTTGATCGCGCGTACGCGGTCCAATACGTTTTTACTGTGGCCGTGGGCCGTATCAACGACGAGAACATCCACGCCAGCTTCAACCAGTGCATCAACACGGGCATCAGTGTCGCGACTGGTACCAACGCTCGCACCTACACGCAGGCGACCTTCCGGGTCTTTACAAGCGCTTGGGTATTTTTCGGCTTTGTTAATGTCTTTTACGGTAATCAAACCACGCAGTTCAAAGTTGTCGTTCACGACCAGCACTTTTTCGATGCGGTGCTTATGTAACAAATTGCGGACTTCTTCCGAGGTGAAACCTTCTTTAACCGTTACCAGTTGGGCTTTGGGAGTCATGATGCTGGAAACGCTGGCATCCAGATTGGTTTCAAAACGCACATCGCGGCCAGTCACAATGCCAACCAGATCACCGTTGTGTAGGACGGGAACGCCGGAGATATTGTTCTTGCGAGTCAATGCAATCAATTCACGGATAGTTGCGCTTGAGTCGATAGTAATTGGATCTTTAACCACACCGGCTTCGAACTTCTTCACGGCGCGCACTTCAGCGGCTTGTTGTTCGACGGTCATATTTTTATGGATGATGCCGATACCGCCTTCCTGCGCCATGGAAATAGCCAGGCGGGCTTCGGTTACGGTGTCCATCGCGGCAGAAATCAGAGGGATATTTAGCTGGATCTTGCGAGTCAACTGAGTTTTCAGGGATACATCTTTCGGGGTCACATCCGAAAAACCTGGTACAAGGAGCACATCATCAAATGTGAGCGCTTCTTCAGCAATTCGCAACATAGCTACCAACCTCAAATAGAGCGGGAAAAATAAACGCGGAATTATAGCGGCTCGATCCCTGCCGGTAAACTAATAACCACTATATCTTGTGGCTTTATGCCCTCCTTAAGGCTATCCGCACACCGATGCTTGGCCTAGAATGCGCAGCACTTGCCTATCGAATATGCTCACTATGAATGACCTTTTCAGCAAAACTCCGGATCGGGAAATCCTCAGTGTTACCCAGCTTAACCGCCAGGCGCGTCAGTTGCTGGAAACTCATCTTCCGCTGCTATGGGTGGAGGGAGAATTATCTAATGTATCCATTCCCTCCTCCGGCCATTGGTATTTCACCTTAAAGGACGACCAGGCACAGGTGCGCTGCTGCATGTTTCGCAACCGCAATATGACAGTTCGATTCAAGCCGCAACAAGGGCAACATGTACTGATTCGCGCCCGTGTCAGCCTGTATGAAGGTCGCGGCGATTACCAGATTATCGCCGAACACATGGAGGAAGCCGGGAGCGGCGCTTTACAGCGGGCCTTTGATGAACTCAAGCATCGCCTGGCTGCCGAGGGACTATTTAATGAAGCGCACAAGAAAGCCTTGCCCAAAATCCCCAAACACATTGCCGTAATTACTTCACCAACCGGCGCAGCAATCCGCGATGTACTCAGTGTGCTGGAGCGCCGTTTCGCCGGTGTTCCGGTCACCGTTATTCCCGTGGCAGTACAAGGTAAAGAATCTGCGCCGCAAATTATTAAAGCGATTGACCTAGCCAATCGGGCCGACCTGTTTGATGCCATTCTGCTCACCCGCGGTGGCGGCTCAATGGAGGATCTCTGGTCATTTAATGAAGAGAGCGTTGCCCGAGCAATATTCACTAGCAAGCTGCCAATCGTAAGTGCTGTAGGCCACGAAGTGGATTTCACCATCGCCGATTTTGTTGCCGACCTGCGCGCACCAACCCCCTCTGCCGCGGCCGAAATTTTGGTACCCGACGGCGATGAATGGCTGGATAAATTTATCGGCTTTGAAGTACTGCTCGAAGATGCCATGTTGCGTAAACTCGCCCACTTGCAAAAGCATTTGCATCACTTACGCCAGCGCTTGCGACACCCACGCGAGCGATTGGAACAGCAGGCGCAGCGATTGGACAACCTCGAATTGCGCCTGAAAAACCACATCAAAAACCTGTTGAATCGCCATCAGCATCAGCTCTCGCAATTACGTTTGCGTATGCAACCGCATCACCCGCAAGTGCGATTGACACAATTGCGCGAGCGATTAAATGTTGCAAAAACACAATTACACAAAGCTCAATTTGCTTATATTGATCGCCAGAAACTGCGCCTTGCCACCGCCGCACGCATGCTGAATACACTCAGCCCGCTCAACACACTGGAGCGTGGGTTTGCCCTGACAAGCGACGCACAATCAGGCCGGATTATTACCAGCCAAGGGCAAGTCCAACCGGGCCAACGTATCCATACCAGAGTCGCAGACGGTGGGTTTCACAGCATTATTGAGTCGCCAGACACTTAACACGATTTGCTCATGGAGCCCGCAAGGTTTTGATTGCGAACAACGGCAGCCATCAGTATATTGGCCGCACTTCTTGTCGGGGCGCCTTGGCCGAATTGCACTTTTTAATGTCAATTCGGTACGGAGGCTGAGATGGGCTCGGCCCAACCCGTAGAACCTGAACAGGCTAGAACCTGCGGAGGGAACAAGGCATGTAGCGATAGCTATTCCCCTGCCCTCCGCCTCATTTTTTCGAGGCATTGTGAACACCCAAACCAATCCACAACACATTGCTATTGCCGGCGCTGGCCTGTTAGGGCGACTGCTCGCCTGGCGTTTGCGCCTGTTGGGTCACGAGATTACGCTATTTGAAGCAGGTAAATTGCAGCCGGATAGCAGTGCAGCGCGCGCAGCCGCCTTTACCGCTGCCGGAATGATTGCACCGCTGAGCGAAGCCGTTGTATCCGATGCAAATGTCTATCGCATGGGGCAATTTGCATTGCAACGCTGGCCAGAATGGCTGAAGGATTTACCACCAATCGATTTAGCGCCAACCGATTTACCACCAACTAATTTAGCAAAAAATGCACCCGAATTATTTTTCGCCAAAGGCAGCTTGTTAGTTGCCCACCCGCAAGATGAAAGCGAACTACAACAATTTGAAAGTGAATTAAATTTTGTTGTACCGGAGTGTCGCAATTACCAACGATTATCCAGCCGTGACATCCAGGATCTGGAGCCGGATTTAAGCCCGCAATTTATGCGCGGCTTACTCCTGCAAGAAGAAGGTCATCTTCATAACCGCGAATTTTTACAACAACTCGGCGATGAATTAATTCACCTTAACGTCACGATTCGCGAGAACACCCCCGTAGAAATAGGACCGCAGGTCATTCACACAAATGCAGGCGTAGAAAAATTTGATGTAGTCATTGATTGCCGCGGTTTGGGCGCAAAAACACAGTTGAAAAAATTGCGCGGTGTACGCGGTGAAACATTACACGTCGAAACCAGTGAAATCCATTTGCATCGTCCGGTTCGATTAATGCATCCGCGCTACCAGCTTTACGTGGTTCCGAAACCCAATAATCGTTTTATTATCGGCGCAACCCAAATTGAAAGTGAAGATCGCTCGCCGGTAACATTGCAATCGTCACTTGAATTAGGCAGCGCTCTTTATACGTTATCGCCTGCATTTGCTGAAGCGCGGATTATCGAAATGGACACCAATTTACGTCCGGCATTTATGGATAACTTGCCAAAGGTTTTTTGCCAGCCCGGACTTATTGTTGCCAATGGGTTATTCCGCCACGGTTATTTGTTGGCACCTGCCGTCGTTGAGCAAGTGCTTGCCCAGGTTGCACAACATCCAACTATTTTATTTCCCGATTTGCTCCAGACTTCTGTTTCAGGTTAACGAAGATGATTCACGTCAGTGTAAACAATGAAATTAAATCCATCGCTCCGGCAACACGTCTCAGTGATGCATTACATGATTGGGGTTATGGCGATAGCAAAATCGCTGTAGCAATCAACCAGGAATTTGTGCCGCGCTCCACTTATGCAGAACGGGCACTCAGCAACAACGATCAAATTGATATAGTTCGCCCCGTGGGCGGAGGTTAATTGCCATGAGCAACGCAACATCAACCGCACCTGCACGCGATTTCACACTTTACGGTGAAACATTTTCCAGTCGTTTTTTACTCGGCACCGCACTCTATTCATCGCCGCAATTAATGCGCGATTCGATCACACAATCGCGTTGTGAAATTGTGACGCTCGGCTTGCGCCGACAAAACCCCGCCAATCGTGACGGCGATGCAATCTGGCAATATATCCAGGAAAGTGGTTGTCGTTTACTGCCGAATACCGCTGGCTGCAAATCCGTGAAAGAAGCCGTGACACTCGCAGAAATGTCGCGCGAAATATTTAACACTGACTGGATAAAACTGGAAGTGGTTGGCGATGATTACAATTTGCAACCCGATCCATTTGGTCTGGTGGAAGCATCAGAAATCCTGATTAAAAAAGGCTTCAAAGTCCTCCCCTATTGCACTGACGATTTAATTTTATGCAAGCGTTTACTGGATGTTGGCTGCGAAGTATTAATGCCCTGGGGCGCACCCATTGGCACTGGCCAGGGACTATTAAACCGTTACAGTTTGCGCAGCCTGCGCGAGCGCATTAAAAATGTTCCGATGATTATTGATGCAGGCCTGGGCGCCCCATCGCAAGCAGCAGAAGCGATGGAAATGGGATTTGACGGGATATTATTGAATACCGCAGTAGCGAAAGCACACAATCCACCACTGATGGCTGAAGCATTTGCCGATGCAATTGATGCAGGCCGCAAAGCATTCAAAGCAGGCCTGATGCAAAAGCGCCAAACTGCCAGCCCCAGCACACCAACCGTAGGCCAACCCTTCTGGCACCAGCAATAGACGTATAAAATAATGTCTCTTTATGAAGTTGGCGGCGATAAAAAGCCGCCAATTTTTTTAAGCCCTTCATCCAACTTGAGCATTATTTTAGGATTTTTACAGTCGCCAGTGCTGGTGTAAATTTGCAACATATGCGTTAAACGATGCAAATGGAAATTCATTTCCTGTTGACGCAATAAAGCGTTCTCTACCACTTTATTGATACTCATACCTTGTGCTTGCGCTATGGATTGCAAGGACTCTCGCAGATCTTCCTTAAAAAGCATACTCCCTTTAAAGGTAGTTGTTATGTGCAGCACAACGTTTTGCAAACTATGCAATTTACGATCACCGTGCGTAAAACCCAATCCTGTTAGCAATGCACTTAACTCAGCAAACCATTGCTGCAAATGTTTATTTTGTTCCAACATGCGCTCTGCGAACTCAGGGACATCACTTCCTTCAACAACATTATCGAGCGGAATTTCACTACGAAAAATCATAGTGCTGACAATTTCACATGCACGGTATAAATAAGCTGCCCGATTTAATTCCAGCACCGGAATGACTTCACGCCAGCGGCGCTTGAAAGGTTTGAAACGATTATAATAAATGCCCACGATACTATCAGCCAATCCCAGAATCTGTCCGTGCAAAGAAATTTCACTTTCTACTTTTCCATATGGATATCCGGTGCCATCGCAACGCTCGTGATGTTCATAAACGGTGTTAATAAACTCCGCGGAAAAGCCGGAGGCACTACACAAAATCCTGCGGGAAATATCCACATGCTCCTGCAATGTCCGCCATTCATTAGCGGTGAGCTCCTCATCTTTTTCCAATAACGCTGGCGGTATATGCATCATCCCGAAATCATGGGTAATTGCCGCCCAAAAAATTAACTGGCTTTCTTCGATGGGGAGTCGCATTTCCTGAGCGATGAAAATTGACCATAAACTAACACTCAGTGTGCGCTGGAATAATTTATCCATTTGCGCGGCCATAACCGTCAAGCGCTGCTGAACCAATGGAAATTGCTCAAGTAACTCACTCACTGGACGCAAAGAATCCAATGGGTATTTTCGCTCCTCAAGCGATTGAAAAAATTCAGTATCGCGAATGGTATTGACCAAATGTTGTAAAAATTCTTTGCCATTCATCAGGCGCTGAATTTGCACACAATCTGATAATGGTTTGGCCAGTTCAAATGTAGCCAAACGTGTAAGCGCTTGATGATTAATCAAATCACCAACAGAGAGAAGCAATTGACCTTCACGAGAGTAAACAGCATGCGCAACTGTTACCGGATTAGTGATACAGAGCTGCGCCAAATAAAAATCATAAGAATCCACCGTCAAGGGATTCCAATGACCTGAATTACTGTTCAGCAGCCCTGACGACTGATCATGCGACATAAAACCGTCCGTGCAAAATGCTGGGTTTAATTTAAATTTATTATTAAATGGTTAGCACCAATCGCCACACCCACACACTTACCAACCCGATCAACAAACTGTATCCCACCAGAGAAGCGGCAAAACGCGGAGCCAGATTATGACTAACCGCCAGGACACCCGCAGAAATCATCGCCGGCATCGCGGCCTCCAGTATGACCACATGCGCCACCAATCCCCTGATGTCAAACAACGCTAACCCTAGCCAGGCAAACGCGGGAGAGACCAGAAGAATATAGAAAATCCCAACCATTAACGGTACAAAGTGAGCCGATTCCAATTTGAAGCGCCATTGCAAACCGACTGCGACCATTACCACTGGCACAAGTGTAGATGAGATTCGCGCAAGCGCTTCCGCCAGCCAGTCCGGATACGTAAAAAATCGTAACAGGAACGCAAGGATCAACGCGATAAAAGAGGGGAATACCAGAATATTGCGCGCAACCCTGGCAACGGACGTGGCGCTTCCCGCGTAATAGGCCGCAAGTGCAACACCAAAGGTATTTAGTGCAATAAAAGTTCCCAGCTGATCGTAAAGTATGGCGAAGGGAATTCCTTTCGCGCCCACATGTGCCTCAATTAAAGGTATGCCGACAAAACCGGTGTTGCCAAGCGGCACCAATAACATAAGCGCACCAGTAATTTCCCGTGACCACTTCAGCCACCGCGCAGTTAAAAAAGTAATCACCGCGCTAAAACACATTACTGACCAGGCAACAATAACGGGAATCAACGCTTCATGATTCAGGGAAAGCTTTGGAATTTCCGCCAGTATTAGCGCTGGCAGCGCCACGTAAATCACATACCCGTTTAACGAGGCAGCTGCATTTTCCGGCAGATGCTTGCTTCGCTGGAAAAATAAACCAACCAGTAAACAAATAATTACGACAGCAATATTGGACATGAATAAAACAGCCGACCTGTTAATCCAATGGAAACAAACCTAGTGTAGGCGATCCAGAAAATAAGGAAGAAAAAAGCTGGTGAGTATATCCGAAGGACGACGGGAACAACAAAATGAGCCAATGATGTGGGCCGTTTGGCATAAAAGATATGCACTCTGGATTTCAATCCAGAGTGCTAACGCAGTCTAGATGATACCCGAACTTGTAGCCTTGGGATCACGCGGACGTAACACGGCCATATTTTTTCGATAATTAAATGCACGATAGGTTTGCAATGGATTAATGGCTGCCCCTTTTCGATAACGAGCCATTGCCAGGATAGGCGATACATCAAGATTAAATGCTTTTTTCAATTCACATGAAGCCATCATCGCATCATTATTCTCTTGATATGCGTACAATTGCTCACGATTAACCAATAACGCTTTAATAAATGAACGCTGTACTTCTATTGCAGAATTAACCAGGCTTTCGATGGGATCGGTAACATTGTGCGATTGATCGAGCATATACGCCGGATGGAAATCCGACTCCTGGCGATATTCAGCATCCACCAACTCATTAAAAATTAAAAATTGCTGATATGGCTGTAAAGAACCACTGTCCAGATCATCATCACCGTATTTGCTGTCATTAAAATGAAAACCGCCCAACTTTTTAAACTGAATGAGGCGTGCCACAATCATTTCAATATTGGTATTCGGCGCATGGTGTCCCAAATCTACCAATGATTTACATTTCGGCCCCAGCTGCATAGCGGCAAGAATACTACTGCCCCAATCCTGAATAACGGTCGAGTAAAATGCTGGCTCATACATTTTGTGCTCAAGATGCATTTCCCAATCCGCAGGAAGATGCTTATAAACTTCAGCGGTACTCGCCAGGTAGCGTTCAAACGCGCGCTGAAAATGTTGCTGGCCCGGATGATTAGAACCATCCCCTACCCATACCGTCAGGCTTTTCGCGCCCAATTGCAATCCGTAATTGATGCAGTCGATATTGTGTTGGATTGCCAAATCACGGGACGCTTTTTGTGTATTGCTTAAACTGCCAAATTTATAAGAAGCGGTTTGCCCGGGTTGATCCTGGAATGTGTTTGAATTGACTGCCACCCATTTAATCGCGTATTGGTCAGCATGCTGCTTCAGTTCACTAAAATCGTTCACCTTATCCCAGGGAAAATGGGGGGAGACACTATCGGTACAACCGGATAATTCATTAATTACTGCACAATCCTCTACTTTTTCAAAAATATTTCTCGGTTCGCCTTGTGCAGGAAAACGCGCAAACCGGGTTCCTCCGGTTCCTGTTCCCCACGAAGGAACCGCAATTTGGAAATTCTCTGCTGCTTTAGTGAGATTTTCGATATCAACACCATCGCGGCTGAGTTTTTCCCCCAACGCGTCAAAATCTTTTCGTAGGTAGGCAACTTCTTTTTGATTCTGCTCGTTAACGAACGCAAGATCGATTCTTCTCATGATTATTCACTCTTAACGTAAGAAAGCTTCATGCAAACCACCATCAACACTTATTACTTGCCCTGTTGTTTTGCTTAACTGGCCTGATATTAATAAGTATGCTGCTTCAGCTTGATCTTCAGGGGTAATAGGCTGTTTGGTTAACGTACGCTGGGCATAGAATTGCGCTAACTTATTGCGTAATGATTCCGTTGTTTCGGTTTCATCAAAATCAATTTCATATTTAGCCAGGGATGATATGACGCGATCACGCGGAAACATATTGCTGCCCTGCACAACCGTTGCAGGTGCAAGGGCATTCACATTGATTAATGGTGACAAGGTAATCGCTAATTCACGCACCAAATGGTTAGCCGCTGCTTTGCTAGTGTCATAAGCTATCGATCCTTTTTTGGAAACAGCACCATTTACGCTAGTTGTTAATACCATTGAGCCTTGTAATTTCTGTTTAACCCAAATAGCTTGCGCTTCCGATGCAACAACGTAACCGCCTTTAACGTTCACACCAAAACTCACATCAAAAATAGTGTCATTCTGGTCGAGATCAGAACCCTCAGCGATAAATACACCCGCAGTGACGATTACATTATCAATACCACCGTAAGCGAGGATTACCTGGGTAAACATTTCCTGCACGGTTTCTCGTTTAGTAATATCCACGGCCAATGCAATGGCTGGCCCACAGCTGGAAATTCCCGATCCGGCAACACCAATTCCCTGTCCATACATTTTTGTTAATTCAGCTGCAGTTTGTTCTGCCGCTTCTATCCGCAAATCAGCGCACACAACATGTGCACCTTCTTTTGCAACCCTGTGAGCTACCGCTTTACCAATACCATCACCCGCCCCAATGACTACCACCACATTACGGGCAAGCGGAGCTTCTTTCGGCATACGCTGTAACTTTGCTTCTTCCAATGCCCAATATTCGATATCAAACGCTTCCTGAGCGGGAAGAGCTGTATATTTTGAAATAGCCTCCGCACCACGCATCACTTCAATCGCACAATTATAAAATTCTGCGGTAACACGCGATTCCGATTTATTTTTTCCCCATGCAATCATTCCCACACCGGGAATTAAAATAACTGTCGGGCTAGGGTCTCGCATTGGAGGCGAGTCGGGATGCCTGCAAGCTTCGTAATAAGCTGCGTAATCGGCGCGATACTGTTGCAAGCCAGCTTTAAAACGATTAATTAATAATTCAAGCGTCTCTGTTTGTGGATTAAAATCGACATAAAGAGGTTTTATTTTGGTTCGCAAGAAATGATCGGGGCAAGAAGTGCCCAACTCTGCCAAGCGTTGTGCGTCAACGCTATTCACAAAACGGAGTGTGGCTGAATCAGTTTGGACAGTTGCAATAAATTTTACTTTTTCTGAGATTAATCCGCGTGCTACTGGTAAAAAATCACGTAGTAATTTTTTGCGCGCATCGTCATCCAGGCTTTCGTATTTTACTCCACCAAAAGTTTTTTCACCCCTATCATGCTTTTCAATATAACGCGCCGCCGTTTCAATGACCCATAACGACGTTTCATAACAGCTTTTACTCTCAGCTGACCAATTGGTGTGGCCATGCTGGCCCAATAAAATTCCCCATATACCCGGGTTCTTATGGTAGGCATCTTCACAAAGTTTTGCGGCTTCCCAACCGGGGCGAATCCACGGAACGTATGCCAATTTGCCGCCCCATATTTCCTGTGTTAGCCACTCCTGATCTTCGCAGGACGCCACAGAAATTACAGAATTGGGATGAAGATGATCCACATGTTTTTCAGGAATCATCGAATGCAGCGGTGTATCAATAGATGATGCGCGAGGGTTCAGGCAGAAGTTGCAATGGGTAAACATGCCCACCATGCGATCTTCACCGGGAGATTTATACCCCTTGTCGGTATAGTTTTGATAAACCTTATCCAGCGCTTGCAACTTGCCACTATATAAAGATGAAAAATTCTCCTTTTTTGACGTGCGTAAATCTCCACCAGATCCTTTAACCCACAACACTTCAACTTTCTCACTCGTCAACGGATCTTTTTCAATCAATTTTGCGGAAGTATTTCCCCCACCAGTGTTGGTTATACGCTGATCCTCACCCAACTTATTGGATCGATAAACGAGATTTCCTACTGGATCCAACTTGTCTGCAACCGCATCATCCCAGAGGTAATTAACATGCTTATATTCGTCAGGCAGGTACGACATCGATAATTCCTATGACTTATAGTAGATAGAACTTGATTACTTCTCTCACGTTACAGTCAATATAAACACAAACCAAAGCACTTACAATCATTTTCAATCAAATATTATCGTAAAAAGCGCGAAGCAATCACCGTGCGCCAATAGCAGAAATCCGATAGCGATCTCCCCCTTACAAAGAAGATAGCATTAACCGCGACCAGGAAGATTGTGAAAGAAAATGAAAGCACACCAACAATCAATCGTTGTTGATGTGTGATTTGAAAAGGAGGTATTGGAAATTAATTGTGCGAGGAATAACGATAAATCAATCAAGGGCATCTACAACCACAACTTCTACACCCTGACGCTCAAAATGTTGCAATATATTTTTATCTGCATTGCTATCGGTAATTACCATATCAACACTTGTCAGCGGGCTAAATATCAAGTTGCCCTTTACACCAATCTTGGTGCTATCCGCCAATACAATTAATTTATCGGCACGTTTACGCAATTTTTGTTCAGCGAGAATAAGTAGTGGATCAGTCTCCATCACTCCCACTTCGCTAATACCCGGGCAACCCATAAACATTTTGCTACCGTGATAATTTTGGGTTGTATCGTTTTCGAATGAGCTCAGAATAATACTTTGTTTACGATAAACTTCACCACCGGGCAGCGTTATCTGGTTTTGGCTGTTTTCCAGTAATTCCTGCGCAAGCACAAAGGAATTGGTAAGAATATTCATGCGACGATCTTGTAAAAATTCCGCCATCATAAAAGTAGACGAACCGCCATTGATGATGACAGATTCCCCATCATCACATAATTCCGCCGCACGCTTTGCAATCATCCGTTTGGTGTTGACGTTCTTTTCTTTATCAACCCAGAAGGATTTTCCGGTAATTTTTGTTGAAGGTAAAATTTTGGATTCAATAACTTCTGCACCACCGCGAATTTTTTTAATTTTTCCAGCGGCTGCCAATTTGTTTAAATCGCGCCGAATTGTGGCTTCGGAAGAGTTTAATTGGTCACATAAAATCCCAACACTGGCAAATTTCGCTTCATCAAGAAAATCCAAAATTAATTGTTGACGCTGTTTTTCCAGCATAGAGTTTACCTACCCATACCATTTGGTTAAAAAATGACTACGACGGAAGCGATCATACGCAAACCATCAATCATAATCAATCACGAAAGCTGGTTTTTGATTGGATTACAAACAAATACCCGCACTGCTTGATTATTTCCCGGCAATTGCCTCGTACCATCGAGCCTTGTACGCCTCCAGTCCGGTAAAACGGGACGGCGTACAAACCTGTCCCGGAAGTTCGAATTCACCGCCCCGCCCCAAGCGAGTCAGTAATATTGCCCCCTGCACCGTACCGGTATCGTCTGCTGATAAATACACTGTTTGCAATGGGCGGCACTGGGCAACTAATTGGCACAACAACGTATTTTTCAGGAATGCCCCTTCAATATATATTGGCCCGTTTGCTTTAAGGTCAGTTAAACGCTGGTCAATCATTAATGCGCAATAAAGCGTTGCGATAGCAGCAGGAGATGATGCAGGAAAAGGACAATGTGTGATTGGCGAATGACCGGCGAATGGGCCATTACCTGCACTAAAATCCGGTGTAACAAACCAGTGGTTATCAATTGCAGTCTGGATGTCCACGGGGGTGAAATCCGAAAAAACATCACCCCCCAGATGCCGGCAAATCAATTCGTATTCACGCCCGCCCATAAATCGGGCGCAAGCAACAGGATCACTATAGACGTCGCAATTAGCGAGCATATCGCGTGTTGAATTTAAGCTGGAGAGGCCGGCCCGTGCACTCATCAAAATAGTCCAGGTTCCAGTGGATATTACTGTGAAACCGGATGAAGAATTATTAGCCGCAAGGTAACGCAAATAACTGGCATTGCTATCATGCAGCCCTAAAAACACGTCGCACTCCGTTGATAAACCTGTTTTTTGCGCAATGGACGCAGATATTTTTCCAAGAATATCCCATGCAGGACGTAATGGAGGAAATAAACCTTCCCAATTACAGTGGGTTACCAAGCTTGAATAATTCTTTGCCTTTGGTGACCATAAATCAGTATGACAACCAAGTGAAGTCACCTCACTCGCCAGATTTCCGGTTAATCGCCAACCCCAATATTGGGGATACATCAGTATGTGTGTGACAAGAGAAAATTGTTCGGGAAAATTATTCTGGAGCCAAAAAATTTGCCTACCTAAATTTAACCCGGCAGGTAAATCCGGAGAGAATGTTTCGCTATAATCTGGTCGCACTTTACGATATTGCTCATCGCAGCTATTGATCTGCACGAACTCATAATCCAATACCGGCAGAACCAAATCTTTTTTATTATCAATAAAAGCCGCAGTAGCGCCATGCGTGGTTACAATTATCGCGTTAATCTCATGGACATGTTTGCAAGCAGCTAGCGCATCCAATAACCAATGCCAAATTCCTTCAACGTCAGCATGTGGGTAAGGTTCGGAATTTACAGCTGCATTCTTGCGTGAGTAACTTTCACAAAGCGCTCCCGAATCATGAACCAATTGCAACTTCACGTTAGTTTTTCCAATATCCAACACCGCTTTCATAAACCTGCCTCTACTAACGTTTTTTCCTGCGAAGGAGTAATTTCAATTGAATCAAGGATGACACCTGCACTCAGTCCATATATATGCAATTTGTTTTCTCCACGACCATCAATCTTAATGGGTGTACAAAGTTCTCGTTTGTTACTCAATACACCCTGAGCCCATTCAGCACTCCCGTCATTAATAATTAACGACATTTTTAAAGGTGGATTTGCATTTAACCCTAAAGCAAAATCCAACGTTGAGCCGCTTAAAGGATGAGTAGGAAGCAAGGTCATGCATACCTGATAATCACCCGCCCCAATGCGATTTAGTGAATAACTTAAGCGTGGAGCACGTTTCAATTGCGTCTCATCTTGTATATTCAATTTTAACGACGGTGAATTAAATGGCAGCACAGTTACTGACCCAACACCGCTATGGCCAAGTCCATCAATAATTGCCCAATGCGCAGTTGAGCCAGCTTCCTGGTCAGTAAAATTTTCAACATCAATACGTATCGTTTTTTTGGTTAAATCGGTTAACACCGAGGATTGTTGACGCAAATTAACCGAAGGCATTTTCCAAGGTGAAATTCGATACTTATCCCATTGAGCATCTGCCGGCTCAACTGCCATGAAATGTTTCCACTTGCCCGCTGAAAGTGTCGAATTCCAATATTCAGTGTGGGCATGTAATTGTTTGTTCGCCGCATAAGCCGCTTTACTGTTTCCCTGTTCTCCTTCCAGGAAGCGGATATTTGCCAACGCTGCTGCCTGAACCGGGTAACTAACCAACTGGAAAAAAGCGGCCTGTCTGGATGAGGAAATTTTTTTACTGATGTATTCTGAACGGGTATGTAATTGCCGGAATGCGTTTAACCGTTTTGTAACATCGACTTGCGATAGGTTACTGCGCACAGGTGATTGCCTGGGCAACCACCACTGCAAATGCTCAGGTTTGCGCTGGTAATTTAATTGATAATAATCCTGCATGAGTGTTGCAATTTCTTTTGCATGTGTGGAACCAAATTCACGAGTAGCCCATTCCTGCAAATACTGCTTTTGGTTGTGAACATCCCAGCGGTTGATATTCCATGCCATTTGCATAAACAACTCGGTCGCAATTTCGGCCGGCTTTAAATCACCCACATTAACAATCCAGATTCGATCCGCACCCATCTCATAGGATTTTTTCATTTCTTCCCATATCAATGCGGGTGGTGTTGTGTTTAACCAAAGGTATGCCATTGGAGCACCCAGGTAGGACACGTGGTAATAAACTCCAAATCCTCCTTTCCGATTACGCTCGCCTGCATTGGCGAAATTACGCAGGTAGCCAAAATTATCATCCGGCCACACAATGGTTACGTCATCAGGAACAATCAATCCTTGCCGGTATAATCCAAGAACTTCTTTGTACGCGCAAAACATTTGCGGAATTTTTTCAGGTGCAGATTGATTGTAACGAGCGAGCAATTCGCGCTGATCAGAAAAAATGGTGTGGAGCAACTGAATGCGTTCAGCATCATTTGTCGGGCCTTGCATGAATGAGTCATGAATACCCCTCATACCCAGGGTATAAATATTTTCATATTGGCTATTGGTTTTTATTCGCTCTTCCCAGTATTGATGGACCTGTTGTCGATGGCTGAGATAATTATATTGATCATGGGGAAGTTTCCATTCACCAACGTTATTACGCAACATAGGTTCAGCATGGGATGACCCCATTACAATCCCGTAATCATCAGCCAGCTGGGCATTTTGTGGATTAACATTAAATGGTTTGGATACAGGATGCATTGCAGGCCAAAGCGTGTTGGCCTGCAAACGCAACAACAATTCGAAAATTTTCTGGTAGGTTTTGGGCCCGATACCGCCATTCTCCGGTTCAAACGTTTTTGCTGCCCACTGGTGGATGCCCCAACCTTCGTCATTAATAAAAATACCGCGATACTTTACTGATGGAGGCCCAAATCGACGGATTTTGTTATCAACATACAGCGAAGATTTTTTTTGTGGCGTTACATCTGCCCACCAATACCAGGGAGAAACACCAATCGCTTGCGAGAGTTCATAAACACCATAAGCGGTACCGCGCCTGTCACTCCCTAGAATAACCAGTGCAGTGTCAACTGAAGGAAAAGGATTTTTAATCACCTGAATCAAAAAACTTTCCCACTGACCTTGAAGTTCATTAACTTCCAGCTTACCAGCGTCAATCAGCTGCTGAATCAATGGGCTTTTCCCCAAAGTTCCAATAATGACAACAGGATTATCCAGATTTTCTAATGTACGTTTAACAGCAGGTTTTTTTCCTGTCACTCGTTCAATATCGTTTGCCAAATCCTGAGCAGCAATTCCGGCCACACGAAAATCCTCGACCGAATATACAACGGTCGCCACATGATCCTGCGTAACCAAAGGAAAATCACCGTGCGTTTTTTTGCTATCTACCCAATCTTTGGCTACTACACAGCTGGAAATAAATACTATGTAGCAAAACAATAATCGCAGAAAAATTCTTACTGATAGTTGCATAAATTATTGATCCAGCACCGGGGTAAGATCAATAAATACTGGCTTATTACGATCCGCTGCTAACCAACCGTTTTCGTAGATGAGCTCGACCACCTGAATAGAACTTCGTTTTACATTTACAGCAGGTTGATGCCCATACACCCCTTCGACATCCTTACCGGGATGCACAAAATAAAACAGGTAAGCACGCTCGCCACTCACAATAATTTCCGGATGATGACCACCGTTTTGATCATCAATCCCCTTGCCAGCGACATTCAGTAAATCATAACCTTGCCGGTGCCACTGTAATGCATCATTGGATTTGTACACGCCCAAGCCATTATTACCCAGCAAATCATTGATCAACCAGTAATGGTTTTTCCAAAAAAATACACGCGGGGCCTCTCCCCTGTCATTAGGCAATTGTGCTGATCCCTTATCAATCCAGCGATAAAGATCTTTACTCTCTGCGTAAAATGTTTTTTTACCCGCGGTTTCATTGTTGTACCACATACGCCATAAACCATCTGGCATACGCAAAACGCTCGCGTCAATCACTTTGTTAGTCGCCAACGGCAAAGTGCTTTGATATTGCCATTCTTTTAAATTGCTACTGGTGAGATGAACAATAGTACGCGGGTGATTCCAATCATTAAAAACGCCGGGAACAATTGTGAGGTACATGTGGTAGGTATTATCGTGCTCGATTACAGCCGGCGCCCAATAGGTAGCAATACCCTGGGTGTTTGGAATATCGGTCGGAAAATTTACATTGCCAACATAAGACCAATTGGCACCATCAGTGGATTGAGCTATGCCAATCGGCGTTCCGTGCACCCAGGTAACGTCATTTAATCCGGCCACATTTGCACGACGATTGGTGTAGAACATCAACCATTTTTTTTCAGCGGTGTTAAAGATAATAGATGGATCTGCTGCACCATCGTAAATTGGATCACGGTATAACGGCTTGGGGGCAAGCGCCCCTTGAGTATGTACACCATTTGCGACTGGAGCAGACAAAAAGGAACATGCGGATATCAATGCAGGCAGCAGCAATAATAAGAACGCGCAATAACGCATATTAAATTCCCGTTGCATTAATCCAAATGAAACACTTGCGTTAGCGATTCCACTACCGGGCTGTTATCTGGATTGGTATCCATAATATCCGCCATATAAGCCCACCATTTTTTAACGACTGCAGTATGAGGTAATTTATCCATGGTGTGATTTTCTGTACGTTTTAATACCGCGAATAACTTATGTGATTCAGGATGAAAATAAATTGAGTAATCGGAAATACCAGCCCGATGCAGTTCATCACGCAGCGCCGGCCATATTTCATCGTGACGCTTTTTATATTCAGTCTCAAAACCCGGTTTTAATGTCATTACAAATGCAAATTTTTCCATAACAGAACTCACTCTAATTAATTCACCCACAGTACACGCCACTCATAACCGGTTAAAACCAATGAGCGGGAATCAATCAATTGTTCACTGAATGCATCACGGCACCCTTCGGGCAAGTCGACATTTCCGCCTTCGCCATTCATATTAATAACAACCCATAGCTGCCTGCCTTGCGAATTTACTCGCGGACAAACCACGGTTCCCTGGCTGGCCCTTATCGGAGATAAGGATAATTCATGCGCATAACTACGAACCAATTCCTGGGTGAAAAGTTTTCCATTGTCGCCAGCGGCGTGCGCCGATAACAATACGATTTTTCCTTTACCCATTTTTCTTTCCGTTAGAAACGCGGTATCCGGCACCAATTCAGAATTTATTTTTCCAAGTACTTTCGCTTCCGGCACTGCGGGTTTCACCGCTGCACACCAACCGGTGAAATTCAATGTTTTATCCTTAACGGTGCCGGTAATACCTGTTGCTGTTAAAGGAAATAGGTATTGAGTTTCCACGCCCGCTACCGCATCAAGCATTCCCAAACCTGCATTGGTATGCACGGTGTGTTCACGTGTACGCGTGCCAGTGCCTGGCGCAATCAACCAAATGCCACCGGCTTTAACAAACGCAATGACACGCTGCAAAAACGCTTCACTAACGTAAGGCATCGCCGGTGTAATTAATAATTTCAATCCATCCAGGCCTGCATTTTCAAAACGAACATCGCGATGAAAACCTTGTTCAAATAAAATGCTGTGCCACCATTGGATAACTCCACCATAGGTTTCAGGAAAACCCGCGTCCTTATCCATTGCTTCGGTTTCCATCATTGCACGTGCGTGATCTGACCAGGTTACTGCGATTGAAGGAGATAACGGAATAGTATCAATCATTAACGGTTCCAATTGCGCGCGCGCGGCCTCAACCAATTTGACCTGTTGATAGCCGATGGTTGGTTTAAACCAGCTACTCATCACCGCGCTATGGTTTATCTCCGCCCCACTGCGTTGTTGCCGCCACAACCAATAATTTACCGCCTCACCACCAAGCCCATAAACGAGCACGGCTTCCGCCAACAAAAATCGCGCCGGATGCATAGGGCTATGATTTCCCAACCAACCATTATGGCTGACACTGGTTTCCATTAACCAAAATGGACGTTCCGGTTTTGCCGCGCGGTACATATCACTGCGAAATACCAGTGATGGCCACTCCTTACTGGAGGGATAAGCATCGTATGCTGCAAAATCCAGATTTTCGAATAAGCGTTCGTGATTTACCGAGAATGCCGGATTTGTGTTGTGTGTAATGGGTGCTTTGGAATATTGGCGAATTATTTCGCATTGCATATCTGAAAATTCAGCAATGCTTTCGCGATTAAATAATCGATAGGCCGTGCTCAGTGATGCATTGTGCAAGAAGGGAGTTTTTAAGGGCGCAGGAACCTGCTCGAACGATTGATAATGAGTGCTCCACATATGAGTACCCCACTCCTGATTCAATCGTTCAATGGTTACGTAACGTTTTTTCAACCATTTATGCCAGGCAACAATTGCTGCCGGACTAAAATCCTCAGCGACGTGACATTTCAATTCATTATCAATTTGCCACGCGATTATTGCGGGATGGTCCCCCAATTTTTTTGCAATTGCTTCCACAATTCGAAAGCACGCTTTTTTCACCGCAGGATGTTCGTAACTGACATGTTGCCGCGCGCCATGAATTAAACGTTCACCCTCCGCATTCACAAACAAACGATCCGGATGCCCGAAGGTTAACCAAACAGGAGGCGTTGGTGTGGGAGTACAAAACACAACATCAATACCGGCTGCATGGCATTTATCCATCACGTTACGCAAAAATTGCGTGGAAATTTTCCCCTCTTCCGGCTCGATACTGGACCAGGTAAATTCGCCAATGCGAACCATGTTAATACCCAGCTTTTTCATTTCTGCGATATCGCGATCCACATCTTGCACTGGCCATAATTCAGGGTAATAACAAACGCCATGGCGAAGCTTTTTCATTCGATAGGGAGTACCTCCCCGATTCGAAGGTGCATCAGTTTGGGGGGAAGCAGCAATAACAGAATATTGTCCGCCGGCTCCAAGAGCCAGGGTCGAAGCCATTGCCTTCATGGAATTTCGTCTGGTTAGTTTCATTCTTATTCTCACGCTGGTTTTTATTATTTCGGGTGTGCATGCAAACCAATTAAATCATACTTTTCCAAAAATATTGTATATTTTTGATCAATATTGATTGATTATGACTATTAAAGTATGACTGTTTGAAAGAGAAGTGCGCCAACTGGCAGTCTTCTTTTAGCCGGAGTCCACATAACCAACGGGAGTTAGTACGGTGTTCAAATCGACTCACATTATCGATATCGTCGGAATAACCAACAAAAAAACCACATCACTCTCTCTTTTACTATTGCTAATAGTTGCTCTCAACCTCAACGCAACCACTGAGGCAAACACCAACAAGCTCGCAACAAAATCGCCAACCACTTCTGATTTTACCCGGACACAACACTTTATTTTTACTCCTGGCAACGCTCGCAAAACCAATCAGATTAGCGGTGACACAATCTATACCGATGAACGGGGTTATGGTTTTGACTTAGGAACACAGATGGGTAGCGAGCCGCATCCATTTTACTTTTCAGTTCAAGTACCGGAAGGCAACTATGCTGTGGAGCTTGAATTGGGATCACATAAACATCCAACATCCACAACGGTTAAAGCAGAATCACGTCGCTTGTATTTGGAAAATGTAAAAGCCGATAAAGGAGAGTTCGTCAAAACACGATTTATTGTCAATATTCGTACACCACAATTACAACCACCGGAAAAAAATGCACCGGGAGGCACTATGGTGGAATTAAAAGAGCGTGAAAAAAACCAGCTGCATTGGGATAACAAGTTAACGCTGGAGTTTACCGGGAGTTCGCCTGCCCTGCGTTCATTGCGAATCAGGCAGGTAAGCGTTCCGAGCCTGTATTTAGTGGGAGATTCCACCGTTACCGACCAACCTTTCGAGCCTGCTGCTAGCTGGGGACAAATGCTTCCACGTTTTTTTACTGACGGAATTGCAATTGCGAATCACGCCGAATCCGGTGAAACCATGAAATCATTCATTGCCAGCCTGCGATTTGCAAAAGTATTGGAATCAATGAAAGCAGGCGATTTTCTACTCATACAATTTGGTCACAATGATCAGAAAAAACAATGGCCTCAAACTTATGTTGAGGCCGATACTACTTACAAAGACTACTTACGGGTTTTTATCGCCGAAGCACGTTTACGCGGTGCCACACCGATATTGATTACATCTGTGCAACGTCGCACATTTGATGCGCTGGGAAAAATGACTAATAGCCACGGGCGGTATCCACAAGCCGTACGTGAAGTAGCGCAAGAAAAAAATGTAGCATTAATTGATCTTGATGCAATGAGCACACAACTCTATGAAGCACTTGGTATGGAAAAAGCACCGCTCGCGTTCAACGACAACGGCAAAGATGCAACCCATCATAATAATTACGGGGCATATCAATTAGCGCAATGCGTTGCACAAGGGATTCGCAATTCCGGTTTACCTCTTGCGAAATACTTGCGTGACGATTTCATCACCTACGATCCGGCTCATCCGTCAGATCCCTCTGCATTCATGCTGAGTCCCAGCCTGAACACCTCTACATCCAGGCCTGACGGAAATTGATACCCATTAACACATCCGATAATTAACGCCTGTTACTTGGCACATTAAATAACATTAAAAGTTACATTTTTTCCCAGCACTTGCTTATAAATGACAATGCATGATCCATATAGATTTAGTTTGACTGAAAATGATTGTTTAATTAAATAACATCTATTAGCATCTGAATCAGCGTCGACTTGTCCGACCTACACAACTCACTCCAATGCTAATTCTAAAAAAAGGTGCAGTAGATGAAACACACGAGATTCAATCGGAAACCACTTTCCCTATCCATTTTTGCCGCAATGACCCTGGCTGCCTCAGTCAATGCACAAACCGGTGCAAATGATGAAGTGGAAGAAGTTACCGTTACCGGATTTAAAGCTTCATTGAATACTGCACTGAACCAAAAACGCGAAAATACTGCAGCGGTAGATAGCATCGTCTCGGAAGATATTGGTAAATTCCCCGATTCAAACCTTGCCGAATCCATGCAAAGAATTCCAGGCGTGGCGTTGTCTCGCGGTGATGGAGGAGAAGGTAAAAATATTTCTGTCCGCGGTTTGGGTGCCGAATTTACGCGTGTTCGAATCAACGGTATGGAAGGCACTTCACAGACCGGATCTTCTGATATTTATGGTGCCGGCAATGGTGGCCGCAGTTTTGACTTTAACGTATTTCCTACGGAAATTTTTTCTGAATTAACGGTGCGCAAAACACCCAGTGCCGATGTTGAAGAGGGTTCGTTAGGTGCGACCGTTGATTTAAAAGCACCGAAACCCCTTTCGTTAAATGATGACTTAACAATGACCGGCACATTACGCGGCGTATTTAATGAAATTAGCGAATCAACCGACCCTCGCGCTTCTTTTCTGATTGGAAAAAAATTCGCTGATGATACGTTTGGTGTACTGGCCTCTGTTGCCTATTCAGATCGTAATATTCGTGAAGTTGGCTATTCGGCAGTAAACCTGCTCCCCGCTTATGTGAACGGTGGATTTTGTTCGCCCATGGGTTATACCGGAACACAAAACCCCGCAAACAATGCAGCAAAGGGTGCCGATGCAAATAATTGCAGTACAGGTAATCCACGCACCGGCTCATTGCAAGCATATCAATTATTACAATCACTCACCGGTGTTTCCGGTCAGCCCGGCGGTGGTGTGTTTTTTCCACGCATTCCCCGCTACTTGAATTCAGAACAGGATGCAACGCGCACAGGCGGCACATTAACATTTGAATGGCAGCCAACTGAAAATACCAATATTTCCCTTGATAATCTTTTTTCTGAATACGATGTTGTCCGCCGGGACAATTATATTGACGCACTGTCGCTGGCACGCAATGCGAATAACAACGGCCAGCCAATGATGTCAATTAAAGCATTGGAAGTTGATAACAATGGTTCGTTAATTTATGGGTTATTTGATGGCGTTGATTTACGTTCAGAAAGCCTCGTAGATAGATTTACCTCAACCTTCCAACAAACCAATTTAAATGTTACGCACGCCTTTAGCGACACCTTTGAAGTGAACGGATTAATTGGCCGCTCTGAATCCGTTTTTGATAATCCTGAACGATTAACTGTAAACCTTGATGCAATTGACACTGACAATTTTGCTATCGATTTTCGCAATCGCAGTAATGTCCCAAGCCTAAGCTATGGTATCGACCTGACAGACCCAACCAATTTCCGTTACGCAGCAGGCCTTGCCGATGGCACAGTATTGGGAAACTGGAATACACGACGCTTTGAACGCACCACAGAAAATACCACCGCCGAAATCAATTTCAGTTGGCAGTTTATGGATGAATTCGAACTGAAGTTTGGTGCGCAAAGCCGTGAAAGTGATTTTAAAACCAAAGCACAAATTATTGCCCCGGCTTTCACCGCAACACGAAACCTGCCCGCAGGTGTGAGTGTGGCTGACTTCACACGTATTGTGAATGGTGTTAACGACAAACTCGGCTCCGGCACCATGGGGGATTACCTTGGCGTTGACCATGAGCAATGGAAAAGCGCGGTAGGATTTAACGATTTTGTCTGGTGCGGTGCCGAATGTGGAGCACAATCGCCCGAAGTAACCGAAAGTATTAACAGTGTTTATGTAATGACTGAATTTAATTTTGAAGATTTAAGCATGCCGGTACGTGGTGATATTGGCGTGCGTTACGTGGATACAGAACAAGATAGCCTTGGTTTTGTACCAACCACGGCACCGGCCGGCTCCACCTACCCGACTATCGCCAAACCAGCGAAAGTTAACCGCACCTACGATGACTTGTTGCCGTCCACCAATGTCGTTGTAGAAATTAATCCTTCACTGCAAGCACGTTTTTCTTTCGCTGAAGTCATGTCACGCCCTGAGTTGGGTTTATTGATTCCCAGTGGTTCGATGAACCCCACTACTCGCGTTGCGAGTGTGGGAAATCCATTCCTCGATCCTATTCGTGCGAAAACTTATGACGCAGCACTGGAATGGTATTTCGATGAAGGCGCCCTCGCCTCAGTTGCGTATTTTGAAAAGGACATCAGCACGTACATCCAATCCATTTCAAGCATGGTGCCTTATACCGAGTTGGGACTTCCTACCACCCTGCTCGAAGGCTCCGCTGCAACACCAACGGATTTATTTACTGTCAATCGCTCTACCAATACACCGGGCGGCCCACTCAAAGGTTATGAATTAAATTTACAATTGCCATTCACATTCCTGCCTGATTTTTGGCAAAACTTTGGCCTGTTAAGCAATTACACCCATGTCACTTCTGACATCAATTATGTACTGCAAAGTGCTAACGGTGTGCCCACATTGACAACGACCAATGACCTGATTGGTTTATCAAAAAACGCAGCCAGTGCAACAATTTATTATGAAAATGACTTGTTCAGTTTCCGCACCACCGGTAGTTATCGCTCCGGTTACTTGCGTGCAATTCCGTCTGGTGGCAACGACAGCGATGTATTGGGTAACCACTCCACACTATTCGTTGATACTTCAGCGAGCTACAACCTAACCGATAATGTGATGCTGATCCTGGAAGCCCAAAACCTGACCGATGAACGAAATACACTTTACATCGACAGCAAACGCAAAGACCCCTTGTTCGAAACGCGCATTGGCCGCACGTTTACGCTGGGTGTAAACGCCAAATTTTAGTCCCCTCGTAGCTCAGCCTATTGCTGCCGGTTAACCCGGCAGCCTTTTTAAACCTCAATTAAATTTTTGTGCGGGAAGAAAACAATAAAATAATTAACCGTTCTGTTAATTAACTTCATTTCAAATTATGGAGCGACTGCGTGAAAGCGAATCTTAAAAAAAATTCTGTTCGATCATTCCTGATAATTGCACTCATCTCCATTGTTAGCCACACACACGCTGAACTAATAATAAACTCGCCCCAGGGTATTACCGACACCGAAATACTGGCCAACAATTATGGTGCGAAAGGCGATGGAGTTACCGACGATACAGAAGCATTGCAAAAAGCAATTGATGAAGCGGCAAAAAAAAGCGCAACGCTCATACTTAAACCCGGCACTTATTTAACCGGTTCACTCTTTCTAAAATCCAAAATGGCACTGCGACTGGACAAGGGAGTTACCCTTACCGGTAAACAAACCATTGACGCCTATCCTCGCCAGAAAACACGTATTGCCGGCATTGAAATTGTCTGGCCCTCTGCATTGCTGAATGTCTATGAACAAGCGGATGTGCGCATTTACGGTGAAGGCACCATTGATGGCAACGGCATGGTTTTCTGGCAGGAATTTTGGGATAAACGCAACGCTTATGAAGGAAAAGGTTTACGTTGGGCCGCCGATTACGATGCTGAACGCCCACGCCTTATACAAATTTATAATTCAACCCGCATTGAATTAGGTGAAGGCTTGATGCTGGCGCGTGCAGGTTTCTGGACACTGCAAATTGTTTACTCAAATCATGTAAAAGTTTCGGGTGTATTTATTCGCAATAATTCCGACGGCAAAGGCCCATCAACCGATGGTATTGACGTGGATTCATCACACCATGTGTTGGTAGAAAAAGCCGATATTGATGTAAACGATGATGCGTTGTGCCTGAAAGCCGGGCGCGATGCCGATGGCTTGCGTGTTAATCGCCCCACCGAACACGTTGTCATTCGTGATTCGATTATTCGCCATGCCGAAGCAGGAATCACTTTTGGCAGTGAAACTTCCGGCAGCATTCGCCATATTGATGTGTCCAATCTCGAGGTTATTGGTCCGGTGTTCAGCGGTATATTCTTTAAATC
>DATJLF010000023.1:0-14307 GCA_035490715.1 Cellvibrio sp.
GGCGACACGGTTGAAGTCACCGGTTATTCAACGGAAGCCGGATTCATCGCCACAAAAATTGAACGCGAAAAACCGGAAGAAGATGAACTCGCCGAACGCGAACTGGAAGGCATCGTCACAAGTATTAACAGCGATTCATTCACACTGTTCGGGCGAAAGATTGCTACCGATGAAAATACCGAATTTCTGGATGCTGATGGCAAACCACTTACCGCTGCCACATTCTTTACCACTGCATTCGGTAAACGCGTGAATGTTAAAGGTTTTGCATTTGGCGAAGAATTTGTCGCATTTCAAGTGAGTATTGATGATGAAGACAACCCCAAAAATCAATTCAAATTGTAAAGACACATGAATCTGAAATGAAAAAGCCCCGCTATTAAACGCGGGGCTTTTTTATCGCCTATTTTTCTTATGTGCTTATTGAGTAATTATTGGCAAATAGCACCACTCACAACTGGTACAGCGGCCGCACCAGCAGATTTGCTGCCCTGGAATCCGAACTCAATCGTTTGACCCGGTTGAATGGTGGCATTCCAATTCAAATTTTTTGCAGCGTAGGGGTTGGTTCCGCTCAACGTTGCATTCCACGAATGGGTAACCTTTGAACCATCTGTGTACTGCCAGTTTACATCCCATCCGTTAATCGCTGTATTGCTCGTATTTTTAATACGAATTGTCGCCGTAAAACCATTCCCCCACTGGCTGTTAATTACATAGCTACATTGCGCTTTATCAACCGGAACGCTGGATGCGCTGCGGGAAGACGAGGATCTGCTTGAGGAACTGGATGAACTGGATAAGTGCGGTAACCCCGCGCATTCTGCGGGACCACGCCGTGCATAACAATACTCATAATTCCATGTCCTGAACGGGCAATCAGGAAAGCTATTGCCCAAGGGGCAATAGAGCGATGACGTGCTGGATGAGAGAGAACTCGACGTGAAAGGCCGACTACTTGAAGTGCGTGCTATCGACGATGAAATTGAGCTGGAACCCGTACAATTATCCGAATTGGTATGATTGCGCACAATTGAAGTAGTAGTCACCCCGCCTTTTCCATCACTCACTGTTAATTTGATAGTGTAATAATGTGGTGGCTGCATATAAAAACGATATGCAGGTTCGCTGGATGTTTTCGTACCACCATACCCAGTAATTTCCCATTGATACGTTAATGGATCACCGTCGGGATCAGAAGAACCTGATGCGGTGACATAACCGTAGGTTTGACCGCAACGCACATATTCAAAATTATACGTAATGGCCGCAACCGGCGGCCGGTTTGCAGGAACAGAGCTGCTGCTCACACTACTACTTACGCTACTGGAAGCATTATTAAAAATGCTTGCACGTTTCGCAGTCGCTTTAATACCGTTTGCATCATTGAATAACAAATTTCCCCACACGCTCAGGTTATTTGAATCCCAATTGCTAACCACATCCAATGCAGAATTTTCATTGCCACTCCAGCTCCATCCGAAATAACCAGCGCCATATTGCTCTGCGTATTTCATTACAGAAGCCGCTGGCAATTGCGGTGCATCCAACTGCAATGGAGCACCGCGGAACGGATGGTAATACGGCACAGGACCGAATCCACCTACCACTAATGGAGCACCAATTTCTGCAAAGCTGGTTATGTAGTCGCGTACTTTTTCGGGGTCCACATAATCCGAAAAAAAATCAACTGAATAAATAACGCGGTGTTTTAGCGTGCTGTCCTGATTTATACCAAGCGCCACCTGATGCATGGATTTATCGGAATCCTGTGACCAGTCACTACCATCAATCATCACCAAAAAATTTGGCGGCAAAGAGCTGACCAAAAAATGCGTATAATTTTGTAGTGTGCCCCTATAAAATTCAGCCAAGCCCTCCCCGGAACCGAAATGCTGGTTTCCTAAACCAATAATGATATGGTTTGTTACGCCCGGTGCTGATAACGCCATTTGCATATCAGACTTTTGCCACAAGTCGGCAGTGTTTGAAGGACTCGCAACACCTTGTGTAGTACCAAAACCAGCAACATCATTCGGCTCCAACACACACACCAATTTGGTTTCCGCACAGGTTTTTATAATTTCAACGAGTTCAGTCACAGCGGTACGAGGGAATACAAAGGGCACCTGATAGGTAATTGGAAATTCGATTTGCGCTGAGTTAGCACCCAGCGCTGAAATATCCTTAAGCGCCTGAATGGTTTTATCCGGTGCGCGGCCGTGGTCAATCGTCACACCGCGAAAAATAAATGGATTACCGTTAGGGTCCATTAACTTTCCATTCTGCACTGTCCAACCGGTTAACGCCGGTGGTGATAATGAAAATGCGGGAGCAGCAATTATCCCCAAGGTTAACGCTGCAATTGTGTTCCGCAGAACTGATTTTGTCTTAACGATAGATGTCTTCATAGAATTTCCTTTTTAAATAAATTGATAAACGATTCAAATAACAGTAATTACGTAAAAATAATTACTGACAAACACTGCCACTCACAACAGGAATGCTCGCTGCACCGGAAGGTTTACTGCCCTGGAAGCCAAATTCAACGGTTTGACCCGGCTGAATTTTTGTATTCCAATTCAAATTTTTTGCGGTGTAAGGATTAGCTCCACTCAAACTTGCATTCCACAAGTTGGTAACTTTTGAACCATCTGCATAGTGCCAATTCACATCCCAACCATTGATCACTGCATTGCTGGTATTTTTAATGCGAATTGTTGCAGTAAAACCATTCCCCCACTGGTTGTTAACCACATAACTGCAACTGGCCTTAGCCATTCCAATACTGGATGAACTTCGCGATGATGAAGATGCACTTGAAGGTTTTATTGAACTGGAAGATACGCTGGTAGAACTTGATGTTTTTATCGGGATACTGGAACTGGTGCTGGTGCTGGTATTGGAACGGCTTGAACAATTATCAAAATACCAAATTCCGTAATTCCTGGTAATGCTGGTACTCGCACCATCAGAATCAATCACTGTGAGCGTTACCCAAATTGGCTCACCGGAGTAGGCAGTGATCTGCGCATCAAATCCGCTCACACGCCCACCGGATGTGCTCCACTCATACCGCAAAGAGTCTCCATCAGGATCCAGCGAACCTTCCGCAGATAAAAACCATGTAGCCTGACCACAGCCAACGTTATAGCGGGTGGTAAAATTAGCAACAGGTGGTTGATTAGCGGCCACAGAACTATTACTTATACTGCTTGAATTATTGTTAAAAATGCTGGCTGGTTTTGCGGTTGCCTTAATACCATTTGCATCATTGAATAATACATCGCCCCAAGGAGTAAGGCTGGCCGCCGTCCAGTTGGTAACAATATCCAGTGCAGAATTTTTATTACCGCTCCAACTCCAACCAAAATATCCGGCGCCATATTCTTCTGAATATTGCATTACTGCTTCCACTGGCAAACGCGGTGCATTTAATGGAATAGCACCGGTAAAATGCGGGTGGTAATACGCAGCCGGTGCAAAACCACCGATGACCAGTGGCGCGCCCAATTCTGAAAATGCACTGATATACCCGCGTACTTTTTCAGGGGTGGGATATGCATCAAACATATCAACTGAATAAAGAATATTATCCAACAGTGGATTATCTTTTTGACGCAATTTTGCTAATGCATGCATGGCCAAATCAGTATCTTGTCCCCATAAATTTCCATCCACCACTATCACAAATCCTTTCAGGGAGCTTTTAAAATCCCTAACGTAACTATCCATACGCGTAAGGTAAGAACTCACTGAATAATTGTCGGGATAAGTTGACACATACTGATTACCCATACTGATGATGATGTAATCCTCTTGCCCGCTGATGACCTCACGAACAAAGGGACTATTCCAATAGTTAAGAATGTAATCAAACGTCACTGACTCCGGCGACATGGGATAACCTGCTACATCATTAGCCTCCAGCACACAAACCACCTTGTGGTCTTTACAGGCCTGAATAATATTTCGCAGTTCGTCGTCCCTGGTGTGCCAGCGGTTCCAATAATTTCCGGCTATTTCTACCTGAACGGCATTTGCTCCCATAGCAGCGGCATCGGCGATTGCTCGCAACGTTTTATCCGGTGCTAACGTGTGATCAATGGTCACACCGCGAAATACAAAATGATTTCCGTTAGGGTCCAGCAATTTGCCATCCTGAACTGTCCAGGCGGCAAGAGCAGGAACGGCAAGCGTACTGGTGATTGCAGTAGACAGTATTTTTTTAATGAAAGGTTTTTTTACCGCAGAAAAAAAGTTCATAGCATTTCCTTTTGAAACAACGAAGATAATTGTTGGGAACTGTGATGACCGAAAGCCTTTCTATCCCTCCACAGATGCCCCAAAAAAATGCAGCACATTGCAGATGCAGGCCTTTCAGCCTCACCATTGAAAAACCATCTTGATATTGGAGCAGAACGCTAAAAAGTTATTGTTTTAAAAAATTTATAGTTGTTGGTGTTGCATTAATTTTATTGTTATCTGTGCGCAGATTGCATGGCCAGGATTAAATACGCAATCTTTTAAAAAAGAATTTAATCGGCAGAATTGCGACGTGGTTTGCAATTTCTGCCTTATTTTGTGAAGAAATTTTGCCTATGGAAATCGCACTAATTGATCGTCAAGACCTTGGCGCAGCTTTTAACATTTCTGCCAAACTTGCACCAACAACTGCTGCACCACCCTGCGCCCAACCACCATCCACAGGGATAACTGCCCCGCTAATGTAACTGGCAAAATCAGAAGCCAAAAATAAACACGCATTGGCAATATCATCAGTTGACCCCATGCGCTGAAGCGGAACCGATTTGGTAACCGCAGAACGCAAACCCTCCGTTGGAGCCAAACGTTTCATCCCTTCCGTATTATCAATAGGCCCGGGAATAATCGAATTAATTCGCACACCTTCAGCACCCCATTCAATGCACAACGTGCGAGTGATCATATCCACACCCGCCTTGGCAGCGCATACATGGCTCTGCCCCGCCATCGGAATTTCAGCCTGGGGCGCAGAAATATTAATAATGGATGCACCCGGTTTTTTCAGGTGCGGATATATCGATTGCATTACATGGAAGGTTCCCAATAAATCAATTTCAATGACCGAACGAAATCCCTTTGGTGACATTCCCATCGCCAGCGCCGGAAAATTTCCCGCCGCACCGGAAATAACAACATCAAATTTTCCCCAGGTGGCCGCAACATGATCGATACCCGCTTTTATTGCTTCGGCTTCGCGCACGTCTGCTGAAAAGCCCAGTGCATCTAAAGCTCCCAATTTTTTTAACGATTGAACTGTATCATCCACCTTCTCCGGCGAACGGCTGGCTACGGCTACGCGTGCACCTGCCCTGGCAAAAGTTTCTGCAATACCGCGGTTAATTCCGCTGGTGCCGCCAACAACCAGAATATTTTTATTTTTAAAATCGAATGTAAAAGCCATAGTCATATCTACCTTAAAACCGGGATGTTTTTAAAACTTTGAAAAGTCCGGCGCACGTTTTTCAAAAAATGCAGTGACCGATTCTTTGCATTCTTCAGAACCCAAACCTTCTGCAAATCCGGCGTATTCTGCTTGCAATGCTTGCTCAATCGATGATTGCGTCGCTGCACGCAACAATGCTTTTGATCGACGCACAGCCGCCGGTGGCTGCTGCGCAAGGCGCTGAATTTTTGCGCGCGCAACATCGTTCAACTCATTCGCAGGGACAGCTTTCGTTACCAAACCTATCTTCTCGGCCTCAACGCCAGAAAAAGGCTCGCCCAATAAAAATAATTCAGCTGCTTTTTGTTGACCCACAACACGTGGCACAAGAAAGCTACTCGCATATTCGGGGCACAATCCCAAATTCACAAACGGTAACTGCAAACGAGCATCCTCTGCGGCGTATACCAGATCGCAATGCAGCAATAAGGTTGTACCTATTCCTACTGAATGTCCACGCACCACCGCCACTACCGGTTTGCTGCATAACCGCAACGCATCCATAAACCGGACAGTAGGATGTTTAGGATGGATCTCCGGTTCATTCATGAAGTCCATCAAATCATTGCCGCTAGTGAAAAATTCGTCCGTGCCCGTCAAGACAATCACACGGATTTGGGAATCCGCATCCGCACGGGTAATTAATTCGGCTAATGCAAAGTACATGGCCAATGACAACGCGTTTTTACGTTCGGGGCGGTTAAGGCTTAGGGTGAGAATGCGATCGTGCAGCTGACTCACTACCTGAGGGATCGGGCTTTCAATCATCGTCTTATCCTTGTGTAAGTTGGGGGACAACATTAGTCGAGTTAACTGGCTTGAGAACAGTGGGTTGAGTATAGCCATAACCCATGGCATCCCCCACCCTGCGCAGGTACAATTCACGCCCTTATTGAGTATCACTTTTCTGCCCTATGGGCGATTTCCAGCTGACTGCGATCCCGAATTTATGAATATCCGCGAATTACTGAACCAGAAAGTACTCTCCGCTATGGCCGCCTGCGGTATACCTGCCGGCCTGCCGGCCCTGATTGCCCCCGGCAAAAAAGCCGGTTTTGGGGATTATCAAGCCAACTGTGCCATGGGCGCCGCTAAAGCGATGGGTGCTAATCCACGCGAATTGGCTACCAAAATTGTGGCGGCACTGGATCTGCAAGGCATTGCCGAAAAAGTAGAAATCGCCGGCCCTGGCTTTATTAATATCGACCTCAACCCCGAATGGCTGGGCGAACAGGTCGCCAACGCTCAAACAGATGCCCGCTTGCAGGTGAGTACGGCTGACCAACCTCAAACCGTGGTCATTGACTATTCCGGCCCCAACCTCGCGAAGGAAATGCACGTAGGCCATTTGCGCTCGACCATTATTGGTGACTCACTTGCGCGTTTGCTGGAATTCCTCGGGCACAACGTGATTCGCCAAAACCATGTGGGCGATTGGGGCACCCAGTTCGGTATGTTAATCGCCGAGCTGGAAGAGCAACTGGGCACCAACGGCGATGCAGAAATGCAATTAAAAGACCTGGAAGTCTTTTACCAGCAAGCCAAAAAACATTTTGACGACGACGAAGCCTTCGCCAACAAAGCACGCGATTATGTAGTGCGCCTGCAAAGCGGCGATGAAAAAATGTTGAAACTGTGGCAACAGTTCAAAGCGGTATCGCTACATCACTCGAACGACATTTACGAAAAACTTAACGTCACCCTGCGCGATGAAAACGTGCGCGGTGAAAGTTTTTATAACGATGACCTGGCACCACTCGTTAAGGAATTGCAAGATAAAAAGCTCGCTGTGGAAGATAACGGCGCACAAGTAGTATTTTTAGAAGAGCTTGCCGATAAAGACGGTAATCCATCGCCTGTTATTATCCAGAAACAAGGTGGTGGTTTTTTGTATGCAACAACCGATTTAGCGGCGTTGCGCTATCGTGTGAATACGTTGAAAGCCAACCGTATTATGTACTTTATTGATGCACGGCAATCGCTGCATATGCAGCAGGTTTTCACTATTTCACGCAAAGCCAGCTTTGTTGATAATAACGTGAGCCTGGAACATCTCGCCTTCGGCACCATGATGGGTAGCGATGGTAAACCTTTTAAAACCCGTACTGGCGGCACCGTGAAACTTGCCGAGTTGTTAATCGAAGCCGTTGAGCGTGCAGGTGCAGTTGTTAGCGAGAAAAATCCGGAATTATCTGCTGCAGATATCGCCGAAATTTCACGTAAAGTGGGTATAGGTGCAGTGAAATATGCAGACCTGTGTAAGACCCGAACCAACGACTATGTATTTAGCTGGGAATCCATGCTCAGTTTTGAAGGCAACACAGCACCTTATTTGCAATATGCATTTACGCGCGTACAAAGTATTTTTCGCAGAGCCGGTGTTGTTCCTGAATCATTGCAAAATGCAATCATCATCAACACTGAACAAGAAAAAGCGCTGGCAATTAAATTGTTGCAATTCAGCGAAGTGCTGGATCAAGTCGCACGTGAGGCACTACCCCATTTGTTGTGCACCTACTTATACGAAATCGCCAGCCTTTATATGACGTTCTACGAAGCCTGCCCGATTTTAAAAGAAGGCACTGCACCGGAAATTCGCGATAGCCGTTTGCGGTTGTGTCATTTAGTTGCAAGAACTATTGAACAAGGGCTGGATTTATTGGGAATTGAAGTCATGGAACGGATGTAGCCTCGTAAAGATTAAATAATCATAAAAAGCCCGGCCAATAAACACCGGGCTTTTTTTACCCCAAAATTAAGAATTTTTATGCGCCAACTGATTAATTTGTGACACACGGCGTAGGCAACACTGCATCAGAGGCGGAAGCTTGTTCTGCTGGAACTTTGGCGTCATCGCAAGGCAGCGATCAGGATCGCGTGACAATAGTTCGCTACACCACCTTAAATAATGCATTTTCTGAAGGAGACGATTATGTTTTCTACGTTCTTTAAATTCCTTGCAAAACTACCAATACTTTTTTCCACACTGCTGGTTGTAACATCCCACAATGCAAAAGCAACATTTATTGATTTCAACGATCTCAATCCTGTCTACAATGAAGAATTTCCTTGTTGGTGCGATAACCCATTAAGCGATGAATACCTTGATAAAGGTGTATTAATTGACGGGGCATGGGTAAATGGAGGAAACGGTCAAAACGTTATGCTCACCAGTAATTGGGCATCGATTCAATTTGTCGATACCCTGCCCAATTTTATTAGCATGAACGTTACATCGCATTATGGTGATTCAATTTCTTTGGCATTTTATGGTGTTGATGGTTTACTGTTTTCCCATTACACCTCTGGTTGGCGAGGCTGGGAAGAAAATTCCACGCCTGTAATACCAAATGAATTTGTTAGCTTTAATACACCACAAGGAGTTGAATACATCACCATCCAAGGATTTTATAATATGAGAATAGGTGCTGCTATCGACAACCTGACATTTGAAAGCAGAATGGTCACCGAACCATCTCTACTTTTCTTACTACTGACCGGGCTTATCGGCCTCCATTGGAAACGAAAAAAATATTTCACACGCCATCAGGAAAATTATTAAACCACTCAGAAATTACTAACTTTATATATTTTTAAAAGGAGATGATTATGTTTGCAAAACGCTTGAAACACATTGCATGTCTACCGATATTATTTGCTATTTCTTTTTCAATTGCCTCACAGAATGCACAAGCTGCATTTATTGACTTTGACGATATTGTAGCGCCCCCGGCTAATCCTTTTGGTTGTGAAACCGTTGAACCCTGCGGGCTTATTCTGAGCAATGAATATGAATCAAAGGGCATTATTTTTGGAGACTCAAGTTGGCTCGTCGGAAGTGTATTACCCGATGGTACCAATCAAAATAAAGTGTTTGGTGTAAATGGAATCTGGATTGACTTTGTTGATTTTCGTCCTAATTTTATAAGCTTTAATGTCAATTCACCAAACCAACTGGAAGCATCCTATTTTTCTGTGTATGGCGATAATCAAGAACTGCTTTTTATACAACACAGTAGTGGCTGGACAGGAATGGAAGAGACGAGCACGCCTTACATTACCGGGGAACTGGTGTCCATTTATTCCAACGAGCGGATTAAAAGTATTTACATCGAATCATTATTTAATATGCGCGCAGGCCCTACCATTGACAACCTGACCTTTGAATACAGGGCTGTTCCGGAGCCATCAACATTGCTTTTGCTTATAAGTGGTATAGCGGGTGTTATTTTGGGTCGAATAAGGTATCGACAAAAATAATTGCACGCGAGTGCCTGATCAATAAAAATAAAATCCCGACTACTTGTCGGGATTTTTTTCAAATGACAATATTGATTCCACTGTACGATAGGTCACAATAAGCGAAATAAATCTCAACACTATTTATTCGTAACCAATCCCATATTACGCCAGGCTCAACTTTCAGCACACAGCGGAACTCAATTTGGTAACCCGGTTGCTCCGGTTTCTATGTTTCATTCTGTGCTAATCCATGGAGGTATGCTCATCTGTATTGGGATTTTTACACTGCAAGTTCCAATGATAGCGCTTAATCCTGAACGGCAAATTCGTGTTTACGTTCCCGAATCTTATGACAAAACCCGGCAGAATTATCCCGTCGTTTATTGCTTTCATAGCCTCGGGTGGAGCAACCATGTTTATGCGAACCAGAAATTTACCCGCTTATTGGACGACTTTGGCGTGCAGCACCAAGCTGAAGAATATTCCGGCAATGCCTGGAACCAATACTGGGAAGGCGAAGAGCGATTCAAAAATGAGGTAATTCCTTTTTTGAATCGCTATCTGGATTCACACTAAACCTGCCCCGGTTCACAGTGTTAACGAGCACAAGCCCCTGCCTTAAAGCAGGGCTTGATGCCACCCCAAAAATGTAATCTAATCCCTCACTAGCCTGACAAACTCCTAATATTACTATCCAGGCATTGGCAATCCCGGTCAAATTTACCTCATATCACAATAACGAATCCGTCATCACGGAGGTAAAGATGAAAATTCTCTGCATTATTCTCAGCGTTGTTTTATTCGTCCTGGGGGCGCATCACGCGGTGCTCTACATGGATCTCCAAACCCTTCGCCAGCAACTTACCCAACAACAAGCCACCTTTGATAACCAATTGCAGCAGGAACGTGACAATTACCAGAAAAAAATTGACAGCCTGCAAGACTTTATTACATTTGGACAAAATGCCAAACAACCGGTTAGTAATTCCAACACGGTAATAACCAATACAACACCCGCCTCCAAACGCGATGAATTTGCGGCAATCCAACAGGAAAATTTGCAACGCACACTGGAGAAAAAATACAGCCTCTTAATGAATCGACTGGGCTTGTCCGGTGGTGCGCGTGATAATTTGCAACAACTCCTGACGCAACGTGAACAGATTCTGGGAGCCAGCAGCATAGGTTACTACTCATCCCAGGCCGAAACAGAAGAAGCAGTACGTCGCCAACAGGAAAGCCTCGCAGAAATAGATCGCCAAATTGCCCAACTGCTTAGCTCACCTGAAGACAGAAAAACGTATGACCTGCTGAAAGATTCAGCGTATGAGCAATACCAGATGAATAATTTTTTCGATCAGGTACAAGGTGAATCCCCTATTCCGGTCGAGAAGCGCGAAGCGTTATTAATTAGCAAATTGGAACAAAAGCAGGAGTTCATGCGCTATTTGGAATCCACTGGCACAAGCATCCAAAATGCCCCTGCCGATGAAAGGCCCTTTCTGATTGAGAAAGCACACGAAGCGCTACACGATTATAAAGATAATTTTCTTTCTAACGCGCGTGCCAATTTAACACCGGAACAATTTGACGCACTACGCGAACAAGAACAAAAACAATACGAAGAAATGTGGGAAAGTTTGCGCGCAGGCTGGGAAGCACAGTAATTAAAACCCTCTCTGTTACCAGAGAGGGGCTACTGATTTTGCGGGCCGATTATAAATTCATAATTATTCTAAAATCAGAAAGCCGTTACATCAGACTTGCTGACATCGCAGTACGCAGTATTCCAGTATTCGCCATACTTGGAAGAATCACTTCCTTTCTGTACACCCTGGAACTCTTCACACACTTTGGGTGAGCCTGATTTGTAGCCTTTGATTTTCAGGTTACGAATCGTTGCTTTATCACCAAAGTTACGGTTAACACCTGCGATGCTGCCGATGGTTCCATCAATAGTGACATTGTTAATCACTACATAACGTGGGCCGCCATTGCTTGAGCAGTTGCCACATGAACGCCACAACTTTCCATTCACACCTTTCGCAGTAAACCCATTGGTAATTTCATAGGTACTGTTTTTAGAGTTGTGCTGGAAAATTTTATCAGGCTTGGAGCCTGGGGAATTACTGGTGTTGTTGTAAGCAGAACCGCCAGAAATAGTGAACTTGGTTCCACTACTTACCAGAGATGCCGCATCTTCACAAATATCTTCCCACACCACATTTTCTGCACGACAAGTACCGCTCGTACAGTGAATTCCATCTGCACCGCCACTACCTGCAATACGCACATTTTTAATGGTCGCATTTTTCAGGGTAATAACTGGTGGTTGTCCTTCCGCATCGCCGGGGCAAGACAGACCGATTGTTTTGCCACCGCAGTCGACGGTTGTGTTCTCAAGTACCGCACCCGCTTTACATTCACCACTACCGCTGGTTGAACCCGAGCTGGATGCAACTGACGATTTTGAAGAGCTGGTGGTAGCGACGCTGCTTTTGCTCGAGCTGGTCGATGACACTCCGCTACCATTGGAGGGAATCGAACACTCTTTTACAGACTTCGCCGGGTTTGGATCAGAACCAAAAGTAGCTACGCTACAACTGAACGAACCACTTAGAACCTTGTATACAAACTTATCGTCCGCACCAAATGCAACATTGGTTGCTTGGGATACAGAACAGGTTGCACCAATTTTACAAATGGTTGTGTAGCCACTTGGACGGTTGGCTGCCATAACAGCGGCTGAAGCACCAACCAACAACGTTGTTATCATTATTTTTTTGAGCATACAAAAACTCCTATCCAGAGCCGCGAGTAGATCGCGAAAAAAACAGATGAGGAGCAGATTTTGCCAATCGCACTGCAGCAAACTCGTTCAGAATAACAACTTATATACTCAAAAAAAGTTTGCACGCGAAGAGCACAAACTGCTGTTTATGCCCGCAAAAATCCTAGCGCGTTTACTATAGCAGTTTAAATATACCTGTACATATGATTTATTCACTTGTATGATTTTGTTCATTAAAAATATAAATTATTCCGGCACTGGCACTCGTCATTTTTCATTCGACTAATTCATTTTTTTGTTACTGATGTGACGGGATTCCATTTGCCTGTCACACTGTTTCAATCACAGATGGCTGAATATGATTTTTTCACGCGCTTTCTGCCCCGCCAAAAAACACATCGCAGTTTTTTCATTACTTTTTTACATTGCAGCAATCGTTGGCTGCCAGAAAAAAGAAGTCCCGGTTATAACCGAAAGCACACCATCAGGAATACACCAACTTAATGTGCTTAATGCCGGTTTTTTTACGCACTATATAACTTCGAAAAAAATAGTTATTGCGGGCATGGATGGAAAGATCATCATCAAAGATGCATCAAGTTCTCAATGGCGAGCAGCAAAGACACCTGATTTCACCAATAAAATCACCAGCCTTGCAGCCAATGAAAATGGTTCTATGCTGATTGCCGCTGGCGAGCGAGGCCTGTTAGCAACATCCAATGACGCCGGTGAGTCCTGGAAAAAAATTCCTGTGCCTACCGACAAAACCATCACCACCATTTTATTTACGCATGACGTATGGATTGCAGCCGGTGAGCAGGGATTAATTCTGCGCGGGGATGCAACGGGTAATCACTGGGAAAAAATTGCACTGAATAGCGCGGCCACTATCAGCAAAGTGCTGGCTTTACCGACACAATTAATCGCTATTGGCGAAAACGGATTGATGGCGACATCCGATAACTCAGGTATTGGTTGGAAAATTATTCCTGACATTACCACATCCACATTAACTGACATTGCCGCAGGGAATGACCAGATAATTATTAGTAGCGCAGATGGAAGTTTTATAAAAGGAAACCTCGCTACAAGCTCATGGGAAAAAATTGACACCGGATTTTCCACCTACTTCAGTAAAATTTTTTACCACCAGCAACAAAAAGTCTGGATCTGTTTAAGTAGTGATGGTGATATTTTATTATCCGATGATGGTGGGAACCTGTGGGCGCCTGTTGCACAAGGCAACCATTATTTAAACGGCATTGCACAAAGCCATGATGGAAAATATTTATTCGCGGTAGGCGATAAAGGGCAAGTACTTTTATCTAACAATGGTGGCCGCACCTGGACTACGCAAAAGACTCCGGTAACCACCAATATAGAAGGAATTATTGCCGACGGAAGCACAGGCTTCGTTGCGTATGGTGAGGCCGGCTTATTGATGCATTTGAAAAATCCGCAGGACAATTGGGAAGTTATCAATCATCCGGTAGAGAGCTTTGTTCATCAATTGCTAGTGCGAAACGAAAACAATTGGGTTGCCATTGGTGCCAAAGGCACACTACTTCACTCCGGCAACCAGGGCAGCAGCTGGCATACTATCGCTGCACCTATTCAGGAGTCTGATTATTTTTTATCAATCATGCAGGATAAAAAATCAGGCAATCTGATTACCGCAGGACCACCGGGAACTATTTTAATTGCAAGCAAGAAAAGCAATGAGTGGAAAGTGAGGCTCGCATTAAGCGACGCCAATCAAGGATATTTTCACCGCGTTGTCGGGGAC
>DATJLF010000024.1:0-5971 GCA_035490715.1 Cellvibrio sp.
CGATAACGCATTGAAATAGTCGAAGGCGCTGTTAAAGTCGATAGGGTTGCCTTTGGTTGTCGTACCGAGCACGGAATTTTTTCCTGATCCGGCCGTTAACTCTCCGCCCAGTACCACATTGCCTTTAATGTTGCCCCAGGCATAAGAAGCTGTCGTCAGGTTGCCACCCACCACCAGTACATCGGAATACTTTCCCGGTTCATTCCAGAATTGTATGCCGTCGCGGCGAGTGCCAGGTTCATAATTTACACCCAGGTCATATTGACCCAGGTTGGCGTTGCCGCCGATGGCGATCTTGCCTTGGGAATCGGCACCTGGCTGGCTAAAGCTTTCTTTAATGAAGAGGTTGTAACCGGTGGCTGCGCCTAAATCGATACTGACGGCGTTTGCATTGGCAGCAGCAAACAGGACTAGCGCGGCGGGAATGTGCTTGAACATATGAGAATTGGTTCACAAAATTAATGTGATGCCAGTTTAGGTTGATTTATATTCAATCACAAGAAAATCACTATAAAAATTTTACCGCTTACTTTTTAAAGTTATAAAGGAATAAGCCTTGGTAATTCCTGATTTTTCAGCAATAAGTAATTAATCGAGGCGCTTCTTGAAGCGCATGGCGGCGGCGATAACCCCGAGGATGGTAAAACCAATTAGCCAAAGTAGATCTGGCCAGAGATCGTCCAGGGTTGCACCACGCAACACAATGGCCCGGACCATGCGAATAAAGTGAGTTGCCGGTAGTGCCTCGGCAATCCATTGCGCTGCGTCTGGCATACCTTCATAAGGAAACATGAATCCTGACAGTAATATCGATGGGATCAGCAGAAATACGGTGAGTTGCATCGCCTGCAGCTGGGTTTTGGCGATGGTGGAAATGAGCAGGCCCAGCGTCAGGCTGGCGCTGATAAAAGCAAAAACGCCCAGCACCAATTGATCCAGGCGCCCGTTTATCGGTACATCAAAAATCAGGTGACCAAGCCCGAGGATAATTACCATCTGGATCAGGCCGACAAAAATGTAAGGAACAATTTTGCCGATCATGATCTCGCTGGAATGAACCGGTGTGGTTATTAGTAATTCCAGGTTTCCGCGTTCCCGCTCACGCACCAATGCCGCTGAGGTAAACATCACCATCGTCATGGTAAGCACTATGGCGACGAGGCCCGGGACAATATTGACGGCAGAGCGACGCTCGGGGTTGAAAAAAAGCGCGATTTCGAATGTATTTTTACGCGTAATCGATTGGGTTTCAAAACCACTGGTGAACGGCATGTTTTGTAGCGCGAGCAAAGCGTTGCTAACCATGGTGTCTGACCCGTCAATTAACCATTGCGCCACGGGGCGACTGTCATACAAGCGCTGGCCAAAATCTTCAGGGATGACTAACACTGCATGGACATGCCCGCGCCGGATGGCATCCTCTCCTTGGCGGGGAGTCCGGTAGGTTTCATTGAAACGCACTACCTGGGTGGCTTGTAAATCGGCAATCAGGTTCCGCGCCACCTGCGTGTGGCTTAAATCCACCACGCCTACCGGTAGGTCGCGCACATTGGTATTAATGGCGAATCCGAACAGCAATAGCTGGATAAGCGGTACCATCACAATCATGCCGAAGGTCGGGCGGTCGCGGGTCAGCTGGCGCAACTCCTTGAATACGATAGCGCCAATACGTTGCAGGCTTCGGCTTAGCACGTTCATTGGCGTGCACCTCCATTCTCACCACCAGTGCAATGGACGAATACATCCTCCAGGCTGGGGCGAACTTTATGGATCTGGCGATCCACAACCAATTGTGGATGTGCGGTGCGCAGCCAGGTCTCGGGATCGGCGATGTCTTCTTTAATTAACACACGCAAATGCGTACCTTGTTGTGCAGTTGATACCACTTCCGGTAACTCGCCCAATTGTTGCTTCAACCCACGCAAATTCGCTCCATCTACTTCAATAACACTGGCTCCCAAATCCCGCATTAGTTGAGCAGGCGGGCCATCTGCACGTTTTACCCCGGCTTCCATAATCGCAATTCCGTGGCAGCGTTCGGCCTCATCCATATAGTGGGTAGAAACCAGAATGCTGGTGCCGGCATCGCAAAGATCGAACAATTTTTCCCAGAAATCGCGTCGATTCTCGGGATCTACCGCCGAGGTAGGTTCGTCAAGAATAAGTAATTCGGGCTGATGCAATGTTGCTGCTGCAAGGGCGAGGCGTTGGCGCTGGCCTCCACTGAGGGCTCCGGCAAGGCGTTGTTTGCGCTCATCCAGTTGGTATCGGCTGAGTTGCTGATCAATAAGTTGCCTGCTCTGGTGTTTATCCAGATTGTAAATCTGCGCCATAAAACGCAGGTTTTCCTGCACCGTCAGATCCTCATAAAGAGAAAACTTTTGGGTCATGTAACCCAGGCGGCGGCGTAATGGTTCCGCTTGTTCGGGAATATCCATACCGAGCACCTTGATGCTTCCCTCACTCGGGGTGAGCAAGCCGGTAATGAGCCGCATGCTGGTGGATTTGCCACAACCGTTAGGCCCCAGGAAGCCATAGATGCTATTAGGTGGAATGCGTAAATCCAGCTTGTTCACGGCGACAAACTCACCGAATCGACGAGTCAGACCTTGTGTTTCAATCGCCCACTCTGTGCTCATCGGCTAATCCTGAAGCTTCGGTAATTCAACCTGTACGGGCAGGCCACTTGGTAAGTCGGTTGCAGAATCGGGCAGTTGTATTTCTGCCAGGTACATCAGCCGCGCACGATCTGTGGAGTTCAGTGCGAAGTAAGGCGTAAACGCGGGATCTTGCGATATCCAGCGGACTTTTCCGGCTTGTGCCTGTTGTAGTCCATCGATATGTATTTGCAATGAATCCCCGGCCTTAATATTCAGGCGATGTGTCTCCGGCACGTAGATGCGTGCATAGGGCGCCCCTTGATCCAGCAAAGTGGCTACCGCCTCGCCAACCTGGGTGCGTTCACCCAAGTGTTTGGGAAGGTGATCCAAACGGGCAGTGCGAGTGGCACGAATGCCGAGTTCCGATAAATTGTGTTGCTCCAGCTCCAAAGCGGCTTTTGCCAACGCTACTTGCGCTTCGGCTTGTTGCAGGTCTTCCTCGCGCGTGCCGTTGGTAAGTAGCAGTAAATGTTCCCGCGCATTTTCCAGGTTGGCTTGTGCAGAGTCGCGTTTTGCACGCGCGCTATCCAATTCAGCTGCCCCGGCGAGTTTTCGTGTTACCAATGTTTGGGTGCGATCAAATGTTTTTTGCGCTTCGACAAGCTGGGCATCAGCCCCTTTCACTTGAGATCGAGCAGCAGCGATATCTTCGGCGCGATTACCGTTTTGCAATTTGGTTAACACCGCTTGGGCGCTCAGCAAACTGGCTTGCGCTTTGGCAACCAGTGCATGTTGGCGGCGATCATCTAATTGCAACAAAAGATCGCCTTCATTAACAACTGAACCTTCGGTCACGGGTAATTGGGTGATAATTTCGGCGGCAGTGGCTTTAAGGATGATGCGGTCGCGCTCTAATGTACCCAGCGCCAGGTTTTCATCGTTATCGGCACAGCCGGTCAAGACGAATAAAAAAAGGTAAAAAAAGGAAATGCGTGCGACGGGTTTCATGGTGTATCCCTGGATAGCGCTGGGTTGTATAGGTTTATCAGCGGGAATGTGCCAGCGTGAGTTTGCCAAAAGTGCGGTGGAAAAACAAAACACAATGTTAATAATGCGTCGCATAGTGGATTTGAAAATCCATTTAACTGTCCTAACGGTATTGTGTCAGTTGATAGTGTGAGGGCC
Organism: Cellvibrio sp.; assembly: GCA_035490715.1. Lineage (GTDB taxonomy): Bacteria > Pseudomonadota > Gammaproteobacteria > Pseudomonadales > Cellvibrionaceae > Cellvibrio. Next base: position 3,786 of record DATJLF010000024.1, read on the forward strand.
GGTTTTATGGCAGAATCCCTGCCAATTTATTGTGTTTAATTTTTAAGGATGTCGCCATGCTCGAAACTACTATGTCATCACTTAACGGTTTGCCACCGTTCCTTGCTTACTTTGCTGTCGCGATTGTTTTGGTACTGGTTTTTATCCGCGTATATACCTGGGTTACACCGCATGATGAATGGCAATTAATTCGGGCAAATAATCCCTCCGCTGCGTTGGCTTTTGGTGGCGCATTGATTGGTTTTGCATTGCCGTTGTCCAGTGCGATTACCCACTCATTGTCATTGCTCGATTGCGCGATTTGGGGCGCAGTCGCATTGCTCGTTCAAGTGCTTACTTTTTTGGTATTGCGATTTAGCCTTAGCCAACTGGAAGCGCGTATTAGCCAGGGTGAAGTGGCTAGCGGAATTTTTTCAGCAGCGGCGGCGATTGCAGTGGGAATGATTAACGCCGCGTGTATGAGCTATTAATTTTTTACAGGAAATCCATCATGAAACGTAGTAAGAAAGCAGCTTTGGTTTTAATGGTTCCCGCAACAACATTACTTCTCGCCGGTTGTGGTGAAGAGCGTGAACAGGCGTTGGTTTACGAATCACCGAGTGAGTGCGCGGCGGCATCGTTTAACACACCGGAACAATGCAAGGCTGATTACGATGCAGCCAAGGCATTGCACCCGCAAGTTGCTCCCAAATATATTTCCAAAGAAGAATGTGAAACGGATTTTGGCTCCGGCAATTGCGAAACGGCGCCACAGCAAACCACATCTGGCAGCAGTGTTTTTATGCCGATGATGATGGGATATTTGATGGGGCAAATGATGAACCGCGGCGCTGCACCGCAAAATTTCCAGCAGCCTGCGGCAGCCGGTGCATCCAAAGTTCCGACGCAACCTTTGTATAAGTCGCGTGATGATCGCGGCACTTTCCGCACCGCGACCAACGCACCAGTCGCAGGTGGAATTGGCCCTATCAGCTTGAAACCTTCGCAAGTCCAACCGCAGGCAGGCCAGTTAGTGCGTCGCGGTGGTTTTGGTTCGCAAGCAGTAAAACGCTCCCCGGCAACCGGTTTTGGCGGTTAATGCATGAAGCGAATCAGTGTTGATGAGCGCGCTAACTGGCGTGCTTATGCAGAAGAAGTGAATTTTAAATTTCATACCTTTGATGGTGAGCCTTACTGGGATGAAACGGCTTACTATCAATTTTCCATGCAGCAAATCGAAAATGATCTGGAGGCGCCCACTGAAGAATTGCACCAGATGGTGATGGATATGGTGGGGGATATCACCCGTAGCGAAGAAATGCTAACGCTGTTGAATATTCCACGCGATTTCTGGAGTTATATATGGAACTCCTGGAATAAAGGCGAGCCGCATTTATATGGCCGCATGGATTTTGTTTACGATGGCAATGGTCCTGCCAAGTTACTCGAATTAAATTACGATACCCCGACATCCTTATTTGAAACCGGTTTTTTCCAATGGGTTTGGTTGGAGGATCAAATTAAAGCGGGCGTATTACCCGCCCATGCTGATCAATTTAATTCCCTGCAAGATAAAATCGAACAAGCATTTACTGAATTAAAATTACCGCAGCCATTTTATTTTTCCAGCGTACGCGAAAGTGTGGAAGATCGCGGTACCGTGGAATATCTCATGGATATTGCTATACAGGCAGGTATGGATGCTCGTTACATCGCCATTGAAGATCTTGGTGAATTGCAAGGTCAATTGGTGGATATGGAAAATCAGCCAATCAACGGTTTATTCAAATTGTACCCTTGGGAATTCATGGTGCAGGAAGATTTTGCAAAAGTGGTAACCAGCTCAAACACACAAATGATTGAGCCGGCATGGAAAATGTTGTTATCTAACAAAGGCATTTTGCCGTTATTGTGGCAACGTTATCCTAATCATCCGAATTTATTGCCCGCATTTTATGAAACGCCGAAAAGTGAACCCATGAGTGCAGGCTGGGTACGTAAACCTCTGTTTTCGCGTGAGGGAGCCAATGTCGATTTAATAACGGCGAGCGGCGAAAAAGTATCGGCGCAAGGCCCTTACAATGATGGCCGCTATATTCGACAAGCATTACAACCCCTACCTAAATTCCGCGACGAATTTCGTAATGCAGATACCTACACCATGTTGGGAAGCTGGATTGTCGGTGACAATGCGGCGGGTATTTGTA
>DATJLF010000025.1:0-97717 GCA_035490715.1 Cellvibrio sp.
GTGTTTCAGGATGTCAATCTCTATAATGCGGCGCGACTTGCAGGGCGTGTTTCATTTTAAATCATCTTCCAGGATGAAAATGAAGCGCTTATTCTTAAACCTGCCCGCGATGGGCAACCAGGTGAGATAGACCGTGAACAAGAAAAGACCTGTCAACCTCGATATATCTACTATCAAACTTCCTATCACCGCTTACGTTTCCATCCTTCACCGTGTTTCTGGTGTTTTTCTCTTCGCAGGTGTTGCATTCCTTTTATGGATGCTTGATGCCAGCCTGGATTCACAAGAGGGCTTCAACAGTATTCGCGATCTTGGGGCGAATCCAATTTGCCAAGCTATCCTGTGGGTGGTTTTAGCAGCATTGGCTTATCACACAGCGATGGGCATCCGTCATCTGATTATGGATTTTGGTGTTGGTGAATCCTTGAAAGGTGGTAAAACCGGTGCATGGCTCGCATTAAGCGTTGCTGTCATATTGATTGTATTGGCAGGAGTTTGGGTATGGTAACTTCAGTAACCAGTTTCGGACGTAGCGGCCTTTATGATTGGCTGATCCAGCGTGTTGGCGGTGCCGTGATGGCGGCGTATACCATCTTTATCGTTGTATATCTCGTATTGAATCCTGAACTGACTTTTGAACAGTGGCAATCACTTTATAGTCAATTATGGATGCGCGTATTCACTCTCGTTACTTTGCTCTCTTTTATTTCCCATGCGTGGATTGGTTTGTGGGCGGTGCTCACTGATTATTTAACCGTGCGCCTGATGGGTTCAAAAGCCACCTTCTTACGCATATTTGCGCAGATTGTTTTAGGTGCTGTAGCAGTTACCTATCTGGTCTGGGGTGTTCAAGTAATTTGGGGAATTAACTAATGTCTACTATGCGCACGATTTCTTTTGACGGTATTGTGATTGGCGGCGGCGGCGCCGGTATGCGCGCAGCATTGCAATTGGCCCAATCCGGTTACAAAACAGCCGTAATTACCAAAGTATTTCCAACCCGTTCGCACACTGTATCTGCCCAGGGCGGCATTACTTGTGCGATCGCGAGTGCTGACCCAAATGATGATTGGCGCTGGCACATGTATGACACTGTAAAAGGTTCAGATTACATCGGTGACCAGGACGCAATTGAATACATGTGTTCTGTTGGTCCTGAAGCAGTATTTGAACTCGAGCACATGGGTTTGCCGTTCTCCCGTACTGATGAGGGCCGTATCTATCAGCGTCCTTTTGGTGGTCAATCCAAGAATTTTGGTGAAGGTGGTCAGGCTGCGCGCACTTGTGCTGCTGCGGACCGTACTGGCCATGCTTTGCTTCACACCCTGTATCAAGGCAACCTGAAAAATAAAACAGTATTCCTGAACGAGTGGTTTGCTGTTGATCTGGTAAAAAATGCTGATGGTGCAGTGGTTGGTGTTATCGCGATTAACATCGAAGATGGCGAAACTGTTTATGTAAAAGCCAAGGCAACGGTATTGGCGACCGGTGGTGCAGGGCGTATCTACGCTTCTACTACCAACGCGCACATCAATACCGGTGACGGTGTCGGTATGGCGTTGCGTGCTGGCTTCCCGGTACAAGATATCGAAATGTGGCAGTTCCACCCAACGGGTATTGCTGGTGCTGGTGTATTGGTAACTGAAGGTTGTCGCGGTGAAGGTGGTTATCTCATCAATGCTGATGGCGAGCGTTTCATGGAACGTTATGCTCCGAACGCAAAAGACCTTGCGGGTCGTGACGTGGTTGCGCGTTCCATGATTCAGGAAATTATCGCCGGTCGCGGTGTTGGCCCGAACAAAGATCACGTATTACTGAAGCTTGATCACCTCGGTGAAGAAGTTCTTGAGAGCAAGTTGCCAGGTATCTGTGAATTGTCGCGCACCTTTGCTCACGTTGATCCTGTTTACGCTCCAATCCCGGTAGTTCCAACCTGCCACTACATGATGGGTGGTGTTCCTACCAACGTGAATGGCCAGGCATTAACGGTTGATGCGAATGGCAATGATGTAGTGATTGATGGTCTCTTCGCGTGCGGTGAAGTGGCCTGCGTATCGGTACACGGTGCCAACCGTCTGGGTGGTAACTCACTGCTCGATTTGGTTGTATTTGGTCGTGCTGCTGGTTTGTATATCGAAAAAGCGTTGCGTGAAGGTATTGAGCATCGCGATGCAACCCAGGCTGATATCGATAAAGCCATGGCGCGTTTGAATAAGATTAATACTTCCACTACTGGTGAAAGTGCAGCTGTGTTACGTAAAGAGCTGCAAACCATTATGCAAAACTACTTCGGTGTATTCCGTAAAGGTGAGTTTATGCAGAAGGGCATCCAGCAGTTGGCTGAATTGCGTAAGCGTATCGAAAACGTTGCAATCACCGATAAGAGCAATGCGTTCAATACTGCGCGTATTGAAGCGCTGGAATTGCAAAACCTGCTTGAAGTGGCTGAAGCAACGGCGATTGCAGCAGAAGAACGCAAAGAATCTCGCGGCGCTCACGCCCGTGAAGATTTTGAAGACCGTGACGATGCCAATTGGTTGTGTCACTCAATATATTTCCCCGGCGAAAAGCGCGTTGGCAAGCGTGCGGTGAATTTCAAACCGCGCACTATGGACGCTTTCCAACCCAAAAAACGCACTTACTAATCGCGGGAGCAGAAATCATGTTGAAAGTACAAGTTTATCGCTACAACCCAGAAACTGATAATGCGCCTTACATGAAGGAATATCAGATTGATACTCATGGTAAAGATCTGATGGTGCTTGACGTTCTTGAGCTGTTAAAAGCGCAAGATGAGTCGCTAGCTTATCGTCGCTCATGCCGTGAAGGGGTGTGCGGTTCGGATGGCATGAACATTAATGGAAAAAACGGTTTGGCGTGTATCAAGCCAATCTCCGAATGTATAAAAAATAACACGCTGATTTTGCGCCCACTACCTGGTTTACCTGTGATCCGTGATCTGGTTGTCGATATGACCCAGTTCTACGATCAATACAAGAAAATTGAACCCTACTTGCAGAACGATACGCCCGCACCGGCAATCGAGCGTTTGCAATCTCCTGCTGATCGCGAGAAGCTTGACGGCCTTTATGAGTGTATACTCTGCGCCTGTTGCTCAACCAGTTGTCCTTCTTTCTGGTGGAATCCCGATAAATTTATCGGTCCTGCCGGTTTGCTGCAGGCATATCGTTTCCTGGCGGATAGCCGCGATTTGGCGACCCAGAAACGATTGGCCAATCTGGATGACCCCTTCAGTGTGTTCCGTTGCCATGGTATCCAAAACTGTGTAGCGGTTTGCCCCAAAGGGTTGAACCCGACACGAGCCATCGGCCATATACGCAACATGTTGTTACAGAGCGCTACCTAAGGTGGCGCTTTTGCGTATCTGAAGCAGGCAAAAACTTGATGATTTGATGAGCGATTTGCGCTTGTTTAATCAAAAACTGTCCGTTGTCGCCTTGGGTGATAGCGACTTAAAAGCGGCGCTTTTAATCACAAGTTGAAAGCGTTTGGTAGCTAACCGCTAGTTGATAGCAGGGGATGATTCCCCAAAGATTAAGGTGGGTGGAATGCAAGACAGCATTATGGAGCAATTTTGGAGTACGTCTCACATCTCCGGTGGGAACGCTGCTTATGTCGAAGAGCTCTACGACACGTATTTACACAATCCTAATGCCGTTCCTGAAGAATGGCGTAACTACTTCGATCAGTTGCCTCGTGTAAACGGTGTGCTGACGCAAGATACTCCCCATTCTGTTATTCGCGCTCAATTTGAGCAATTGGGTAAATCCCGTGTTCGCACCGTGACTGTTGCCGGTGGTTCAGTCAGTGCGGAGCACGAACAAAAACAAATTAAAGTTCTGCAATTAATCAGTTCTTACCGTTTCCGTGGCCACCAGAAAGCGCAACTTGATCCACTGGGATTGATGGTACGTGAGCCAGTAGCTGATCTGGATCTGCAATTCCATGGTTTGACCAATGCTGATCTGGATACCGTATTTAGCAGCGGCACGTTGTTTATCGGCAAAGAGCAGGCAACCTTGCGCGAAATTATCGAAGCATTGGAGAAGACCTATTGCGGTCATATCGGTGCTGAGATCATGCACATCACGCCATTGGCTGAAAAACAATGGCTGCAACAACGCCTTGAGAGCGTTCGCTCAAATCCGGAGTTCACCAAAGAACAACGTCTCGCATTGCTGGAGCGTTTAACTGCTGCTGAAGGCCTTGAGCGTCATCTCGATAGCAAATATCCAGGTACCAAGCGTTTCGGTCTGGAAGGTGGCGAGAGCTTCATTCCATTAGTCGATGCGTTGGTAAAGCGCGCTGGCACCTACGGCGCAAAAGAAATTGTATTGGGTATGGCGCACCGCGGCCGTTTGAATACATTGGTAAACGTGTTCGGTAAAAACCCTGCTGAATTGTTTGCTGAATTTGATGGCAAGCGCTCATTAAATACTTCAGGCGATGTGAAGTATCACTCGGGTTTTTCATCCAACGTGATGACCCCGGGTGGTGAATTGCACATGGCGATGGCTTTTAACCCATCGCATCTGGAAATTGTTTCTCCGGTAGTTGAAGGTTCTGTGCGCGCACGCCAGGATCGTCGCAGCGATAAAACCGGTGCAAAAGTAGTTCCGATTGTTGTTCACGGTGACGCTGCATTTGCAGGTCAAGGTGTGGTGATGGAGACATTCCAAATGTCCCAGACACGCGCTTATGGCACCGGCGGTACGTTGCACCTTGTGATCAACAACCAGGTTGGTTTTACTACCAACAAACGTGAAGATGCACGTTCTACAGAATACTGTACTGACGTTGCCAAAATGATCGAATGCCCGATTTTCCACGTGAATGGTGACGATCCGGAAGCAGTATTGTTCATTGCCCAACTGGCAATGGATTATCGCTACGAGTTCAAAAAAGACGTAGTGATCGATTTGGTTTGTTATCGCCGTCGCGGTCACAACGAAACGGATGAACCATCAGCAACACAACCGTTGATGTATCAAATCATTCGCGCGCTCAAAACGACTCGTACTTTGTACGCAGAAAAACTGGTTGCAGAAAACTTGCTGACGCAAGCAGCTGCAGATGAGCTGACAACTAACTATCGTGCGGCACTTGATCGTGGTGAGCATGTTGCCAGTGGTTTGGTCAGCGAGCCGGATCGTACGTTGTTTGTGGATTGGACTCCATACATCGGTCATGACTGGGTAACTCCGGCAAACACCGGTTACGAATTAAAAGCCTTGCAATCTGCTGCACATAAAATGTGCGAGATTCCAGATGGAATCGTGTTGCAAAAACAAGTGGAAAAAATTTACGAAGATCGCCGTAAGATGGCGAGTGGTGCACTGCCTCTAAATTGGGGTATGGCGGAAACTCTGGCTTATGCCACTTTGGTTGAGCAAGGTTTCCCGGTGCGTATGACAGGTCAGGACGTAGGTCGTGGTACGTTCTCGCATCGCCACGCCGTTGTGCACAGTCAAAAAGATGGCTCAGCTTATGTTGCCCTGGCAAATATGAAAGCTGATCAACCTTCCTTTGAATTGTTCGATTCTTATTTGTCCGAAGAAGCGGTATTAGCATTCGAATATGGCTATTCCACAACGTCGCCAACAGGTCTGGTTATTTGGGAAGCGCAGTTCGGTGATTTTGCCAACGGTGCGCAAGTGGTTATCGACCAATTTATCACCAGCGGTGAACACAAGTGGGGCCGTTTGAGCGGCTTGACCATGTTGTTGCCACACGGTTATGAAGGACAGGGCCCGGAGCATTCGTCAGCGCGTCTTGAGCGTTTTATGCAGTTGTGTGCCGAACACAATATTCAGGTTTGTGTACCGTCAACGCCAGCGCAAGTATTCCACATGTTGCGTCGCCAGGCGGTTCGCCCAATGCGTCGTCCATTGGTGGTCATGAGCCCGAAATCGCTGCTGCGTCATAAATTGGCAACATCTACTCTGGAAGAATTGGCAAATGGCAGTTTCCAAAACGTAATCACCGATGTCAGTGTCGATCCTGCAAAAGTACAACGTGTAATTCTGTGTAGTGGTAAGGTTTACTACACCTTGTTGGAAGAGCGCACTGCGCGCAATCTGGACAATGTTGCGTTAATTCGTCTAGAGCAGTTGTATCCGTTCCCGGAAGCAGAATTGAAAGCAGCGCTCGCCGCTTTCAAAAATATCAAAGATATTTTCTGGTGCCAGGAAGAGCCAATGAACCAGGGCGCGTGGTACAGCAGTCAGCACCATATGCGTCATGTTGTTGCTGATGTTTATGGTAAAGCACTGCACCTTGATTATGTCGGTCGCGATCCTTCTGCTGCACCAGCAGGTGGTTACATGTCGGCGCATATTGAAGAAGAAAAACGTTTTGTGAATAAAGCTCTCACTGTGTGAGAGCTTTTTACCTGATTGTGTTGATCAAATAATCCTAGCGCTACAGAGAGATGGAATAGCATGAGTATCGAAATCAAAGCCCCTACATTCCCTGAATCCGTTGCCGATGGCACGATAGCAACCTGGCACAAAAAACCTGGCGAAGCAGTTAAGCGCGATGAGCTGATCGTTGATATTGAAACTGACAAAGTGGTATTGGAAGTTGTTGCGCCTGCTGATGGCAGCATCGCTGAAATTTTAAAAGGCGAAGGTGAAACTATCCTGAGTAACGAAGTAATTGCCCGTTTTGTTGAAGGTGCTGCGGCAGGCGCTCCTGTGGCAGGCACTCCTGCGGCAGCTGCTCCTGCTGCATCGGCACCAGCGGCGGCCAGCGCTCCAGCTGCTGAAAAACCAGTGAATCCTGCTGCACGTAAACTGGCTGAAGAGAACAATGTAAATACTTCTACTGTTGCCGGTTCTGGCAAAGACGGTCGTGTATTGAAAGAAGATGTTGCTAACCACCTGAAAGTTGCTCCAGCAAGCGCACCAGCGGCTGCGGCTGCACCGGTTGCCGCCATCGAAGCGGTGGGTGATCGCGTTGAAAAACGTGTGCCGATGACTCGTTTGCGCAAGCGTATTGCCGAGCGTCTGCTCGAAGCTTCCAACACCACTGCAATGCTCACTACATTTAACGAAGTGAACATGGCTCCGGTGATGGCGCTGCGCGCAAAATACAAAGACCAATTTGAAAAAGCGCATGGCGGTTCACGTTTGGGCTTTATGAGCTTCTTCGTAAAAGCAGCTGCTGAAGCACTGCGTCGCTTCCCGGCAGTTAATGCCTCTATTGATAGTAACGACATTGTGTACCACGGTTACCAGGATATCGGTGTTGCAGTTTCTACCGATAAAGGCCTGGTGGTTCCTGTATTGCGCAACGCAGAAAACATGAGCCTGGCGACTATCGAAAACACCATTCGTGATTTCGGTTTGCGTGCACGTGATGGCAAACTCGGCATTGAAGAAATGTCTGGCGGTACTTTCACTATCACCAACGGTGGTGTGTTTGGTTCACTGCTGTCTACGCCAATCCTGAACCTGCCACAATCTGCAATTCTGGGTATGCATAAAATCCAGGAACGTCCAATGGCGGTGAATGGCAAGGTAGAAATTCTGCCGATGATGTATTTAGCTCTGTCTTATGATCATCGTCTGCTGGATGGTAAAGAGGCTGTGCAATTCCTCGTAACTATCAAAGATTTGTTGGAAGATCCAGCGCGCATTTTGTTAGAAATCTAATCTGCTTTTTGAAACGCTCTTGGCAACCCAAGGGCGTTTTTTATGTAAAGGGTTACTGCTCACAAGGTTGTAATCGACTGTTAATAAATTAGGATCATTGTTATGTCTGAAAAATTTGATGTGGTCGTTATAGGTTCCGGCCCAGCGGGATATGTTGCCGCGATTCGCGCTGCACAGCTCGGCCTGAAAACTGCGTGTATCGAAAAATGGCGCAACGAAGAAGGTAAAGGTGTTAATGGTGGTACCTGCTTGAACGTAGGTTGTATTCCTTCCAAAGCGCTGCTCGATAGCTCTTACAAATACCACGAAGCAAAAGATGATTTCGCTGTTCACGGTATTACCACATCAGGTGTTGAAATCAATGTTCCTTCGATGATTGCGCGTAAAAACCAAATCATCAAAAATCTCACTGGCGGTATCGCCGGTTTGTTTAAAGCTAACGGTGTTACCAGCGTATTCGGTACCGGTAAATTGTTGGCGGGCAAAAAAGTAGAAGTGACTGATCACGAAGGTAAAGTGACTGTCCTCGAAGCCAACCATGTAATCCTGGCTTCAGGTTCAAACCCGATTAATATCCCCGTAGCGCCTGTTGATAATGATGTCATCGTGAATTCAACCGGTGCCTTGGAGTTCCAATCTGTTCCCGCTCGTTTGGGTGTAATTGGTGGTGGTGTAATTGGTTTGGAATTGGGTTCTGTATGGAATCGTTTGGGCTCCAAAGTGGTTGTGCTCGAAGCCATGGATACTTTCCTAGGTATGATGGACCAGCAAATTGCAAAAGAAGCGCAAAAAATCCTGACCAAACAAGGTTTGGATATTCGTACCAGCTCGCGTGTAACGGGTTCGAAAGTCAATGGCAAAGAAGTGGTTGTTACTTATCAAGATAAAGATGGTAAAGAGCAACAAGAAACTTTCGATAAATTGATCGTATGCGTTGGTCGTCGCCCATTCACCGAGAATTTATTGGCCGCTGATAGCGGTGTAAACCTGGATGAGCGCGGTTTTATTTTCGTTAACGAACAATGTGAAACCAATGCGCCAGGTGTCTGGGCAATTGGTGACGTAGTGCGTGGCCCGATGCTCGCACACAAAGGTTCGGAAGAAGGTGTGATGGTTGCCGAGCGCATCGCTGGCCAGAAATCACAAATCAATTACGACATTATCCCTAGCGTTATTTACACCCATCCGGAAGTTGCCGCTGTTGGTAAAACTGAGGAGCAAGTAAAAGCGTCTGGTGAGCCGTACAATGTTGGTACTTTCCCATTCGCGGCCAGTGGTCGTGCAATGGCAGCTAACGAAACGCACGGTTTGGTAAAAATTATTGCCCACGCCGTAACTGATCGCATTCTTGGTGCCCACATCGTTGGTCCAAGCGCGGCGGATCTGGTTCAACAAGTGGCAATTGCAATGGAATTCGGTTCGAGTGCGGAAGATCTGGGCATGATGGTGTTCGGTCACCCAACCCTGTCTGAAGCAATCCACGAAGCAGCCCTGGCGGTGCATGGCCATGCCATCCACATTGCCAATAAGAAGAAGCGTTAAGAGAACCATAGAGTCCTCGTTTTTTAGGCGGGGGCAAGCTCATAAGGTTTGCCTCCATCGATAACCCAAGTTGGACTGTGTACTAAAACGCTACTCCAACCATCGTCAAATGGAACTACACCATGAATTTGCACGAGTATCAGGGTAAGCAATTGTTTGCCCAATATGGTTTGCCTGTATCTAAAGGCATTGCTGCTGCGACCGTTGAAGAAGCTGTTGCTGCTGCAGATCAAATCGGCGGCGATATGTTCGTCGTTAAAGCTCAGGTTCACGCTGGTGGTCGCGGTAAAGCGGGCGGCGTAAAACTGGTTAAGAGCAAAGAAGATATTCGCGCTTTCGCTGAAAAGTGGTTGGGCAAGAATCTGGTGACCTATCAAACTGATGAGAAAGGCCAGCCTGTAAGTCGTATTCTGGTTGAAACCTGCACCGACATCGCCAAAGAGTTGTATTTGGGTGCGGTAGTAGATCGTTCTTCACGTCGCATCGTGTTCATGGCTTCTACCGAAGGTGGTGTAGAAATCGAGAAAGTTGCACACGACACTCCAGAAAAAATCCTGAAAGTTGCGGTAGATCCACTGGTTGGCGCTCAGCCATTCCAGGGCCGCGATCTGGCTTTCAAACTCGGTTTGGAAGGCAAGCAAATCAATCAATTCGTGAACATCTTCTTGGGCTTGGCCAAGTTGTTCAAAGAAAAAGATTTGGCGTTGTTGGAAGTTAACCCTCTGGTAATCACTCCGGAAGGTAATTTGCACTGCCTGGACGCGAAATTGGTAATCGACGGCAACGCGCTGTACCGCCATCCAGAATTGAAAGCAATGCAAGATCCTTCGCAAGAAGATGCGCGTGAAGCTCACGCTGCTGCGTGGGAATTGAACTACGTTGCACTCGGCGGTGATATCGGTTGTATGGTAAACGGCGCTGGTTTGGCGATGGGTACCATGGACATCGTTAAATTACACGGCGGCCAACCTGCCAACTTCCTCGACGTAGGTGGCGGTGCGACCAAAGAGCGCGTTGTTGAAGCGTTCAAAATCATTCTGTCTGACGATGCAGTGAAAGCTGTATTCATCAACATCTTCGGCGGTATCGTACGTTGCGACATGATCGCAGAAGGCGTAATCGGTGCGGTTAAAGAAGTAGGCGTGAAAGTACCTGTTGTTGTTCGTCTGCAAGGTAACAATGCTGAATTGGGTGCGAAAGTGTTGGGCGAAAGTGGCCTGAACATTATTGCCGATACCGACTTGACTGGCGCTGCCAAGAAAGTTGTTGCAGCCGCTGCGAATCAATAAGGGGCCTCTTTTTAGAGAGAAAACATATGAGCGTTTTAATTAACAAAGACACCAAAGTAATTTGCCAGGGTTTCACCGGTGCGCAAGGTACTTTCCACTCTGAACAAGCGATTGCTTACGGCACCAAAATGGTTGGTGGTGTAACTCCAGGTAAAGGTGGTCAAACTCACCTCGGCCTGCCAGTGTTCAACACGGTTGCTGAAGCGGTTGTTGCGACTGGTGCTACCGCATCAGTGATCTACGTTCCGGCTCCTTTCTGTAAAGACTCAATCCTTGAAGCAGCTAACGGTGGCATCAAGTTGATCGTTTGTATTACTGAAGGTATCCCAACTCTCGATATGCTTGACGCGAAAGTGAAGTGTGATGAGTTGGGCGTACGTTTGATTGGCCCTAACTGCCCAGGTGTTATTACTCCGGGCGAGTGCAAAATCGGCATCATGCCAGGCCACATTCACAAGCCAGGTAAAGTAGGTATCGTATCCCGTTCCGGTACTTTGACTTACGAAGCAGTTAAGCAAACTACTGACTACGGCTTCGGTCAATCTACTTGTGTTGGTATTGGTGGTGACCCAATTCCGGGTTCCAACTTCATCGACATCCTGAAGCTGTTCCAGGCTGACCCACAAACTGAAGCGATTGTAATGATCGGTGAAATCGGTGGTTCTGCGGAAGAAGAAGCGGCAGCATTCATCAAAGCTAACGTGACCAAACCTGTTGTGTCTTACATTGCTGGTGTAACTGCACCTGCTGGTAAGCGTATGGGTCACGCTGGTGCGATTATTTCTGGCGGTAAAGGTACTGCTGACGAGAAATTTGCTGCACTGGAAGACGCAGGCGTGAAAACTGTTAAGAGCTTGGCTGACATTGGTAAAGCACTGAAAGAAATTACCGGCTGGTAGTTTTATCTGCTAGTTTTCTTGAGAAAGGCGATCTTCGGATCGCCTTTTTTATTTCTTAAAATCCCGCCTAGACTTAAAGCATAACCGGATTCGATCCCAAATAAAGTGGCGAAGAAAGTCATGCTGGAAATCACTGAATACACCAAGTTTCTTATCGGGCTTTTGGCGATTGTTGATCCTCTAGGTGCCATCCCCGTATTTATCGCTTTAACTGTTCACCAGAGCCGCGAACAACAATTCAAGACTGCACGTTTAACGGTGATTTCGGTATTCACCGCATTAATGGTTGCACTGTTGGTTGGTGAATGGATTCTGTGGGCTTTTGGTATAAGCATCGACGCGTTTCGATGCGCTGGTGGAATTATTTTATTACTAATGGGGCTGACTATGCTTAAGTCCCGTGGGCATACACCTGAAGATATTGAAGCGGCGCAAGATGAAACTATTGCGTTAGTGCCATTGACTATGCCATTGCTTGCAGGGCCTGGTGCAATGAGTGCAGTAATTGTTTACGCACATCAATCCAATTCGGTTCTTCATTATGTGGCAATTACGGGCTGTATTTTATTGGTAAGTAGTTCATTGTGGTTATGTTTTAAATTTCTGCCCTGGTTTAGGCAACATTTAAGTAAGCGCAGTATTGTGATGTCTACGCGAGTAATGGGGTTGCTGCTAACGGCCATTGCTGTTGAGTTTATTTCCGGAGGTATTAAGGGACTTTTTCCTCAATTGATGGTTATATAATTATTTCGCTAAAAAACGTTAATCAGCATGTCAATTCACGATTGGCATCCTATTATGTTTTTGCAAATCCAATATCGGCAATAGTTGTTTTTATTCCCTTCGCTCTAACCGTAAAATTAAAAAAATCGGAAGAGCATTCAAAAAATAAAGAGATCGACTATGCGCTACATCAATCTGTTTTTTATTTTTACTGCGCTATTTATTTCCAGCATTACAGTGAGTGCAGAGCCAACCTCGCGCTTACAAGTTCTGGATACTATGAAACATGCCAGCCGGTTTATGTTGGATAAGGCCAGCTATCGCGGTGGTTTTGTTTGGGCTTATTTGCCGGATTTTTCGCGCCAATGGGGTGAGTTGGAAGCAAAGCGAACCATGATCTGGATGCAACCGCCCGGCACAGCAAGTGTCGGGCATTTAATGTTGGATGCGTACCATGCGACAGGAGATGAATTTTATTATCAGGGCGCACAAAAAGTTGCTGTTGCAATTATTTTTGCGCAGCATTCAAGTGGTGGCTGGAATTATGTCGCCGATTTTTCCGGTGAGGCCGCTTTAAAAAAATGGTATGCCACTATTGGTAAACAAGCATGGAGATTGGAGGAGTTTCAACATTACTACGGTAATGCAACGTTTGATGATGGTGGTACTGCCGAGGCCGCAAAATTTTTATTGCGACTTTATTTGGAAAAACGGGATGAACAATATAAAGCCCCTTTATTTAAAGCAATTGATTTTGTTTTACAAAGTCAATATCCGATTGGTGGCTGGCCGCAGCGTTTTCCTCTGATGTATGACCATCCTTATCCGGATCATCCTGATTACTCATCCTTCATTACGTTCAACGATGATGTGGCGGCAGAAAATATTGATTTTTTATTAATGTGCTATCAAACATTAGGAGATGTTCGAGTACGTGAACCGATTATTCGCGCAATGAACTCATTTATCGTTACCCAGCAAGGACAGCCACAACCAGGGTGGGCTTTGCAGTACACGACTGAATTGCAACCTGCTGCGGCGCGCTCCTATGAGCCGCGTAGTTTGCACACGCCGACCACGGCTGAAAATATTTTGCAACTCGTTAAATTTTATCGCCTTACCGGTGAAACGAAATTTCTTGCACGTATACCTGAAGCGTTAAATTGGCTGGATTCACTCAAATTTGCGGATACATCAAACGTAGAGGGCAGGACTCACCCGGGGTTTATTGAAATAGGTACTGGTAACCCAATCTTTACGCATAGACGCGGTTCGAATGTTGTGGATGGTGAATACTATTTCGATTATCGTCCAGGCAATATGCTTGAACATTACAAATCAGCATCGACTATTCGCGTCGATGAATTACGTAAAATTTATCAAGATGCCCTGGCAATTCCATCTGGCGAGGTAAATCGTCATTCGCCCCTCGGGAAATCAGTAAAGATGGAATTACCTAAATACTTTACGTTGGGAAAGGTGAGTTTTTCTGATCTTAATTTTCGTGCGCAAAGCGAACGTTTACAAAGTGCAGAGGTCTCCTTGCAGAGTAGAGTGGAAAAACTGATTAAGGATTTGCACCCGGAAGGTTATTGGCCCACGCCGCTTTACTACACGACAAATCCGTATATCGGCAAACCCCGAGCGGAAAAAGTTGTGCATAAAACGAATCGTTATGCCAATACAATGGTGGGGGACAAATGGGATACATCTCCTTATCCGGTAGAAAATCCGGTATTGGGAATTTCTACGGGCGCTTATATCCGTAATATGGGTGTATTAATCCGTTATCTCGATCAGTAGTGACACTGATATTACGTCCTGACTTTACATTCTGACTCGCTGGGGTGCTCAGGTTTTATATAGTCAATGCGTTAAAGGATTACACCAACCTTTATTTTTCATCAAAAATGTGGACAATTGCGCGCCATTTTTTATTTTTGTGTCGCCGTACTGCTGGCGGCGCATCAACAGGGGCAACCTGCCTGTAGAGGAGTTGATGAGCCTTGAATACCACCGAAAAACACAACAATTGGAATACCCGTCGCTCCGCCGAACTTTACGGTATTGATGAATGGAGCAGTGGTTATTTTGGAATATCGGAGTCGGGCGAGGTGGTTGTACGTGCACCTACCGCGAATGGCGAAGCAACCGTCTCACTGATGGAAATTGTTGATGGCCTGCAACAACGCGGCTTGCAAATGCCTGTGTTATTGCGGTTGGAAAATTTGGTAGATGCCCGAATAAGCATTCTGAATGATTCGTTTGCGCAAGCTATCGAGTCCACGGGTTACCGGGGGCAGTATCGCGGCGCGTTCCCCATAAAAGTAAACCAGCAAAACCATGTGATTGCCGAAATCGCCCGCTTTGGAGAGCGGTACAACCATGGGCTTGAAGCTGGCAGTAAAGCGGAATTGATGATTGCACTGGCTACCATTAGCAACCGCGAAAGCCTGATTATTTGCAATGGCTACAAAGATGCTGAATTTATCAGTTTGGGATTACAAGCGCGGAAGCTTGGTTTTAAATGTTTTTTTGTTCTGGAAACATTAAGCGAACTGCAATCCGTTATTGAACGGAGCCGCGCACTAAATATTGAGCCGTTAATTGGTGTGCGTCTTAAGTTATCCACCAAAGTGGAAGGGCATTGGAGTGCAGATAGCGGTGACCGCAGTTTGTTCGGTTTAAATACCAGCGAGTTGGTTACCGTCATAGATACGTTACGTGATGCCAATTTAATGCATTGTTTCCAATTACTGCATTTTCATTTAGGTTCACAAATTCCGAACATTCGGAGCATTCGTGCAGGTGCGCTTGAAGCCTGCCGCTATTACATCGAATTAGTGAATGAAGGCGCACCCTTGGGATATCTGGATTTGGGTGGCGGTTTGGCTGTGGATTACGATGGAACTAGCAGCACCAATGGCCACAGTCGTAATTACACAGTGCAGGAATATTGCATCGATGTAGTTGAGGCCATTCAGGAAAGTTTGGATAAACATAATATTGCGCATCCGGTGATCGTAACGGAATCCGGGCGCGCCACGGTTGCACACACCGCGTTGTTGTTGTTTAACATCCTGGATATTACCCATTTTGAACCTGTTAGTTTGCCGGATGAATTGCCGCACCCGTGCCATGAAATGATTAGAAATTTATGGCACTCGCTGTCTTCTATTCGCGTGGCTAATTTGCAGGAATCCTACAATGACGTGATTTACTATCGCGATAAAATTCGCGATTTATTTAATTCCGGTGAGATAGGTTTACGTCACCGTGTATTAAGTGAAAATATTTATTTGGCGGCGTTGCAGAAAATTGCTGTGTTGTTGCCACAAATGCGTCGTGCCCCTGCGGAGCTGGAATCCTTACCGCAATTACTGGCAGATATTTATTACGGAAATTTTAGTGTATTCCAGTCGTTACCTGACTCATGGGCGATCGGACAGGTATTTCCGGTAATGCCAATACATCGGTTAAACGAGGAACCAAAACGTCAAGCCATCATTGCAGACCTAACCTGTGATTGTGATGGAAAATTGCAAAAATTTGCGATGCCCCAAGGCGAAACATCTACATTGCCATTGCATTCGGTAAAACACGGTGAAGAGTATTACCTTGGCGTTTTTCTGGTAGGGGCTTATCAGGAAACACTGGGTGATTTGCACAATTTATTTGGTGATACCAATGTTGCCAGCGTGCGGATTAATGCGGATGCAAGCATCGAGTTTGTCCACGAACTTCACGGCGATAGCATCGCCGATGTGCTGAGTTATGTGGAATATGATCCTGCTGCGTTGTATCAACAATTTCGTGTCACTGCCGAGAAAGCAGTACGGGATGGTTTTATTACAGTGGCAGATCGTCAGCAAATGCTAGCGGCATATTCGGAAGGGTTGCGCGGCTATACCTATTTCGAAAAATAATTTCCCCTAAGAAATGAATATCCAGCCAGGTAGGCGTTGCCTGCCTGGTGATTTTTATTGTTTACACGGCTGTGAAGCCCTTGGTAGTAGGAGTTAATAATGGCAAAAGTGTTAATCATCGGTGCCGGTGGTGTTAGTGGTGTTGTGGTGCATAAATGTGCCCAACTCCCGCAGGTTTTTTCCGAGATTGTGTTGGCGAGCCGTACAGAATCCAAATGCAAGGCAATTGCAGAACAATTAACCCGACCCATTAAAACCGCGCAGGTAGATGCGGACAACGTACCTGAATTGGTTGCATTGATTAACGAGGAAAAACCGGCGTTGGTTATTAACGTCGCATTGCCTTATCAGGATCTGCATATCATGGATGCCTGCCTGCAAACGGGCGTTGATTATTTGGATACGGCTAATTACGAGCCGCTGGACACTGCAAAATTTGAATACTCATGGCAGTGGGCGTATCAGGACAAATTCAACGCGGCTGGTATTACCGCTTTATTGGGTTCCGGGTTCGATCCGGGAGTCACCAATGTATATACGGCCTATTTGAAAAAACATTATTTCGATGAAATTCATTATCTGGATATCATCGATTGTAATGCGGGTGATCATGGTTTGCCTTTTGCGACCAACTTCAATCCGGAAATTAATATTCGTGAAGTCACTGCCAATGGCCGCTACTGGGAAAATGGCAACTGGATAGAAACTCCGCCACTATCGGTAAATCAGGTTTTTGATTTTCCTTCCGATATTGGCCCCAAAAAAATTTACATGATGTATCACGAAGAATTGGAATCTATTATTAAGCATTTTCCGGAAATTAAACGCGCACGTTTCTGGATGACCTTCTCTGATAACTATTTAAAGCATCTTGAAGTATTGGGCAATGTGGGAATGACAGGCATTGAACCGATTATGTTTGAAGGGAGGGAAATTGTACCGCTGCAATTTTTAAAAGCGCTATTACCGGATCCAGCGAGCCTCGGCCCGTTGACTAAGGGAAAAACCTGTATCGGGTGTCTGGTGCAGGGAATGAAAGATGGAAAACCGAAAACACTTTTTATTTATAACGTCTGTGATCATCAGCAGTGTTATCGGGAAGTAAAATCCCAGGCGATTTCCTACACCACCGGCGTTCCTGCCATGATTGGTGCGAAAATGATTCTGGAAGGTAAATGGAAAAAACCGGGTGTCTGGAATATGGAGCAGCATGACCCCGATCCATTTATGGATGATCTTAATGAATACGGTTTACCATGGCACATTGTGGAAATTGGCCCTGATGTAATGAAAAGCTAATTATGAAAAAACGCGAATACTTCACCCATTTTGATCCCTCTCGTGTGCCATCACCGTGCTTTGTCATTGATAAGGCGGCGGTGGAAGATAATTTAAAAATCCTCAGTCGCGTTCAGCGCGAAAGTGGTGCAAAAGTATTGGGTGCACTAAAAGCATTTTCCTGCTGGAGCCTTGCCCCCTTATTTCGTGAATATCTTTCTGGCACTTGTGCCAGCGGTTTACATGAGGCTCGTTTGGGAAAAGAAGAGTTTGGTGGTGAGGTGCATTGCTATTCAGCAGCTTACAAAGAAGCTGATTTGATTGAGATCTTAAAGGTCGCTGATCATGTAGTATTTAACTCAT
This sequence comes from Cellvibrio sp., assembly GCA_035490715.1. GTDB lineage: Bacteria > Pseudomonadota > Gammaproteobacteria > Pseudomonadales > Cellvibrionaceae > Cellvibrio. The sequence continues at coordinate 17,697 of DATJLF010000025.1, forward strand.
TCTCACAGTGGTCGCGCTTTAAAGTACTAGCGTTAAATGCACAAAAAAAACGGCGTGAATTGCAATTTGGCATTCGTATCAATCCAGAACATTCCGAGGGTGACGTTGCGCTTTATGATCCCTGCGCGCCTTGTTCACGTATGGGTGTCCCTGTCGCTGAATTTGAAAAAGCGGTTGCGCATATTCCGGATATCCTGGAAGGTATTTCCGGTTTGCACTTCCATACACTTTGCCAACAAGATTTTCCACCTTTACAGCGTACGTTGATGGTGGTGAAAGAAAAGTTTGGTCATTTTTTTGAACGCATCCAATGGATAAATGTTGGCGGTGGGCACCATATCAGTCGTGAAGATTATCAGGTCGATGAATTGATCGATACGTTAAAAAAATTTCGCGCTGAATATGGATTGCAAGTTTATCTGGAGCCTGGAGAAGCAGTGGCAATTCGCAGTGGCGTACTGGTGGCAGAGGTATTGGATATAACCTGGAATTCAATGGCGCAAGCGATTCTGGATACCTCGGCAACCTGTCATATGCCGGATGTGCTGGAGATGCCGTATCGCGCGGATATTTTAGGTGCAGGAATGCCTGGTGAATTACCACATACCTATCGTTTAGGTGGAATGACCTGCCTGGCAGGGGATGTAATTGGTGATTATTCTTTTACGCAACCATTAGTGGTTGGCCAGCGTTTACTGTTTGATGATATGGCTCATTACACGATGGTAAAAACCACTACATTCAACGGGATTAATTTACCGGTAATTGCATTGTGGGATTCACGCACGGACGAATTGGAAATCGTTCGTGAGTTTGGTTACGACGATTTCAAACAACGGCTTTCTTGATGGGCTTATCGAATGAGTAATGTGGATTTGCAAAAGGCGCAGACCTTCATAGGTTTGGTAAACCCGAAAAGCCCGACCAACGTAGGTATGGTGATGCGTGCTGCGGGTTGTTATGAGGCTGATGCAGTTTTTTATTCTGGTGTGCGTTTTGAACGTGCCCGAAAATTTGCGACTGATACGAAAAATGCACAGAGCAAAATTCCATTAACACATGTGGAAAATTTATCAAATGCACCAGTAGCAGACGCCAAACTAATTGCTATTGAGTTGATTGAGGGTGCTGTACCACTAATGGATTTTGCTCATCCGAAAAATGCTTATTATATTTTTGGTCCGGAAGATGGTTCGTTAAAAAAAGAGATTTTGGATTGTTGCGATCACGTTGTTTATATTCCCACCGTTGGTTGCATGAATCTCGCTGCTACTGTGCATGTTGTACTCTACGATCGGATGAGCAAGTCGGGCAGGGCGGTGATAGCGCAACGACCCATTAGCGAAAACAGGGATGTAAACAATAACATCAGGATTTAGCAGTAATTATTTCCTCCCGAATTTGATAAGGATCATTAATATTTTCACTTGGTTGTTCGGGAGATTTTTTTTCCAGTGAATCATTAAATGGGCATGTGTCCTGTCGTTCAAGCCAATACATTGTGTTCCCCACTACCGCGATTGAACCAGAAATAATCGCGCTCGTTGCAGTGATAAATACTGCATCCCCCAGTTCGATTGGCATGAGCAGCGCACAGCTTTCATTCGTACAGCTCCAATCATCGATGTAATATTCCATAGGGGCCAAATCCAGGTTAATTTTCTGAACAGAGGCTTTGCATTTGCTGTCATAGCTAACAGTTTTTTCAGGGACGACCACGCATGCTGAGAATAAGCAGGTGATGAGGACAAGTGTAAATTGGGTGCCAATCTTTTTTATGTTCACGATAATGATTGTCCAATAACTGATCAGATGTTTTAGGCAAATTGTTTATAGCCATATTGCCCTAACATCAGTAAGCACATTGTAACAATCAGTATCCGAAGCACTTTCGGGTTTACCTTGAATAAATAGTGCGAGCCCAACCATGCTCCCGCCATTTGCCCAATCATCATTGTTGCGCCTGCAACCCATATGACTTGTCCTGCGATTATAAAAACTAGCAGCGATGCAATATTGGTCGCGAAATTAAGGGGTTTAGCCGTAGCCGTGGCTTTGATTAATTCGAATGCACGTAAGCTCACTCCGGATACTGCAAGGAAAGAACCCGTACCTGGTCCAAACATACCATCGTAAGCACCGATACACGGAACAATGATATTTTTATAAGTAGCGTCGGAAACGCGTGGTTTTTCAGTTTCCAGTTTCCAGTAAGGGGCAATAATAAAATAGGCGGCGATGAAGATTAACACCAATGGAATAATAAAACTGAGTGCTGCGGTATTAATAAACTGAACTAACACACTGCCAATCAGGGAGCCGATAAAAGCCATTAGCATTAATGGTTTTATTTCTGCCCACACAATTTTTTTGCGTGAAAATAATAAAAAACTGGCTGTGCCCGAACCTACCGAGCTTTGTAGTTTGTTAGTACCTAATGCGGCCAAGGGAGGTATTCCAGAAACGATCAGTGCGGGAACTGTAATTAATCCACCGCCACCGGCAAGGGTGTCCAAAAAACCGGCGATAGCCGCAGCAAAAAATAAGAAGAGTAATGTTTCCAGTGCGAATTCCATTATTAATGCCTACTCTTGCCGGGATTCCTGTTTGATTTTTTGTTGCAACTCTTCCCAGATTTTTTCACTGTCCACGGGCGTCTGTGTTAATGGTGTCATTCGTGTTACCGTCTGGGTTATACGTAAATGCCGCATAAACCGGCGACAGTTTGCGCACATCATCAAATGCCAACGTATTTGCCACTTCAGTGGAGTACTTACATCCTTATCAAGATATTGGCTCGCAACAGTGGCGACTTGTTTACAACTTAACATGAGCCTGTCTCCTGGTATCGATCAATCATTTGCATAAGCGTGAGGCGTGCGCGATGTACCAATACCCTTACATTGGCAGCGCTGACGTCGAGAATAGTGCAAATATCCTCAAACGATTGCTGCTCCATGTCGCGCAAGATAAACGCTGTTTTTTGAGCCGGAGGCAAGAGCATCAATGTTTTTGCAATGCAGTGTTGTAATTGTTTTTCTTCCAGTAGCGCTTCGGGCGATTCATTGTCCCAATGTGGAATTGGATTTTGCCAATGGCCATCCTGTTTAAAATGGGTGCTATCGAGATAACTGCCGGGTGTTTCCCCATCCAGTTGCTCTAATGAGACTGTGCGAGATTCTTTACGTAATCTTGCTTTAGCTTGATTGCTAACGATAGTTAATAGCCAGGTTTTTAGTGATGAGCGTCGTTCAAAGCTGGCTATATTTTTGTAGACCGATACCCAGGATTCCTGAACTACTTCATCTGCAAAAACATCGCCCACGATAGTGCGTGCAATGTTTAACAATAGTGATTGATACTGGCTAATCAACCAGCGAAAGGCTTTGTCATCGCCGGTAATTAATTGTGCAATTAATACGTTTTCATCCATGGTAGTTGAATGCGCCATTGTGCCGCCCGATAACACTAAAAGGTGCGCACAAGCTTAACACCCGGCAGCGGGACTGGTAAGCGGCATCACTTTGTTTTGATGAAAGCGTCGCGCTAGCCAATAATCCAGGCTGTGATATTTCCCCGCACCTAATCCCATCAAAGCCAGCAGCATAATTAAATAGGTTGTTGCGAATTCAATACCGTTATTAAGAATGACAAATTTGCCGTTTGCTGTTAGCCATTCATAGTTACCCTGTTCTTGCAAAATAGCGCGTGCACGTTCCAGTTTTTCTGGCGTTGCCATGACACGTTCATTAGCGAAGGGTGCGTTGATATCTGCAATAGCTTGCCAACCATTTTCCCAATGTACGCTGACGATAGCGATTAGCATGGTGATAATTAATGGAATTGAAATAAGGCGGGAAAATAATCCGATTGCTAATAAAACTGCACCGGCGAGTTCCGTTGTGGTAGCGAGAAAAGCCATCAGCCAGGGAAATGGAAGGCCCAAACCCCATTCACTATTGCCAAACCACTCGACGGTTGCATCGAAAGAATTAAATTTACTCATACCTGCCATCCAAAAAATGGGGGCGAGGTACAGCCTCAATAAAAGCGATGCGAGGCAACCAGCCGAGTTTGTCAGTTGGGAATACAGTTGCAGAAAAAAATCAGGCGTGGAGAGCGAGGAGGTGTTAGACATGCTGCGGCACCGGATAGCGTTAAGTTGCTATCTAGATGCCCCAGCAAATGAGTTGTTACAGGCGTTGACAGTTATTTTTTCTGCTGGATTTCTTGCGCTTCTTTTTTGAGGGCTTCGTCAAGTTCCAACTGTTCCGGGTCGAGTTGATCCTTATCCAGTAGTGGTGGTGTGACAGCCTCGACGCTGTCATTGATTTTTTGTTTCGCGTCGTCCTGTGTTTGTTGAACTTTCGAATCGATTTTCTTTTTTACCGCATTGCCTGTTGCTTCCAGTGGGTTTTCAATAATTTTTTGTGCATCTATCAATGCTTTTTGTTTTTCATCCAGCACTTTTTTGGCGGCTTGGGCTTTGTCATAAGCTGTTTGTAATTCTTGTGGGAGTACCGGTGTAATTTTTTCCTTGGCACCTTCAATTTGCTCGGAAAGGATCTCTGGCGTTCCATTTTTGATAACCATTACTGCCATTTGGTTTGTGTCCGCATTCCAGACCATGCCCGCTTTATCAGTAATTGTTTGGACTTGTGCCGGTGCATAGCGTGACGCAACGTAAAACAGCGCGCCTTCTTGCTGGATTTCTTGCGCAGTGCGCAGGAGTTTCATGGTGGGCTCGTATTTGTCGCCCAACAGTGCTGTCATACGATCCTTGATCATCGGAGCTTCAAAAAAATTTACTTCGTTAGGGTCAAAACCTACCAGGGGTTTCAGGAACGACCACATGAGTTTGCTTTGGAGTTTATTGCCAATGAGGAGTGATGACACACACGCGGAAAGAAACAATAAAGTAAAAGCAATAACAGCAATTTTGGTTATACGCATAAGAAAAGTCCGAAAAAGCGGTAAACAGGTTGATTAGCATCAAAAGGCGCAAATTGTGAGCTATGTGTGAATACGAGTCCAGTTATGCGATGCAATTGCAGCACCAGAGCGGGCAGATCGTTATAATCACCTTACAAATAGCAAGCAAATGCTGTTTGGAAATGTCACCGTCGATACTTTTTGCAGCGGGCGTGACACTCGCTCACACAAGGAATGCGTCTTGAAAATACTGGTAGCAATCAAGCGCGTAGTGGACCCCGGTGTCCGCGTACGCCTCTTACCTGACGGCAGTGGGATGGATATAGCCTCTGCCAAAATGTCCATCAATCCCTTTTGTGAAATTGCCCTTGAAGAAGCGGTGCGGCTGAAAGAACAGGGCAAGGCACAAGAAGTTATCGTTGTGAGTGTTGGGCCGGCTGTGGTGCAAGAGCAGCTTCGATCAGCGCTTGCCTTGGGCGGTGATAGGGCGATCCATATTCTCACCGACGCCGAACTTGAGCCACTAGGTGTAGCTAAACTGTTGCAGGCGGTAGTCAACCGCGAATCTCCCGATCTTATTTTCCTCGGAAAGCAGTCAATCGATGGAGATAACAACCACACAGGCCAAATGCTTGCAGCACTTTGTCATTACCCCCAAGGCACCTTTGCTTCGCGAGTTGAATTGAATTCCGGTGAAGTGTGGGTAACCCGCGAATTGGATGGCGGCCTGCAAACGCTGGCGCTCAAGCTACCTGCTGTTATCACCACGGATTTACGTCTCAACCAGCCCCGTTATCCGACCATGCCCAATATCATCAAGGCTCGTCAAAAACCCTTGGATATTCTTTCTCCTGAGGAATTGGGTGTTACTCCTCTCCCACAGTTAACAATGGAATCACTTATGCCACCAAAAACTCGTCAGGGTGGAGTTAAAGTGGCATCTGTTGATGAGTTAATAGAGAAATTGCGCATGGAGGCAAAAGTACTATGAATAAAGTATTGGTAATTCTTGAACCTGCCGAACAGGGATTCGGTAGCGTTAATACTCGCGTGCTCGGCGCCGTTGCGGCTTTACGCCAATACACTGAAGTCGAGTGTGATTTGCTTTTGTGTGACACCAATCCGGATCGCCAGCGTTTTGCAGCGACAGTGCCTGATGTTAGCAAGGTGATTTTTCCCGATGTATTACCAGATACATTGGCGGAAACTTTAGCGCCCTGGTTGGCCGGAATTGCCACGGCATACGACTATTTGTTTATCGCCTCTACAACCTTTGGAAAAGATCTTTTGCCTCGCCTTGGTGCTTTGTTGGATGCACAGCCTATAGCCGATGTTATTGGGATTGATGGCCCCAATCACTTTCGTCGTCCAGTTTATGCGGGGGCTGCTGTAGCACTGCTATCCACAAATCAGCCACAAAAGTTATTGGGCATTCGCACCAGTGCGTTTGATGCGATTAAACCTGTTGGTGGAAATGCGCAACCGGTGTGTATTCCCGGGCCAGCGAACCAATCGATGAGCCGTGTTGTCAGTGAAGAGCCGGTCAGGTCGGAACGTCCGGAATTGAGGGCTGCCAGGGTGGTGGTGTCAGGTGGTCGGGGAATGCAAAGTCGTGAAAATTTTGAATTACTGTACCAATTAGCCGATAAGTTAGGCGGCGCTGTTGGTGCATCCCGCGCAGCGGTCGATGCGGGGTTTGTCACCAACGATATGCAAGTGGGACAAACCGGGAAAGTGGTGGCACCGGAATTGTATATCGCGGTAGGAATCTCCGGTGCAGTCCAGCATCTGGCAGGCATGAGTGAGTCGCGTGTTGTCGTGGCCATCAACAAAGACCCGGAAGCACCTATCTTCGAGGTTGCAGATTACGGATTGGTCGCCGATTTGTTTGAGGCAGTGCCAACCCTCATAGCGCAGTTGTAAAAATACCGTCAAAGGCCGCTGTTTCAGCGGCTTTTTTGTTTCCGGGGCAAGGTATGCCCCGGATTAACGCTAAACTTGAACTCACCTTTTCGTTACAATGGCGCCCCATTTTTCCTGCCTGGATGACTCACATTGCTGCTTCCAGGCTCAATTCACTTTTGCAGGCGAAATCAACGATGAATTTGGAACAATTTGAAACCCTGGCGATGTATGTGTGCGGTGGTGGATTAATTATTTTTATGTTTTTTATCGTGTGGGATCTGGCCAAGAAATCCAACGCAGGCAAGTTCGGTACTTTTGTCCTGTTTGGCGTACTGGGTTTTGCGATTCTCGTATTTGTAATTAAGGAAATCGCGGTTCATATGCTGGGCTAACCCTGCGGCGCTCGACATCATCTTGTGCATTGAGTAGACATTTCACTGAGTAACCTATGTTTCATTTTTTTGTCCCTGCCAGCAAAGTGCAAAAAGATCGCGCCATCATGCGCGAAACCGATGCGCGTGTAGCCAAATACAGTCGCCGCGGTTTAATCCTTAATTTTTTGGTATTTGTCCTTTGCCTGACCTTTGGTGATTTTGAAAAAACGGAACACAATACGGCGATAGTGTTGGTGACAGGTTTGCTTCTGGTTACGCTGGTGCGCAGTTACTACCTGTTTCGTTTTGATGCTCTCTATGCCCGCGCTCCGACACGCTGGCGCAATCAGTACTTTTTCGCTTCATGCCTTGGTGCCGCCTGGTGGAGCGTTATTCTGGTCACCCTGACCTGGGTGCAGGGCATGCGTGATGAGACCCTCATCATGTGGCTCTATTCCGTTGTGTTTTATTCCAGTGTTGCTAATGTATTTGCACCTTACCGCCATTTTCTGACGCTTTATCTGGCCATAGGCCAAATACCGGCAGCATTGACAGCGATTTTATTAGGCAGCGCAGAAGGGCTTTTATATGGCTGCATTATGTTTATGTTTTACGTGATGCTTTCGCATCAGGGCAAGGTGACATCATTGGCTTATTGGGAGCGGCTGGAGGCTCACTATGCATTGCGCGAACGCGCACAAGGGCTGGAAAATGAAAAGCGTACATCGCAAGCACAAATAGAATTAAAAAACGAATTCCTGGTAAACCTGGGGCAGGAAATTCGTTCATCCATTAGTGATGTTATGAGTACCTTGTCATTAATTGATGACAGCCAATTATCCGAACATCACCGCGAATTATTGAGCACTGCCAATAAAGCGGCAGGACGACAGATTGATCTGGTAAACAACGTGGTCGATTTTTCCAAAATCACAACCAAAACATTGGTATTGGATGAAGTTGAATTTGATTTGCGGCGCGTGCTGGAAAAGTTTGTACAGGATTTCACCCTGGATGCACACCAGCAAGGAATTGAGCTGTATTACATGTTTGATCCCAATATGCCATTGCGTGTTAAAGGGGATGTGGCTCGTCTGAACCAGATTATGGGCACATTGTTGAATTACACCCTCAAAGCCAGCCGGATTGAGCACGTATTTATTGAAGCGAGGTTTCATCAGGAACAAGATGATTTTGGTGAGCTGCAAGTAATCATTAGCGATAACGAAAAAAATGTGGCTGGCGAAAATGATCCTGAAGCGCGTGAAAGTAATCACACAGGTATTGGCTTGGCCATTTGTAAAGGGTTGGCAGAGTGCATGGGTGGAAGTATTCACTTGCGTGAAAACAAAACGCGCGGCAACCGCATTTTTATCAATGCTGCATTGCAAGTTGTTTCTCACGAGGAACGCCGTTTTGGTTCTGAACAAAAGTTACGTGGCAGACGGGCGTTATTAGTGGATTTGCCGGATAGCAATGCAAACGCACTGGCTGATGAGCTGAATGCCTGGGGGATGAACACTGTTTCCGTGGCGGGACAGGAGCAGGCAATCAATCGCTTAACCGAGCAGGCCCGTTCGGGAACACCGTTTGACCTGGTGTTGATTTTCACCAAGTTAAATAACATGAACGGTCTCGCGCTTTCCCGTGAAATTGTCTCTCACCCCGAAATTGCGGCGGTAAAACAGATTATTGCAATGAGTATTTTGCAAAGCGACAGTCCGGAAATGAAATTACATTTGCGCAGTTACCCTCAGGTATGCGTGATTGAAAAACCCATCATGCGCAAGCGTTTGCTGGACGCAGCGGTTCAAAAACTGCTGAATATTGCCAGCGATGATGAACGCAAAGTCTATGAACGTGATTCAATTACACCGGCGATTATGCCGCGCGTACTTTTGGTGGAAGATCATCGTGTTGATCAAATGGTTATCAGCGCTATGTTGAAAAAATTAGGTTGCTATGTGCAAATTGCCCAGGATGGTCTGGAGGCAGTGGAGATTATTGAAAAAGAACGCTTTGATCTGGTGTTGATGGATTACGATATGAAGGAAGAAGAAAGTATCCTTGCCGCCCAGAAAATTCGTTTGCATGAACGAAACACTCACAGCTTGCATCATTTACCCATTGTTGCGGTGACCGCCTCGAACACGGAAACTAATCAAAATGAATATCTGGCGGCAGGCATGGACGACTATATCGCCAAACCGATTCGTTATGATGACCTTGAAAACCGGCTGGGACGATGGCTGGAAAAAGCCTGAAATCGTCGATAAAAATAACGGTAGCAAAGAATCGTTTAGTAGGGTAAACCCCGAGGCTCATAGGGAATGCCGCTGATAAACTCAGCGGCATTTTTATTTTCCGGCAATGGAATTTCATTCTTTGTCTAGACTCCATTGATAAAGCAACGCAAAAAAACAATAAGGGTTCATTATGTTCCTGAATATAAATGGGTATGGTTTTAACTCGGTATACCTGTGGCGACTCCTGGTTATTTTATTGTTGTCGATTGGTTTGGCAGGCTGCGATCAGCGTGTCCATAGTGAACCGTCTGCTTCAACATCAGCATTATCAGATCAACAAACCTTGGATGGCGCACGTATTTTGGTATTCAGCAAAACGGCTGGATTTCGCCATGAGTCAATCCCGGCCGGAATAACTGCATTACAGCAATTGGCTCATCAGCATCAATTTACATTGGTCACTACGGAAGACGCACAACAATTTACTGACGCTAATTTACGTCAATTTAATGCCATTCTATTTTTGAATACTACCGGCGATATTTTAGATGAAGCCCAACAATTGGCGATGGAGCGTTTTATTCAGGCCGGCGGTGGTTTTGTTGGAATTCATTCTGCAACCGATACTGAATGGCAAGGTGATTGGTTTTGGTATCGTAACCTCGTGGGCGCTGTTTTTAAAAATCATCCGAATGAACCCAGCAATGTTCAAACGGCCAAGGTCGTCGCCGTCGATAAAAATCATCCCTCTACCAGTACTTTACCTGAATCATTTGAACTGGCCGATGAGTGGTATAACTTCAAAGATTTTTATGAGTTTATTAATGTCGTCGCAAAAGTGGATGAAGACACCTATCAAGGAGGAGAACACAACCACGATCATCCGATTTCCTGGTATCACGATTATGACGGAGGGCGGGCTTTTTACACCGGCCTGGGTCACACCATTGATACCTTTTCCGATCCACACTTTTTGCAACATTTGTTGGGTGGTTTGACTTACGTAGTGGGACAAAATCATCGCGCGGGCTTTCAGCCCCGATTGGACTACAGTAAATCCCGCCCCGAAAATAATCGTTTCATAAAAAAAACATTGGTTGATAAATTGGACGAGCCAGTAAAGCTGGCTTTCTTTCCCAACGGTGACGCATTGATTGCACTGCGTCCGGGACGTTTCCAGCGAATCGATTACAAAACCGGTCAATTGAGCGCTGCAGGTACGTTGGAGGTTAGTTATGACAAGTACATGGAGCTTGGATTAATTGGCGTGGCCGTGGATCCCGATTTCGCCAAAACATCATGGATATATGCTGCATTCACCGTAGAAAAAAACACGGATGGAACGAAACAATTAAGCCAACGCCTCGCACGTTTTAAATGGAATAACCAACAAATAGATCCCACCACCGAACAAATACTGTTGGAATATCCTATCGATAATAATTGTTGTCACACCGGTGGTGATTTGCAATTTGGCCAGAATGGTGAATTGTTTTTTTCAACTGGCGATAACACCAATCCGCATGATCAAGACGGTTATGCTCCCGTTGATTTTCGCCCCGATATGAAAAAGAACGATGGATTGCGCAGTGCAGGCAATACAATGGATTTGCGTGGGAAAGTGTTACGCATTAAACCGAAAGCAGAGGGTGGTTATGAGATACCGGCCGGCAATTTATTTACCGATGCACAACAGGGGCGCCCGGAAATTTATGTAATGGGGGCTCGCAATCCCTACAGTTTAACATTTGATAAAAAAACAAATCATTTGTTTTATGGTGATGTGGGGCCGGACGCAAGCAAGGAATCGGATCAAAAAGGACCACAGGGCTATGACGAAATTAATCGCGTAACGGCAGCTGGAAACTTTGGTTGGCCATTAGTGATTGGAAAAAACCATGCCTATAATTTTTATAATTATATTGATAAAAAATCCGGCGATTGGGTTAATCCGGCGGCACCGCTGAATATCTCGCCCCATAACACCGGAGCAAAAGAATTGCCGCCGGCCCAACCTGCATTTATTGCCTATCCTTACGGCATTTCAGAAGATTTTCCCGAGATGGGAACTGGTGGCCGCACTGCTATTGTTGCCGATGTATATCACAGCGACGAATATCCTGAATCAGTAAACCGTTATCCCGCGTACTACAACAATAAATTATTTATTCTGGATTTTATGCGCACATGGGTGAAAGTAGTGAGTTTTGATGGTGAAGGGCATATCCGGAAAATTGAACCCTTTGCACCCCAAATCAGCTATGCATTGCCAATTGATGCCCGTTTCGCACCCGATGGTACTTTGTATGTACTTGAGTATGGAATGTCCTGGTTTACCGGTAATCCGGATGCACGCCTCTCCCGGATTGAATATGTGGGTGCAGGTAATCGCCCTCCGGTACCTGTAATACACGTCGATAAATCCCAAGCGGGGATTCCTGCGCAAATCCAGGCTTCTGCTGCGCAATCACAAGATTTGGATGGTGACAAAATTCATTATGAATGGAAATTGCAATGCGCTGACAAAGGTTGTGTGGAAACTTATTTGGGAAATGATGAAACGGTAATGTTGAACATCACTCAAGCAGGAAATTATCAATTAAGTTTGCAATTGGCGGATACCCAGGGGGCCAAAGCTAAAACAGTAACTTCATTAGCTATTGGTAATGAGCCACCGGTTATTGAATTGGTTTCTGCCAATAATAAAAGTTTTTTCTGGAAGGACACTACAAGCTTTGCGTATGAATTTTCAGTGTCAGATAAAGAAGACGGTCGTTTAACCTCTGTGGAAAACAATAATCCATTTATCCAATTTACCTACCAGCCTCCGATAGCTGAAAAAAACCTGGGCCACCAAAATGTTAATCCGGTTGATCAGGGCAGAGAGTTGGTTGACACCAATAATTGTTTGGGATGCCATAAAATCGATGAAAAAATGGTAGGCCCTGCATTTCGGGATGTGGCAAAAAAATACCAAAAAGACTCCAAAGCGCTTACTTACCTTGTTAATAAAATTGGTAACGGTGGTAGCGGTGTGTGGGGTGAAATGAATATGCCTGCATTCTCCGGTTTAAGTGAGGCGGACCGCACTGCGTTGGCAACTTATGTCCTTTCATTAACGGATGATAAAGCACCGAAGGGCCTGCCGTTGGCGGGAACCGTCGAATTAAAAAATTCCACTGCAAATCTGGGTAAGCCTAATGAGCCTTTTAAAAATACCGGTGAATCCTACAAATTTGTAGTGGGTTTTATTGATAAAGGCGCTAATGGTCTCGCACCCATCGAAACGAAAAAAGAATTTATATTGGTTCCCCCGCGCATGGATTTTGTAAGCACTATTGATTCTACCTCTCTTGGAAAATTGGTTAGCACTGATAAGTTCCGTGAGCAAGATGTTATTAATATGAAGGCAGCCGGCGAATGGACTGGGTTCAATTTTGGCAAATACGATCTGAGTGGTGTAACAGGAATTACGCTGGGAACCTATTTTTTACGCGAGCAAGGTAATTGGATATTTGAACTGTACCAGCATAATTCTGAAGGAGAATTGCTGGGCTCACTCAAGGTAACTCCGGAAACATTGTGGAATTATTCGAGAATAACCATGCCATTGAACAAGCCGTTAAATGGTTACGCAGAGCTTTACCTCCGCGCTAAACTTGAAGATAAATCGGCCAGTGAATTGCGTTTAATGGATATTGAATTTTTGCGCTAAGTTTATTACGTCATATGAAAAGGACTTCTGATTGCATTATTTTTAGTTTACAAGAGGTTATTAAAATATCTCGGACTTCAATTGTAGAACCGCAAAAAGGTCCTAATGAATTCCAGTGAATAGATAAGCATTTCTATGGTCAAAGCTTTCATTAAACAACTGTAAATACTTATCGAATATTCACCTGGTAATTTCATTTAATCAACTGCGGGGAAATAATGATGGAAACCCAAGAACTTTATCGTGGTCGATTAATCGACCACATTCAATTGGTAGTAAAAGATCTTCCTGCGTCACAACAATTTTACTCCGCGGTGTTTGACGTTTTGGGGATTCCTATTGCTGGAGCTGCAGAAGATTATTTTTGGGCAGATGAATTATTTGTATCTACTGCAGAGAGCACCGCTGCCCAAGGTGTACTGACCGGCAGGCACCATTTGGCTTTTCAAGCGAAAGATCGGGAGATGGTCGATGCATTTTACAAAGCGGCTCTAACCCATGGCGGTAGAGACAATGGTACGCCTGGCGAACGGCCATATCATCCCGGCTATTACGCGGCTTTTGTATTGGATCCCGATGGAAATAACATTGAGGCCGTTTATCACGGTGAAGCGAAACGCAGTGCTGATGCAATAAGCATTAAATTCTGATGAATCTTTATTATTCTTTATTATGAAGAAGGTGAGCTTAAAGCCCACCTTTTGTCAGCTTTTCCGGATTCAGTAATTTCTCAAGCTCATCAAGTGTCAAATTTGTTTCTTGCTGGGCGACTTCAATAATCGCACGTCCCTCGCTGTAGGCTTTTTTCGCAATGGTAGCTGCTTTCTCGTAGCCGATAATGGGATTTAACGCAGTCACTAAAATAGGATTTTGCGCGAGTGCATTGTTTAAGTTGTTGTGGTTCACCTGAAAAGTGGCGATGGTTTTGTCCGCAAGTTCATTGCACGAATTACTGAGCAGCTCAATGGATTGGAGCAGGTTGTAAGCGATTAGCGGTAGCATCACATTTAACTGGAAGTTTCCGGATTGTCCCGCAATTCCAATACTTACGTCATTCCCCATCACCTGCGCACATGCCATACATACCGCTTCAGGAATTACCGGATTTACTTTACCGGGCATGATGGACGAGCCGGGTTGTAACGCCTGCAATTGAATTTCGCCTAAACCGGCAAGGGGGCCAGAGTTCATCCAACGCAAATCATTAGCAATTTTCATCAAACTCACGGCAAGTGTTTTTAAATGGCCTGATGTTGCCACAGCAGTGTCCTGCGCACTCATGTGGGCAAAAAAATTATCAGCAGGCGCAAAATCCAAACCCGTGATTTCACCCACGGTAGTTGCCAATTTTTCTGCAAATTCAACGTGGGCATTAATACCCGTGCCGACCGCCGTACCGCCTTGTGCCAAGCGTAGTAATTGCGGGAGTGCCATTTGTAACCGCACATAATTACTTTCTATCTGGCTGGCCCATCCGCTAATTTCTTGCCCCAAGGTAATTGGCATTGCGTCCATTAAATGTGTTCGGCCCGTTTTTACGACGTCATCCATTGCTTCAGCTTTGCCCAGCAATGCGGTGTGCAATGCTTCCAGTGCGGGGTAAAGTTGCTGTTTTAGCGCCAGTGCAGCGCTGATATGAATGGCACTGGGTATTGTATCGTTGCTGCTTTGGCTCATATTCACATGGTCATTCGCATGTACTTTTTGCCCGGCAAGGTCGCTGGCAATGTGAGCAATGACTTCATTGACATTCATATTGGTGCTGGTCCCCGAACCCGTTTGGAATACATCCACGGGAAACTGGTCTACGTAATGACCAGCAATCAAACTGTCGCAGGCAGCGCAGATGGCCCATGAGATATCTTCGTCTAATAATCCCAATTGGCGATTGGTTAAGGCGGCAGCTTTTTTGATATGGACAACGGCATGGATAAAACGCGGGGGAAGGGTGAGCGTACTAATGGCAAAATTATCCAAAGCGCGTTGTGTTTGGGCGCCATAGAGTGCCGTTTTAGGTACCTGCACTTCGCCCATGCTGTCACGCTCGGTACGAAATTCGCTCATAAAAACTCCTTGGGTTACTGACATTCGTTGTCAGTGATGAACATTAATCTGATTGATGCCAAGTCTAGTCGTTCCACTGAATGTTGGCACCTTGGATGATGAAGGGCTACTTGCGGCACGTGTTAAAGAAATTTCGTTACAATTCATTTTTTCAATTCACGTTGAGTACTTATGACTAAACAATTTGTAGTGACCAGTGAATTTCCTCCGGCGGGGGATCAGCCTGCCGCCATTGAAGGGTTGGTGCAAGGTCTGGAGGCCGGGCTGGCGCACCAGACATTACTCGGGGTTACCGGGTCGGGTAAAACGTTTACTATCGCAAATGTCATTTCGCGCATGCAGCGGCCTACCTTGGTGATGGCCCATAATAAAACTCTGGCAGCGCAACTCTACGGAGAGTTCAAAGAGTTTTTTCCGAATAATTCAGTTGAGTATTTTGTTTCCTACTACGACTACTATCAACCCGAAGCCTATGTCCCTTCTTCGGACACATTTATTGAAAAAGATTCTTCGGTAAATGAGCACATTGAACAGATGCGCCTTTCTGCAACCAAATCATTGATGGAGCGTAAAGATGCCATCGTAGTTGCTACCGTATCGGCGATTTACGGTTTGGGTGATCCTGACTCCTACATGAAAATGCTGCTGCATATTGTCCGCGGTGACAAAATTGATCAACGCCAGATTTTGCGTCGCCTCGCCGAATTGCAATACACACGGAATGACATGGATTTTGCGCGTGCGACTTATCGTGTTCGTGGTGAGGTAATTGATATTTATCCAGCGGATTCAGATATGGAAGCTGTGCGCGTTGAATTATTTGATGACGAAGTAGAGCAAATTTCTGTTTTTGATCCATTGACGGGTGAGGTATTACACAAGGTTGCCCGTTACACCATTTATCCAAAAACGCATTATGTAACACCACGTGAAACCGTGTTGGAAGCGATTGAAAATATCAAAGAAGAATTGCGCACACGTTTGGAATATCTACGCGAGAATAATAAATTAGTCGAAGCACAGCGCCTTGAGCAGCGTACCCGTTATGATTTGGAAATGATGCAGGAACTCGGTTATTGCAACGGGATCGAAAACTATTCCCGCTTTTTATCAGGGCGCGCTCCTGGTGAACCGCCACCGACATTGTTTGATTATCTTCCGCAGGATGCGTTGTTAGTCATCGACGAAAGCCATGTCACGATTCCGCAAATTGGTGCCATGTACAAAGGCGATAGATCGCGCAAGGAAACATTGGTGGAATATGGTTTCCGTTTACCCTCCGCCTTGGATAATCGCCCCATGCGTTTTGATGAATGGGAGCGTATTGCACCACAAATGATTATGGTCTCTGCAACCCCGGGTAAATATGAAGCGGAGCATCAGGGGCAAGTTGTAGAACAGGTGGTACGTCCGACAGGCTTGATTGATCCGACTATCGAAATTCGTCCTGCCGGAACGCAGGTCGATGATGTGCTCTCTGAAATTCGTTTGCGTGTGCAACAAAATGAGCGTGTATTAATTACCACGCTCACTAAACGTATGGCCGAAGACCTTACGGAATATCTGAGCGAACACGGTGTGCGCGTGCGTTATTTGCATTCGGATATCGATACAGTAGAACGTGTGGAAATTATTCGCGACTTGCGTTTGGGGCAATTTGATGTGCTCGTGGGGATCAACCTCCTGCGTGAAGGTCTGGATATGCCGGAAGTATCGCTAGTGGCAATTTTGGACGCAGATAAAGAAGGTTTCCTGCGTTCGGATCGTTCACTTATCCAAACTATTGGTCGCGCCGCTCGTAATGTAAATGGGAAAGCGATTCTTTATGCCGACAATATTACCGGCTCCATGAGGCGCGCCATTGACGAAACTGATCGTCGTCGCCAGAAACAAATTGAGCACAACCTCAAACACGGCATTGTTCCAAAAGGAATCAATAAAAATATTACTGATATTCTGGAAGGTTCAGTTGTCCCCGGTGCCGGCGGCAGAAGTGCACGCAACAAGGCCATGGCGATTGCTGAAAAACAAGCCAAATACAAAGTGGATGTTAATCCAAAAGATATTTGGAAAACTATCGAACTATTGGAAAAACAAATGTACCAGGCCGCGAAGGATCTGGAATTTGAAGTTGCCGCCAAGTTACGTGATGAAATAGAAAAGTTGAAGAAGCAGGCAATATAGAAGTCGTTCGATTAAATTTTTTAGTAAAACCGTGAGGGCGCAATTATTGCGCCCTTATTTCTATTTCAGAACGCGATTGCACAATGCTTTTCTTTGGCGTATTTATCCCAAAAAACATCCTTAATCCCGGAATACGTTTAATCAGTTCAAATAACATCCAGCAACTCAAAGTCACTAAAGCAATCACTGTCAACGGCTCGAAAAATCCTCCCAGTCTCAATGGTGTAAGCCAGTAAGCAAAAACGATAATGAGTGTTTGGTGAAGGATGTAAAAACAGAATATCCCTGAATTCAAATAGCGAATCAGTGGGCTGCTTTGGGTAAACCAATGTTGGCCCCATGCGATCACACATAGCATCCAGAGCCAGCTGTTTGATGACCATAAAAGTCCACTGATTTCCTGCGCAATGATTCCTTCATCCAATTTTCCGCCGTGAAATGCGAATAGCGTGTAACCGTAATTGATTAGCCCAGCCAGAAGTAAATGCCAGCGGATATTTTTTAAACTACTCCATAAACAGGGGATTTGTACCAGTGCAAAACCCAATAAAAAACTGAGAAATGAGCGGCAGTGGTTAAACCAATCATCGATCAAATTATGGGTAACCGGATTATTGGTGTAGAGCAGGGCACCGTTGATGTAAAAACCGATGATAGGTAATAAAACGATATGCATCGGGCGTAGATGCATGGTTAACCAACTCCATAGTGGTTGCATAATTTGACTGCACAGCAATGGATAAATAATCGCCAGGATTAATGTGTAAACAAAAAGGTAGGGCAGGTACCACAAGTGATTCCAGGTGAGGTGCATCTGGCCGAGGGTTTTGTGGTTTTCAAATTCAGCGCTATGTTGATCCAGGTAGGCGTACCAGAACTGCCAATAATCCAGCTGCTCAATAATGTGTTGGGATTTTGCTTCTATATAAACTTGCGGCACAACCACAACCAGCATGCCAAACAGTAACGGGAGTAGTAATTGACCGAGGCGTTGGCCCAACGTTTTCCAATCAGAATGATTGGGTAAAAACAATGCCAGGGCAGCACCGCTAATCAAAAATAACAATGACATACGCCATTGGTTAGACCAAAGCATCAGGTTGGCAAGCAGCTCACTCTGATATTGGCTTTTATAATGGAAACCCCAGTCAGCAACATAGAGCATGCCGGTGTGGTACAAAATTAATAATCCAAATACAGTTACCCGTAATCCATCCAATTCATGTAACCGTGTCGTGGGTAATTTTTCCGGCATTTTTTTCTTCCTGCAATAGGTGTCGAACCGCTATCCTAAACAGCCTGATGATAAAAATGAGTTGCCAAGTGATTGATTTACATCACTCTGTGATAAACGGCAGCAGGAAGGGATGAATGTGGGAGGGAAAACGTCAGTAGTGAGAGTTCGGTGCAGGTGTTGAAAAAAAATGAATAACGAATTATCCAATCGCTATCAACACTATTTTTTGGCGCATCCTCGTTGGTGGGGGTGGGCATTGTTGTTGAGCTGGTTTGGTTGCAACGTGCTGGTGCTTGCTACTACCAAGTTAATGGAAATAAAACGGGGAGGACACGATATTGCATTTTGGGAGCCACTTTGCTGGGAGCTTTCCAGTGCTTGTATGATTTTGTTGTTGGTTCCGCTTGGCATTTATATTCATGATCGTTGGCTGGCAAACCTTTCCCTCAAAGCTTGCATAGCCTTTCATGTGTTTTTGACAGTGCCGTTTTCTCTGGTGCATGTGGTCGGTATGGTGGGCATTCGTCACCTTTGCTATTGGTTCATGAATGTTGAATATTATTTCGGCAATATTGCTGTTGAGTTGCTTTATGAATATCGCAAAGATGCGCAAACCTATCTGACGTTATTATTGCTAATTTTTGGTTTTCGCCTGGTTCATCGACGGTTGCAAGGTGAGGCAAGTTATTTAACAGAAGAAGTAGAAAATGAACCTCCCGAACCTGTAAAAAGCCCTGATATTCTGCTGATTAAAAAACTGGGGCGGGAATTCCTGATCAAAACTGCCGACATTGAATGGATTGAAGCTTCCGGTAATTATGCCAATTTGCATTTACACGGCAGTGTTTATCCGATGCGCATAACAATGGATAAACTGGAAAAGTTATTGCCCGCTGATTTTTTACGTATCCATCGGTCCACTATTGTGAACCTGCACCGGATTCAGCAAATCCAGTCCCTGGACTCCGGTGATCACGAGGTTGTACTGCACTGCGGAAAAAGATTGGTATTGTCACGACGTTATCGGGATAATTTTAAAAACATGATGAGCCTTCCTTAATAAAATAGTTATGTCGGTAAAACTCCTCCTGCCTGTTTTATTTCCTTCCTGGCGCTTTTTCAGCAGCATTGGCCCATCTCCGAGAATCGAAATGGGGTTTGTTGGTGAAGAAGATGCCATTCCGGATAAATGGATTCCTTTTCGGCCGATTCCTGTTCGATTTACGTTAACCCAGCATCTGATTCGCTTATTTTATAATCCAGACTGGAATGAGCTTTTGTACATCAATACCTGTGCAGAACGATTGTTTGAGGGAGGCGATAAGTTTTACATACAGGAAATTGCCAACCGATTATTACATGCGATCCAGTGCGGCGAAGTTGTACATACCTGTGATGCGAAATTTATGTATTTCCGCATTCGCGCTACGTACAGCGAAGACACTGTAGCAGATCAAATGGGACAAATAACGGACGAAGTGTTTTTACAATCGCACGCTTATGCGTTAAATGTGGCGAAGGTAATATCATGACACTTGAGCTGGCGGTACGTGTTACAGAAGTGCTGTTAGGTTTGGCCTTACTTCAACAAAGCGTGGAATTTTTGCGCGGATTTGGTGTTGAAAAAAAGTTAGCCTTGCTTCGTGCACCGTTGGCGATTTTATTGATTGCTGGCGTATATCCTTTGTGGATAGCAAGTATTTTACTGATGACGACGTTTATTTTGATTACGCGTTTTCGTGGGCCCTACAACGGTGGCAGCGATACAATGAGTGTACTGGTGCTTGTGTGTTTATGGTTCACTCATATCGCACCGTCGTTGTTGTGGCAAGAAATTGCATTTGGTTATTTGGCCTTGCAATTAACACTTTCTTACTTTCAATCCGGATTGGTAAAGCTTGAGAATCGCGAGTGGCGTTCAGGTAAAGCGTTGCGTGAAGTTTTTTCGTTTACTGCATATCCGGTTAGCGAATCCTTGCGCAATTTGGCCCTTAAACCAAGGTTGTTATTGTGGGCATCCTGGATTGTGATTGTTGG
This sequence comes from Cellvibrio sp., assembly GCA_035490715.1. GTDB lineage: Bacteria > Pseudomonadota > Gammaproteobacteria > Pseudomonadales > Cellvibrionaceae > Cellvibrio. Next base: position 38,391 of record DATJLF010000025.1, read on the forward strand.
CGAATTGATATTTCCCATAGCGCTCTTGCATTCTGTGGCATTAACCATCGCTCTGGTATTTACCGCAACTTTTCATCTTGCCAATGCCATATTGTTTGGATTAAATCGTTTTGTCTGGAGTTGGTTAGCAGCTTATCCCGCTATCATCTGGTTCCATCATCGCTTAATGGATTTATTATAAAATCTTGATGGATTTGCTATAAAACAATGCGTTTGCCTTCTTTAGCTGCTTTAAAAATTGCCTCCAGAATAACAATATCTTTCATCCCTTCTTCACCGGGAACAACAATGGGTGAGTGTTGCAAAATGGATAGTGCATCATTATCCATTTGCACCGCCTGTTGATTGAGTGGTGATGCCGCTAATTCCAGCCCGCTGCTGGTTCGGCCGCGTACGCCGGAATAAGATTGGAAAGGTTTTAATTCATACCAACCCTTTTCGCAGTTCGCCCGCAGTGAATTCATATTGCGAGCGTAACTGGTTGCGCAGGTTGCGCGTGCACCGCTGGCAAATTCCAGTTCAAATTCTGTGGTCTCGTCAACATCTTTATAAAGTTCACGCGTCGATGTCATTGTTGCTCTAACAGCAGTTGGTTCTTCACCGGCGGTGTAGCGTGCTGCATTGAGCGGATACACGCCCATATCATACATAGCGCCACCACCTAACGTTGGGTCTGCGCGCCAGCCATGGCTATTGCCTGTGTTGTTGTAACCCGCTTCTGCAATGATTTCTTTAATATTACCGTAGGGCTTTTCTTGTGCGAATTGCATAATTTTTTTTGTGTTAGGTTCGTGTTGCATGCGATAGCCAATAGTGAGTTGTACTTTATTTTTTTTACACACATTAATCATTGCCTGACATTCATCGGCATTCATCGCCATCGGCTTTTCACACCACACATGTTTTCCTGCGTTGGCGCCGATCCCGGTAAATTGTTTATGCGTACCGGTGGGGGTAACTACATAAATAACATCGATAGCCGGATTGTTGGCAATCTCATGCATATTTTTGTAGGTATAGATGTTGTAATCGAGAATGCCGTATGTTTTTTGCCAGTAGGGAATTTTTTCCGGGGAGCCAGTGACAATACCGGTGAGTTGACAGTGTCGAGTCAATTGCAGTGCCGGAGCCAATATATCCCGGCTGTAGTAACCCAGCCCGACCAATGCAACACCTAAGCGTTTGGAGTTACTACTTGCGAATATCCGGCTGCTTGTCGTACTTAAACCAATAAGCCCCAAACCTTTAAGGAGCTGTCTGCGCGAAAAGGGGATGTGATTCATGATAATGCCCCAAAAAATTGAATTGATTTAGTTGTAAACCCCACCTGAATGCTTCGCAATTTGCTAAACAAAACATTACTTCCGCAAACTTCATTTTACGTACGCGAACAGGATTATCTCCGATAACAGTTGTGAGTGCGGACTTGGGGTGAATGGCGTGCCCGCTGGTAAGGGTTGGGTTATGTGTTCTTTCGCTGTTAAAATGTTGCTTCACATAACGTGGTAACACTTTCCGACTTGCCTGGATTCACTGTTTATATGCAAACACCCGCTTTGACTTCCTCTACTTCTTCTGCAATTTATAGCGACTCGCGCTTGATTCGATTGTGGCGCAATTGGTTAGGAGTTGCAGGTAGCATTCCGCTGGATAAATGGTTGAAGAACAATCTGCGTGAATTGGCTGGAATAAAAAAAGGTACAGAATTTAACAAGGGAAATGTCAACAACAATCTGCCGCAAGGATTATCGTTGGAGGATCAGGCAGGTTTAACTCAGGCGATGAATAACGCGCTGCGTTTTCAGCAACTCGCATGTGTATTAGAAACTCTTTATCAAGAATACTCTCGCCTGGAATCTTATCCGGATATTGATTGGTTACATTGGGACGAACGATGGCAAGTTCGGGATTTGCTACCTTTGTCACCTGCCGCTTTTTGGTTCTGGATTCAATTACGTGTAACGAACGATCTGACTAAAAGAAATTTGACTCAGTTGCGCGATGCAAAACAGCGTGGCGACTTTTTCCTGCAATTACAAACCAGTCATTATTTTTCACAACATCTAAAAGATTATTTATGGATGGGGCTTCGACCACAATGGAAAATACTCATCAACGAACGGCAGGTTGCTAGTAGTTGGAGTGATGAAAATACCGCCGTATTTCTGGAACGACAAACGACCACTCCGCCCATATGGCTACGCATACAATCTCATTGTTCTCCCGAAGAAATTCACGCGAATTTGTTAGCGCAACATGTAAATGCTGGATTACATGCGCAGTTTGGCATTTATGTGAACGGCGGCAAAGGCATAAACAGCACCACGGAATATAAAAATGGTGCAATTGAAATTCAGGATTTGGCAAGCCAATTAATTGCGCGTGCAGTGGATGTACAGCCCGGTCAAAAAGTATGGGACACATGCGCCGGTGCGGGAGGAAAAACATTAGCGATTGCGGCGCGAATGGATAATAAAGGAGCGGTGATTTCCACTGATTTGCATGCTTATAAATTGGACGAGCTAAAGCGAAGGGTGAAGCGCGCAAATATTTTTAATGTACGTACATTTACCTGGGATGGAACTGCTCCGTTGCGTTTGCCCAAAGAGGTTGCACAGCAACAGGGCTTCGATTGGGTATTGATTGATGCTCCTTGCAGCTCATCGGGAACATGGAGGCGAAATCCTGACGCGCGTTGGCGTTTTGATGCGGCAGACACTCAGGAACTTTTGTCGTTACAACAAAAAATTTTACTGAATGCTGCTCCGGGTGTTCGTCGTGGCGGCGCGTTAGTATACGCAACCTGTAGTTGGCAGGTGAGTGAAAATGAAGGGCAGGTGAATTGGTTTTTATCCAATCATTCACAATTTGAATTACAGTCCCAACGCATATTGGGTGCGCCGGAACTGGATGCGGACACCATGTTTGTGGCGGTTTTGCGTCGGAAATAAACGCGTTGAAATGATGAACAGTAATCTGGATTGCGTGCGTTACAATTCCATTACCACGCGAAATCCCAAATGATTATCGAACACTTCGTTCGGATGGTAATCCCGTATGTGGCTGGCGAGGCGTTCTGCATTATCTTTTGCTGATCCACCGCGTACTACACGCGCTGCACAATTTTTTACTACCATTGCCTTGCCGTTTTTGGGATGCAGGTTGTAATTGTCAGTGAAACAATCCTCTACCCATTCGGCCACATTTCCAGCGGTGTCATATACACCGAAATCATTTGCAGGATAACTACCGACCGGCGCAGTTTTTGCGCCAAACAAGCCTGAAAATTTACTGTTGCAACCACGCCGGCAATTAGCGCGACCCGCAGCGTCGATCACATTATCTCCCCACCAAAACAGAGTGTTGCTTTCTGCACGAGCGACATATTCCCATTCTGCTTCTGTTGGCAAGCGATATTTTTTTCCTGTTGTTGTACTGAGCCATTGTGCGTAGGCCCTGGCATCTTCGAAGCTCACATTAATAACCGGCCGATTGGCACGGCCCCATCGGTTGTCAGAGGGTAATGTGCGCTTGGTCGCCTGCGCAAACATGTCGTAATCATCAAAAGTGATTTCGTATTTGCTAATTGCAAACGGTCTGGCAATAACAACTTTATGTACGGGCATGGCTAACACATCATCTTTATTTCCCATGAAGAAATTACCCGAGGGTATGCCAATCATTTCCGGTCCCTGGGTTTTTATTGAGGCGATTACCTGACTGCTAATTTCATCACCCGGTTGAATCACTTCATTGAGCGTAATTTCAGGTTGCATATTTTGGTCAATGATTTCAATCCATTGATAACGGGTTTCATAACCAGCCATGCTCACCTCCAGATGATATCGACCGGGAGCAAGCATGATGTTCGGTTGGTATCGATCTGGAATATTCAAAATTCGCACGCGCGCGCTGGCCGGGGTAGTCACTACTTTCAATGAATAGGTAACTATTGGCAGGTTGTTTGTTTCACCGCTAAACACAGCCTGATTAACAGATGCTAATTGATTGTTGGCTGGATTATTAATTGCCGCTTCCGGGGTTGGATTCGATGAAATTGCAGAGGCAGGCACCCCTGCAGTAACAGGGTTGCCGTTAGAGGATTGCGCAATTGAAGTTGCAGGAGCTGTTTGATTGGCCGCAGTGACGGATGGTGTTGGATCGGGTTCAATAAACCAGCGTGCAGTCGCCAGCATTAATTGTCCGATGCTGGATGGTTCTTCATGTGCTGATTTTCCCTTGACGTAGAAAATACTCATGCCGCACCACAGTAGCGGTAAAAATATTAATAGCACAATGACAAATGTGATTGGACGATTTTTACTGCTATACGCTGAGTGTAAAGCAGTTCTGCGATCCGGTCGGCCAATTTGTGTTGCAGCATGCTGCTCATTAAAAAATATTTCAGTAATTTTTGTTGATGGCCGTGAATAGAAACCACGGCTTGGGCTCCAGCGTAGCGAGCGCATTTTATTCCAGCGCCAGCGCACCGCGTTAAATGTGGCAGAAATAAGTGCCCTTGCGAGATTGATAACGGTGAGGTCTGCAGGGTGTGCAACAGTGCTTATGGGGGAGCGTTGCGTTTTCTCCAGTTCCTCAAGTGCGATCATGAGGTCGCGGCCGCGTTGGAAGCGTTGATCAGGATCTTTCGCTAGCAACTTATCAAGAATTTTCTGGTAACCCAAAAATTGCATTGGCAATTTTGGAACAGGCGCACTGATATGTTTTAACGCAATGGTTACCGCTTCATCCCCTTGGAACGGTAACGTACCGGTTAGCATTTCATAAAAAACGACACCAAGGCTGTACAGGTCTGAACGACCATCTACCACATTGCCTTTGGTTTGTTCCGGACTCATATAGTGTGGTGTTCCGACAACCGTTCCTACATGTGTCATGCGTGAATTGACCGCTACACCCCGTGCAACGCCGAAATCCGTTAGTACCGCTGAATTATCGGAGCGGAATAAAATATTTTCCGGTTTTATATCGCGGTGGATGTAGCCTTTTTCATGGGCGTGATCCAGAGCACCGGCAATTTCACGGGTTATCCTCAGAACTTCTTCACCACTCAGCCCGGTGCTCATGCGGTCATGCACTGAGCCGTTGGGTAAATAATCCATGGCGATATAATTTAAATCTTCATGCCGGCCAATATCGTAAATAGCCACAATGTTGGGATGCGACAGTTGCCCTACGATGGTTGCTTCGCGTTGGAAGCGTTCACTGAATGCCGGGTCACTATTCAGTTGCGGATTCATTACTTTTAATGCAACAACACGCCCCACGCTGATTTGGATCGCGAGGTATACGGTGGACATGCCACCCTGGTTAATTTTCCGTATCACCCGGTAACCGGGAATTTGTAGCGCCATATCAATCTATTTCAGCAATTGGGTAACAGCGTTCTACGCGCTTACCACATAAATCAATAAACCGAGCAATGATAAAAGTGCGCCACCGAAAATCCAGGCATCCACTTTTACTGCTCCGGTTAAATAGGGAACCCACTGCCATAAGCCTTTGCGTAAGGTATTGTGATGCAGGGGGGATTCTATAATTTGCAAAGTAATGTTATCGCGCCCACCGCCGGTAAGCGCGGCGTGAAGCAATTGATCTACGGCGGCAAGGCAGTCGTTGGATTCACACAGAATTTGCGCGATGGTTTTGTCACTTACTTCGTCAGTCAGTCCATCGCTGCATAGCAAAATCCACTGATCGGTTTGCCAATGGCCTTCAATTGAATCCACTTTAACCTGACTCAGTTCCTGCATGCCAAGACATTGGGTAATGATGTTTTTCTCAGGGTGGAATTCGGCGTCTTCGGGGCGGATCGCGCCGGTATCCACCAGCATTTGGACATAGGAATGATCAATGCTCAGTTGTTCCAGGCGTCCGCCTTCACGAGTGGGAGTCCATAGATAGGCGCGGCTGTCGCCAACCCAGGCAATTTGGTATTTGGTGGATTCGCTGCGCAAAGCAACAACGGTAGAGCCCATTCCAGGTGCGCCTATACCATTGGCGGCAGAGGTGAGTATGCTGGTGTGGGCATGCTGGATGGAGTCTACTAGCGAAACGTCCGGATTGGTGTTGGCATCGCTTTCGATAGTGTCACGTACGATGGCACTTGCGACTTCACCTGCTTCGTGGCCGCCCATCCCATCAGCAACTACCCACAACCCGTGTTCCGGTCTACTGAGAAAACAGTCTTCATTATTATCGCGAACTAATCCCGGGTGGGACGCAGCGCTGTATTCCAGGGGAGTGGTCATCTTATGTATCGTTATTCTCTCGATTTCTTGTGAATGAATACTAGATGACTTTGGAAGGGAAAACTACGCGGAGGGGCACAAAACATCCGGGCATCAACCCGTGCTGGCTCATCCTTGAGCTTTTTATTTATCAGCAACTTTTTATTTGCAATCCGAGTGATTCAAGAGCAGTTTTTTGGGCTGCATGGGTTACTACGGCGATGCTCGCTTTTTCATCAATCAGATAAGTCCTGGCAACGCGCTTGAGATCGTCAGCGGTAACTTGCAACACACGGTTACGAAATAATTCGCGCTTCTCACGGGTGCGTCCAAAAAGCTCAGCTTGATAGGTGGATTTTGCTTCGCCGGCGGGTGAACCGGGTTTATCGATACTGCCAACTACACCCAGGATCGCTTCTTCAACGGTTTGCCATGGGTGATCAGTTTTTTCCAGCCACACCAATGATTGATCGAAATCGCTCAATGTTTCTGTCAGACGCGGATCGCGATAAGAATAAAAACGGAACGATGCGGTATTACTGTCCTGACTTGCGCCTCCTCCATAAGCACCCCCTTGTTCACGCACTGCTCGATGTAAATAACCATTGCGCAGGAAACCACCCAGTACCGTTAAAGCGGCGGCGTCCGGATGTTCGCTGGGTACAGTCGGGTATGCTTTTGCACAGAAGTTAACCTGGGTATTGGTGAGCCAGGCTTCACGTACTTGTTCATTCACTGACGGCAATGAAAAGGCGTTGAAGTTGTTATTGATTGCGTCGCCACTCCAGTATTGCTGCAAATTTTCTCGATAGGCATCAAGGTGCTCCTGCTCGCCAACAATTAAAAACTGCTTGGGCGCTTGCAATATCAGTTGGTGAATTTCCGCGAGGCTTTTTGCAAAACTTTTTAACGATGCTTCGTCATCCAATGAAGTGTCCAGCAATTTAAGTACGGCAATGCCTTCGAGTCCGCTAAGTTGATGGGCTACTTTTGCAGCGGGACTCATACCGGAACAAGCGGCAGTCATCGCCAGGCTATGGCCGTTCCCGGTAATACTTTGTTCGCGGCGCGCGCGATTTTGTGCAATCAACTCGCGAATACGATCCAGTTCATCAAAGCGTGCATTCAGGAGTGTGGACTGCATCAATTCGTTCATTGCGTTGTTATTGCGACTCAATGCTTTTGCAGACAGTGTGATATACGCATCGATGTTTTGAACATCGTTACCAGCACCGCGAATACTACTGAACGTGTTAATAGAACCAACGGTTTCTGCTTGCCAGCGCTGGGTTGCCAGATAATCCTTTTTACCGTTACCTAATTCAGTTAAACAAATACAGTAGAAGGGTAATACTTTTAATTGCGCATCGGTTAGCGCCGGCAACTTGCACGTGATTTGTTGATACACCAAGCCGTTGGTGCCGGCTGCGTAACGACGTAACGGATAATTGTGGAAGCTCTCATGGCTGCCCGGCGTGTAATGTAAATTAGCAGGAATATCTTCTAACCCGACTTTCGGCAATATACTTTCGTCATCCTGCTGCAGCTGACGTGCTTGTAATGCTTTTGTTTGATTGATGATATGTTGCTTTTCTTTTTCACCAAGCGCTGATTTCATTTCTGCAAGACGATTTTTTTCTGCCAGTTTGATCCGCTCCCCCATTTGCAAATCCGGGCGCAGTGTCAATCGCACACGGTGAGGATTTTCCAGCAACCATTTGCGTACCGCGTTTTGGATAAATTGAGGGTCTTGTGTTTTACGGCGCAAATTATCCAATGCGGCATCAACATCGAGCAGGGCAATTGGATCACCCCTGTGGGTTGCTGATGTGAGGCCCGTTAAAATTAATTGCAAACCGTAAGGATAACCATCACCACCTACTTCACGTTGCGAGAGTTCCAACTGATGCAGGGACGCGGCAATTTGTTCTTGCGGAACACCGTGCTCGGCAACGTGTTGCAAGGTTTCCAGAATTAGCGCTTCAACTTTATTGACGTCATCCAGTTTGCAGCCTTCCAGTCCACACACAAATGCCATCTCGCGTGATGAATCATCCAAACCACACAATGGTGAGGGTGCTTGACCCAAGTCAGTTGTTTCCAATGCTTGCTGCAATGGGGAGGCAGAATTGTCGAGCAAAATATTGGAAACCAATTGTGCTTCCAGTGATTCATCAAGGTTGGTTGTTTTACCTAGCAGCCAGGAAATCACCACATGATTTTTTTGTTCGATGTTGTCCGCATCGTTTTCATCAAGCGGATAAGCTTCTTCAACATTAACCGGCGCGTGATAACGTTTTTCGTCGCCGACAGCAATAACTTCATCAAGCTTTTCAAAATGGCGCAGTGCTTGTTGCTCAAATTTTTCCTGATGAATCGCAGCGGGAATATCACCATACGTCATAAAAATAGCATTGCTGGGGTGGTAGTGGGTGCGATAAAAATCCTGTAATTGCTGGTACGTTAAATCCGGAATATCTTCCGGTTCTCCGCCGCTGTTGTAATGGTAGGTTGATGTCGGGTAAAGGTATTTGCAGAGCGTATGCCACAGTTGGGAAGGGACAGAGCTCATCGCTCCTTTCATTTCGTTAAACACGACACCTTTAAATACCAGATCTGATTCTGGATTGTCAGGTTCAGCAAACTCCACACGGTGACCTTCCTGGGCAAAATCCAATTCATCAAGGCGAGAAAAAAATACTGCATCCAGATATACGTCCAACAAGTTATTAAAATCCTTGGAGTTCTGGCTGGCAAATGGATATGCAGTCCAATCTGAGCTCGTAAACGCATTCATAAAAGTATTCAGGGAGCGACGTACCATCATAAAAAACGGGTCACGCACCGGATATTTTTTACTCCCGCACAACGCAGTATGTTCGAGGATATGGGCAACACCGGTTGAATCGTGCGGGACTGTTCGTAGGGCCACCAGGAAGACATTTTCATCGTTATCTGCCGCTAGGTGAATATGTTGGGCACCCGTCACCTTGTGGCGATATTCTTCAACATGAATTTTCAGGGCATCAATAGACTGGCTGCGTAATAACTCAAAAGCGGGATGGGTCATCGATATCTCTCTTGTTGTCAATCGGATGGGGCAGGGCGAAATGCAATTTGCCGGGCAACAAACTCCTGCATGGCGGTCAACAAGGGGGTGTAACTGACCTGCCCCTGTTCCAGTTGTTGTAGAGCGTAACAACTTGCCTCCAGCGTGGAAAGCTGATTTTTGGCGTCGGCCTTGCGAATCAAATAGAGCGAAGTGGGTATTTTTTCAAGGGTAATGCGCGCAAGCCTTTGTAAATGAGGGTTGAGGTATAACATTTTGCGACTTTTGCGCCAGGTAGCATCAATAATGACCAGCCGTAAGTCAGATGCAGGGATTTGTCCGCTGGGTGGTGGCGCGGGAGGTTGCTCCAGCCCCAGGGAGTTTAAATCTGGCGTTGGTGGGTAAAGTAGCAATGGCAATTTGTGATCACCATACAGCAATTCCATCAATACTGATTGAGGAATCGCTTTGTCTGCATCGCAATGGAAGAGACGACTATTTTTTAAGCTAAGGTGTAATAAGCCTGCTGTATTTTTGGCGTTAGTGGCTTCGGTTTTATCTCGCAAAATCAGGGTTTCAATCTGGTTGTCAACTGGTCGCACCATGCTACACAGGCAATTGCGCAGGGGTCGTTCGCACTGATTACACATTGCACGCTTTTTCACAGGAATCGAGTGATCGTTACTCATGTGAGCCCAGTTGGTCTAGCTGATAGGTAGTGATGTGGTTTAAGGTTTGCTCACGGTGTTGTTCGATTAACTGATGCTTGTTTTTAGCATTCATTGCCTTAATGGCTGCTTCACGCCGGCTTGCGGTGGAGCGAGTATGATCATTTTCCAGATAACACAATTCTATTGGGGAGCGTCCACGAAAATAGCGCGCACCTGCCTTGCCCGAAGCATGTTCATACCATCGGCGGGCCATATCGGTGGTGATTCCGGTGTAAACTTGCCGGTCACTGGTGAGAATCATGTAAACAAACCAGGTGTTGGGGACTGTCATAACATGTCAAATGGCAGAAATATTCAGGCGATTTTATTTATCCGGTTTAAGAATGGCAAAAGAATCTGCACAACAGGATCGCAATTTCGACGATCTGGCCCAGCGTTTCAAAAAAAATATATATGGAGGCTTGAAGGGTGAGATTCGCCTCGCCGTTTTGGAGCGGGATTGTAAAAGCCATCTACCGATTTATCCGGTTGCTTCACCCGTGGTCAATGCAAAAACATGGCGTATTTTGGATGCTGGTGGTGGCCAGGGACAATTTTCCCTGCAATGGGCGAGGGCAGGACACGAGGTCGTTATCTGCGATATTTCGTCTGAAATGCTTAAGCTTGCAGCGGCGCAAATTAAAGCGCAACAATTGGAATCGCGCGTGCGGTTGATTCATTGTTCTGTGCAAGATTTGCCATTGCATTTAAAGGAGAATGAACAGCAGTTCGATTTCGTGATTTGCCATGCCGTGATGGAATGGCTGCAAGAACCGCAGCAATTATTGCCCTGTTTGCTCAATTATCTCAAACCGGAGGCGTTTTTATCGCTCACGTTCTATAACCTCCACTCTTTGATTTACAAAAATTTATTGCGCACTAACTTTAAAAAAATCCTTAATCAGGATTATGGCGGTTCCCGTGGAAGCCTTACACCAATTAATCCGCAAGACCCACAACAGGTCTTACACTGGGTGGACGAATTGCCGCTTTTGTTGCAGTGCTATAGCGGTATACGTGTATTCCACGATTATATTTTTAACGAAGAGCATCGTGAGCGCGAGCCGGAAAATCTGGTGCAGTTGGAGCTCGAATTTTCCCAACAAGAACCTTATCGATCGCTTGGGCGATATATCCATTTGCTCTTGCAACGTGAATAAGCCTGACTGAAAGTTTTCTCTGGAATTAATTACTCAAGGGTTTTTAATAGCAGGTCACGAGCTTGATTGATCTTTGCAGCCAGATAATCATTGCCACCTCGATCAGGATGCAATTTTTGAATCAGGCGTCTATGGGCGTCTTGAACCATCGCAGCGGTTATTTCTCCATGTTGGATATTGCCATTGAGTCCCAGTATTTCCATTGCCTCAACAACGCTTAGATTGACTTGGGTATTGGTAGAGGGTGTTTGTTCTTTTTGTGCCTGTTCAGCGTGTTTGCGTTGCAGCCAAAAGGGCAATACTTGAGTAAATACGCCATAGGCATTGCGCAGGAAGGGTATTAAAGCACCCAATGCAGCACCCACCCAATGCATGCGACCAGTGACAACCAGGATAATTAAAATCCCTAAAAATGCCCCTACGCCAATACGCCACAACGCTTTACGTTTTTGCACCGCGTCCATCTTTTTATAGCGGCCACTAAAAATGATGATGCAGGTCACTATAACTGCAAAAAGCAGGATTTTAAGCACAAGTCCTCCAACGAAGGGAATCAATATTGCGGGTATTATAGGCAGCCGACTTTGTATGTCGATAGGGGCTTTTATTGAGGCAAAGTGTGAAACTTGTCCGGATTGCTGCCGGTTTACCAATTCCTGACAGGATCGGTGGAATGTTTTTCGCCTATTCCTTGTCTATTGTTGCAACAAAACAGGCCTAAAACCGAAGGCCGGTCTTTCATGTATACGGGGTTACCCATGTATTTATCAAAATCTGCGTTCTTCACTCAAAGAGTGCTACTACGCAGTTTGTTACTCCTTTTGTTTTCGCTTTTAATGGGCGGGTGTGGTGGCGGTGGTTCAAAATCCAATTCATTGATTGATGCCAGTACATCTTCCCATGTTGCATCTGCAACAACATCTATAACCGGGATAGCCAGTTCAAGCGCCTCTTCGGCTTCATTAACTTCGAATTCTTCGGTTGTGCCAATAACTCTTAGCGGTTTGGTAACTTATGATTTTGTTCCGCACACTGCTGCGGGACTGGACTATGCGAAAGCTGAAAGTCGTCCAGGGCGAGGGTTATTCATAGAGTTGCTCGACGAAAATAATGTGGTATTGGCTACTACATCCACTAATGGAAATGGTGAATATTCAGTTAATGCGCCTTCCAATAAACGCGTAAAAATTCGTGTTAAAGCTCAGTTGCTAAAAACCGAATCGCCATCGTGGAATTTTAAAGTTACAGATAACACCAGTAACAATGGTTTGTACTCCATGGTTGGTAGTCTGGTCGTTGCTGATGAGTCTACTGTAATACGAAATTTGCATGCACCTTCCGGTTGGACTGGAACTGGATATACCGAGACCCGAGTTGCTGCCCCATTTGCTATTCTCGATACAATTTATACAGGAATAGAGCGTCTGATATCGACTGGTGATACAAGCAATTTTCCACCCCTCGAGCTGCGATGGAGTATCAAAAATAAGCCAGCAGGAGATAATTTGGAAAATGGTGAAATCGGGACAAGTTTTTTTAACGGTGATGCCATTTATATATTAGGTGATGCAAATAATGATACGGATGAATATGACCAACACGTTATTCTGCACGAGTGGGGGCACTATATAGAAAGTAGCTTTTCACGTTCTGATAACATCGGCGGTGATCACGGATTTGAAGACCGGCTTGATATACGTGTTGCTATGTCTGAGGGTTTTGCTAACGCCTTTTCAGCAATGATGTTGGAAGATTCTGTGTATCGTGATTCCAGCGGCGATCAACAGCGTGACAACTACACTAATGATGTAAGTCGAAAAAATCATCAATATCGGGGTTGGTACTCTGAAGCTTCTGTGCAGTCGGTAATTTACAATTTTTACGCAAGTGACAGTAACAAAACCGCCAGAAATTTCACGGATATTTTTCAGGTGATTACATCTGATAATTATGTAAATTCGGACGCGCTCATTTCAATTTATGTGTTTTCGGAGCAATTACGGAATTTATTACCTGCCCATGCCAGTCTATTTAATAATTTACTGCTTGAGCAAAATATCGAAATCACAAATCAGTTTGGCGCAGGAGAAAGTAACTCGGGTGGTGATGTGAGAAGTTTACCGGTATATAAATCTATTGAAAGTTCACTGGTTACAGCATGCAGCACGAATACCATAGGTGCTTACAATAAACTCATGAACTCACAATTTATATTAATTGATGTAAAAACTCCTGGCATTTACCAATTTCAAGTCAATGAAAGCGGTAGTGATTCTGGTAACTCTGATCCGGATTTATATTTATACCGTAACGGAACGCTGATTGATTCAGCCGAGGGGGCTTCAATTGATCAAGAGAGTCTTTCAGAATCTTTATTAATGGGCACTTATGTGTTGGAAGTGGTGGATGCAAGAATCAGGGATATCGAAGAAACGAATGAAATTACCGCATGCTTCAATGTGCAAATGCAATGAAATTAAAGGACAGGCCGCATGTTTAAGTTAAATATTTTGATAATTGGTTTGCTACTGGGATTGATGGGATGTGATGCAAATGTCTCTACAAAAACATCATCTACAAAAATGTCCGCAAAGACGTTAGAACACCATACGAAGCCAGGTGCGAGCATCAAATTACAAAACCCCCAGCCTATTTATGTAACTGCTGTGGGAGCGGAAAATCTTGAATTACAGTTATCAAGTACAAGTGATGAGGGTGTTTTGCACATAGATTTGACGACAAGCGAAGGTCTGGAATTAGCCTCCACTCAAACTCATTATGAATTTCCGATGGAAAAAAATAAAACTTACAAGTTGCCACTTCAAATATCCGCAGCAGAGCAGGGGCGTTATTACATTAATATAAAAGCTCAAATCTCTAACGGGGCGGAACAACAGCATCGTGTAGTGGCTGCAATTGTCCAGATTGGGGAGCCTGCTGTAAAAATGCTTAAAAACTCGACCTCCAAAGCATCGATTGAGCAAGACACGGTTATTGAGATGCCTGCTAAAGAGAATATCGCGCCGGTTCAATAACATTTGATTTCGGAAGGCTGTAACTGGTTATCCTTGCTTGTTTATAATGGCTTTCCGTTTAGCATGAATTAATGAGGTGTTTTATGTCCAGCCAACGTTTGCCTGCTGAGTGGGAGCCACAAGATGCTGTTATGCTCACCTGGCCGCATAAAAATACCGGATGGAATTGGATTCTGGATGAAGTGACCGAGCTTTACGAGGCTCTGGCAACGGTAATTAGCGATTATGCAGATGTAGTAATAGTTGTTCCGGAAGGTGAAGTTGATTCTGTGCGGCTGCGTCTGGAAGCAATGGGAGCGCCAATGGAATACATCTATTTATATCCCTGTGTGAGTAATGATACATGGGCACGGGATCACGGGCCTCTAACAGTTGAAACTCCCGAAGGATATAAATTACTCGATTTTATTTTTAATGGGTGGGGTAACAAACATCCATATGATCTGGATAATGAAATTCCTCGCAAATTATTCGCGCAAGGCGCTTTTCCCAATGCAATTATAGAAACTCAGGATTGGGTTTTAGAAGGTGGTTCTATTGAAGTTGATGGACAAGGCACATTAATGACCACTTCTTCCTGTCTATTAAATAAAAATCGTAATCCCGGTTTAAACAAGAGTGATATCGAATTAAAACTCAAGACTGCATTTGGCGTTCGCAAAGTGAACTGGTTGGATTTTGGTTATTTGGCTGGTGATGATACGGATAGTCACGTGGATACACTGGCGCGTTTGTGCCCTGATAACACGATTGTGTACACCGCTTGCGATGATGAACAGGATGAGCATTATTCATCATTAAAAAAAATGGAAGAACAATTAAAATCATTCACTAATGCAGATGGCGAACCCTATAGATTACTTCCTCTTCCGTGGGCTGGAGCAGTGCTGGGGCGTGACTCAAATGCACGTTTGCCCTCTACTTACGCCAATTTTTTGATTATCAATGAGGCTGTGCTTGTTCCTATTTACGACCTTCCTATGGATGAAGAAGCATTGGAAATTGTTTCGCAGGCATTTCCCGGATATGAAATTATGGGCTTACCTTGCCTGCCTTTAATCGAACAAGGTGGTAGCTTGCATTGCATTACCATGCAAATTCCAGAGGGTGTTTTGGGAGTAATTTAAATGCAAAAGAAATTACAGAAAATTTTACCGATTGGTGTCGTACAACAATCCTGTACCAAGGATCTGTCAGCCAATTTTGAAAAAAGTATCGCGCAAATACGTTTGGCTGCTGAGCAAGGTGCTGAGTTAGTTGTGTTACAGGAGTTGCATCGAGGACTTTATTTTTGTCAGCAGGAAATTAGCGATCATTTTGATCTGGCAGAAACTATTCCAGGGCCAAGTACCCAAGTGCTAGGTGCACTGGCTAAAGAACTCAATATTGTTATCGTTGCGTCGCTCTTCGAGAAGCGTGGCGTGGGTTTACATCACAACA
Organism: Cellvibrio sp.; assembly: GCA_035490715.1. Classification (GTDB taxonomy): domain Bacteria; phylum Pseudomonadota; class Gammaproteobacteria; order Pseudomonadales; family Cellvibrionaceae; genus Cellvibrio. The sequence goes on from DATJLF010000025.1 coordinate 54,036, forward strand.
CAGCAGTGGTTATAGAGCGAGATGGTTCTATAGCAGGAAAATATCGGAAAATGCATATTCCTGATGATCCTGGTTATTACGAGAAATTTTATTTCACCCCCGGTGATTTAGGGTTTCATCCAATTCAAACTTCTGTGGGCAAATTGGGAATTCTCGTTTGTTGGGATCAATGGTTTCCTGAAGCGGCCAGGTTAATGGCAATGGCTGGTGCCGAAGTATTAATTTACCCGACGGCGATTGGCTGGTCACCTCAAGAAGTAGATGATGAAAAAGTTCGTCAAAGGGATGCGTGGATTACGATTCAACGCGCTCATGCAATAGCAAATGGCTTACCGGTTGTTAGTGTGAATCGAGTAGGACATGAACAAGATCCTGCTGGTGGACCGGGGTTGAATTTTTGGGGAAGTAGCTTTGTTACGGGGCCACAAGGTGAGTTTTTATGGATGGCTGGTACTGGACAGGAAGAAACTCAAGTCATTAAAGTAGATTTGGCTCGAAGTGAATCTGTGAGACGTATGTGGCCTTATCTACGTGATCGTCGGATCGATCATTACAGTGAGCTTCTAAAAATTTATCGGGATTAATTTTTTTGTAGTAATTGAGCGCAATGTTTTGTTATGACGTGTTGCTATCATCCAAACTTAATTCTTCAATCAGCCTAATCAATTGCAGTCTTATGGAATCTTCTTCAATAACTGAACTGGTTTGTCCTCCTGGTGATTCACCTTGCCAGTTCTCACAAGAATTAAAAAATTTACGTGAAGAAATTACATTGCTGAAAGAACAGGTTCGCACAGACGCTTTGACAGGTTTATATAATTATCGCTTTTTCTCCGATACGTTGCCTGTTGAAATGGAACGTTCCCGTCGATCATTTCAAGCTCTTTCATTAATTGTATTGGATATCGATCATTTTAAAAAATTTAATGACTCATGGGGGCATGAAGTCGGTAACCAAGCTTTGGTATTGGCTGCTCGACAAATTGCAATAACTATAAGAAAGTTGGATTACGCCTGCCGTTTTGGTGGAGAGGAATTTGTTGTTTTATTGCCTAATACCGATCTACGCCAAGCCAGAAATGTTGCTGAGCGGTTGCGTGAAGCTATTCAAAATGCACAGATATATAACGATGCAGAATCTTTGTCGATAACAGTGAGTTTGGGTGTTGATGAGTTTCGGGCAAATCACAGTGATACTCCAGCGGGATTTGTAGAGCGTGTCGATGCATGGTTGTATGAGGCCAAAAGGAGTGGCCGTAATTGCGTGAGATCTCCTGTAATTGATAATGTAGTTGTTAAATCAACAGTGACTCTTGATGAAAAGGATGCATTGTTTGGTTCGTCTGATTAACGAGGTATTCACTAACTCTGTAGCGTGCATTTGTTATATTTACTGAAATAATATGTGGAGCTTATTTTTATGGCATTTCCAAAAGTTGGAGATATTGCGCCGATTTTTACATTGAAAAATCAACTGGGTGAAGATGTTTCATTAAAAAAATTCAAAGGAATAGCGAATGTAGTTTTATATTTTTACCCTAAAGCATTAACACCGGGTTGCACGGTGCAGGCATGCGGAATTAGAGATCATCGGGAAGAGTTTGAGGCATTGAATACAGTTATTTTAGGTGTGAGCCCTGATGCACCCGCTAAGTTGAAAAAATTTTCGGACAAACATAATTTAAATTTTGAGTTGTTGTCTGATGAAGATCATTCTATTGCAGAAAAATACGGTGTATGGAATTTAAAAAAATTTATGGGCCGAGAGTTTATGGGGGTTGTACGAACCAGTTTTTTGATTAATAAACAAGGGCGTGTGGTTAAGATCATAGATAAAGTAAACACCAAAACCCATGACGCAGATATGCTGGAACTTATACGTAATGGCATTTAAAACGGTATTTATATAATGATGTGTGATAAAAAAATCACGTTTTGTTGGCAAATTGTACGTGTTTCTCTTTGCTAAAAAAAAAGTTCGTCTATAATCGTGAATAGTTGAGTGTAACGTGTTTAAATCATGGAAGGTCTTTCAGTAATTAATACTGTGTTACCAGGGAAACACTCCTGATTGATTTACCAACGCCCTTACGTGGCAAAGGAGAAGCCTGGATGATTCAATTGCAACGAATTTACCGTAACAGCGAACATTTTTCAGAGAATTCTTTTGAAGGATCTGAAATAAGATCATATCCAGAATATCTGGCTATGGCTGAAATTCCGAAGTATGAAGGGGTTTCTGCCAGAGTACTCGACTCTTTGAAACAAAGAGTTGGCCGTGAAGATTTGTCAATTGATCGGATTGCAGAAGATTTAAAGCTATCAAAAAGAACTCTTCAGCGTCGACTGCAACAGCAGGGCGCGAATTTTGCACAATTGAGGGATGTGTTGCGCTTTCACTACGCAATTAAATACCTTATTGATGAGCATATGAGTGTTGATACAGTTTCTAAAGCGCTGGATTTTTCTGATCGTACCAGCTTTACAAATGCTTTCAAGCGCTGGACGAGTTTGTCTCCCAGTGTGTTTAGAAAATTATTCCGGGATTACGCCTGATTCCCTTCTAATTTGTTCATTCCTTATGAATAGAAGGCGCTAATTGCCTGTTTTTTATAAAACAGGTAGAGTTAGCGCTCTTTTTTTTATGAGGTTCAAATCAATGAGTTTCTTTATTTCATCTGCTATGGCCCAGACTCAGGCCGCTCCTGCTGCACAAGGTAATCCTATGATTACTTTACTAATGTTTGGCGGGATGTTCCTGTTCATGTACTTGTTAATTATTCGGCCTCAGCGTAAACGTCAAAAAGAGCATCAAAATTTGGTATCAGCTTTATCTAAAGGCGATGAAGTGATAATGACTAGCGGGATGTTGGGTAAAATTCTCAAAGTTGATGAAAATTACGTGGTCTTGGAAACTGGCAACAATGTGGAGCTGAAATTCCAAAAAGTTGCTGTTCACGCTGTATTGCCCAAGGGAACGATAAAATCAATCGATGCTGCTTAATTAGCAATGTTAAAAGGGGCTTAGGCCCCTTTTTTATTGCATGAGTTTAATTTCCCGCATCTAATTAGAATAACTTAGAGGATTTATATGCAATCAATTCAGCAGGTTGTGGGTTGGTTAAATGGTTTGGTATGGGGACCTCCTATGCTTGTTCTTATTTTGGGGACAGGCTTTTTTTTAATGATTATGTTGCGTGGAATGCCCTTGGTAAAAATTGCTCTCGGTTTTAGGTTGATGTGGCGTGGAAGAGAGCGGGGTGACAGCACAACAGGAGATGTAAGTCCATTTCAAGCGTTAATGACTTGCTTGTCAGCAACTGTGGGTACAGGAAATATTGCTGGTGTAGCAACGGCTATATTTATTGGGGGTCCCGGTGCGCTATTTTGGATGTGGTGTACAGCTTTAGTGGGAATGGCCACTAAATACGCAGAAATTGTGCTTGCTGTTCATTTTCGGGAAAAGGATGAAAAGGGCGAGTACATTGGAGGTCCAATGTACGCCATTAAAAATGGATTGGGTCGATCCTGGGCTTGGCTGGGTTTTGCATTTGCTCTTTTTGGAGGGCTTGCTGGATTTGGTATAGGGAATATGGTTCAGGCAAACAGTATGGCTGAAGTCCTTGAATCCACATTCCAAATAGAGCGCTGGGTGACCGGATTAATAACAACAATCATCGTTGCTGTGGTTATTTTGGGTGGAATTCAACGTATTGCAAAAGTTTCAGCCTCGCTTGTGCCTTTTATGTGCATTGGTTATGTGGTGATGTCGTTAATAGTCTTAGGGATTTATGCAGATCGTATTCCCTCAGCTCTTACATTAATTTTTACCCATGCTTTTACTCCGACAGCAGCGACAGGAGGCTTTGCTGGTGCTGCAGTATTAATGGCAATTCAATACGGCGTAGCTCGGGGGATTTTCTCTAACGAAGCTGGATTGGGTACGGCTGGTATCGCGCAAGCAGCAGGTACCACTAATAGCCCGGTAAAATCTGGCCTGATAGGTATGATTGGAACATTTATTGACACAATTATTATATGTACCATGACAGGTCTAACAATTATCTGCTCTGGCGTTTGGAATAGTGGCATTAAAGGTGCCAGTTTATCCAGTGCTGCATTTGAAGCAGCATTGCCTGGTGTTGGTGCATATCTTCTTGCAGTCGCTTTACTTGTTTTTACATTTACAACAATTCTTGGATGGGGTTACTACGGTGAAAAATGCTGGATTTATCTTGCAGGAAGAAAAACAGTTTTGCCATTTCGGCTAGTATGGGTGATTGCTGTATTTGGTGGAGCAGTATTTCAGCTTGATTTTGTATGGTTGTTGGCTGATACCTTAAATGCGCTCATGGCAATTCCAAATTTAATCGCATTGTTGTTGCTTAGCCCCGTAGTGGTCGGTCTTACAAAACAGTACTTCAGTACTAACACTCAAGGTTCGTTTACAAACAATTAGTTGGGCGAGGAAGCCCGGCAATTTTGCAAGCAATTTTGGCAGGGCTTTGAGGAAATAATTGTAGTAAATAAATACTTTTTCCTTTTTCGCAACCAAGCTTTTTTTCGGTGTATTTTACCAGTGCTCGCATAGCTGGTGAAATTTCAAACTCCTGATAAAAAGCTTGAAGTAGGTAAATGATTTCCCAATGCGCCTCGGAAAGTTGAATATTTTCCTGGGATGCTATATGAATTGCCACATCAGGATTCCAGTCATTTAAGTTGATTAGGTAGCCATCAATATCGGTGACGATATTTTTTTCATTTATTTGAAAGTGCATACTAAAACCAACTATGCACGTTTTGATGTTCAAGCGTAAGTTGCACAAAATCATCGTAGCTAATAAGTGTAATATGCTTGGATATTTTCTTTTCAATTCCCCGCGCTATTACATCAGTTGATAATGCATAAATTTTGATGTTTTTTTGTTTTAAAATTAACTGTTCATCATTTGTTATTGCATTATCTAAAGCCCCGAAAACTCCATCTTCCAATAATAGTAGCCCATCATTCATGCCACAAACAGATACAAATGATTTAAGAATTGTGAAACTAAAAGGTGATTTGTTTATCGTGTGTAGAACACTCATATATTAAAAGCTCAACACCTGGTCCTGGCTGTTTAATAAGGTGGAAATCTCTTCGTCATGAAGTGCTGTAATATTGTCCAATGCTAGTTCGTCAATTTTAATGCCTCGTTGAATTGCAGACGACAAATGAAAGTATAATTTTTCTACTCCGTAAAGAGGAAAAGCCGAAAGCATTGCATTGATGTTCTTTTGTGAAATTTCAGATGCATTTTGTTCTTTGGTTAGTTGAAAAATCCCGTCGTCCATAAAAAGAATACTTATATCTTGATCGTAAATTGCTGCTGCCAATGCAACGTCTATTGCATCTTTGGCCATACTGCTGCCATACGGTGCGTGCCGACTTACTAAAAGAATTTTCTTCATATTAGCTGCCAAATGTAATTAACCGATCTGAGTCTACTGCTGCGTCAATTAGCTGACCTAATCCGCTTAAAGAAAAACCATCTGCCAGATTGTTAGCTTCTTTTTGATAACGAACGGATTCTTCTTTGTTTAGGACTCCCCGTTTGAGCGCTGCAGCTATGCATACTGCCAAGTCGATATTGTGTTCTTTAGCGAGAGTTTGCCACGCCTCATATAAATCAAATTCCCCTTGGGGAGGTGTTGCTAATTTAGTCGCGTTAAAAACACCATCTTGATAAAAGAAAACCCTGTGTAGTTTGTGCCCTTGCGCAAGTAGTGATCTTGCAAATTGGTAAGCACTGTAGCTCGCCTGGGATGAATAAGGCGCTGCGTATACACAAATAGAAAATATCATATTAGTTCGAACACTAAAAAATAAGGCTCCACTTTGGGAGCCTTTTATTTGATTTATGCTGCAATGCTATTAATCATCGTTAGAGATGCCTAATAAATGTAAAAGACTCGTAAATAAATTTACAATTGATAAAAATAGACTTGTTGTTGCCATAATGTAATTTGTTTCACCACCATGAATAATTTCGCTAGTCTGATAAAGTATTAATGCTGACATTAATAGAACAATCCCTGCAGAGAATGCTAGCTGTAATCCAGAAAATTGATAACCAAATAAAGAAGCGCCCAATAAAAACAGCATGATTGCAAGCATCAGCATCATACCTACCGCAACGAACCCGCCCAAAAAACTAAAGTTTTTACGAGAGGCTAATACATATGCTGATAATCCAATAAAAATTAGCGCTGTGCCACCCAGTGCTTGCATAATGATGGATGCGCCATTTTCCATTGTTAGGTAGCGGTTAAGAACTGGGCCTAAGCCTGCACCTATTAATCCAGTGAAAATAAAAACTACTGCTAAACCAGCACCGGAGTTGGCTGTTTTTGGTAGTACAAACCATATCAGTGCCATTGCAATAAGGCTCATGACCAAGCCGGCTACGTGACCAACTCCTAATGCCATAGAAATTCCAGCTGTTACACTACTGAAGGCTAAAGTCAATCCAAGCAACATATAAGTATTGCGTAGAACCTTGCTGGATTCGCTTTGACTTAATACCGAAGTGGATTGAGCGTTATAGGCTTGCATGTTAATCCTCACCAAAATGTCAATTATCTTTATCCGATGATACAAATATGTGTAATTAAATCCAAGCTATATTTGGACTTCACTTCAAAAGTCTTTTGATACTGGAAGGAAAATTCAATATGAAAATGATCGGTGTGCGGTTCTATTGCCATTTAAAATAAAAAAGGCGCTTGAGTAATCAAGCGCCTTTCAATATGGCGGAAGGGCAGGGATTTGAACCCTGGGTAGGCTTTCACCTACGCCGGTTTTCAAGACCGGTGCATTAAACCACTCTGCCACCCTTCCGAGTGCGGCAAATTATACATAGCTTTTTTTATTGAGCAAGTGAAAAATAATTTTTATATCCAAATGAACAATAATTTATATTCAGTTTTTATATGAATTTAGAAGGCCGAATTATTTCTAATTCGGCCTTCTATAGTTTATTTGAATTTTATTATTCGTTTCTGCTACTTTTTTTTAAACGGGGGTCATTTAATGGTCTGCTCATCAGGCGAGGATTATGATCAACAACAGGAGGGAGGGATGTATCGAGTGCCCGTGATGCATGGATCTCAATATTCTCCGTGACAATGCTGATTTTTCCTAAGGGTTTTGGAGTGTTTCGTGGGTCATTGATTGCCCTGCTTTGGGGAGTAGTACTCACCTCGGTTATCATTTGATGCTCAGCTGTTTCAATGGTGATTGCCACTGTTTTTTGAGGTGTAATTAGTTCTTCTGAAGTTGCATCATCTGGTGTATGTTTTATTAGGCTCTCAGTTATTGATGATGACTGATTCTCAGTGTTTTGAGCAGTTTCAGTATTTTCAGAAATCTCTGGTTGCGCTGCATTTTCTGCGGGTTGTTCATTATTTGGTATTGGCGACTGGTTGGCCTTATTTTGAGCATTTTTTGCATGCAGGCTTTCGTTAGTATCAATCGCTGATTTGCTCGCTTGGGCGTGCTCAGCGATTGCTGCAGATATTTGCTGAGCTAATTGAGCTGATTCGCTTAGTGCAGCAGGCTCTAAAGTGGAGGCGTTGCTTATCTCTGCTTCTTGAGCGTCGTTATTTGGATTTTCTCCATCTTCTCTACGACCACGACGACGTTGCTGCGAGCGAGCGCGGCGACCGGCAGGACGCTTGGATGGACGTTGATCATCGCTACTTTCATCATGAGCGTCATCGAGTGGTGCGATCATAGTTTCTTCGTTCGTCTCCTCCTTTACTAGAGGGCGGCGATTTTGATCGCGTTCAGGATTGCGTGGATGGCGGTTTTTGGATTGACGAGGCTCCTCCTCGTTAGAAGGGTTTTCACGTTGCTGCTCACGATTGTTTCGTGGTTTACGATCACTCTGCTCTCGGCTGGAGTCACGTTTTTCTTGATCGCGAACAGGTTTTTGTTCATTAGATGTGCGATGCTCAAGATTGTCGATTATTTCGCGATCTTCTTTGCGATCTTTATCCCGACGGCTCCTGTTGTCTCGACGGTTACGATTTGATCCTCTGCGGTTGTCGCGCTTATTATCACGCTTGCCTTTGCTTTCTTCGTTTTTATCGCGGCTAAAAATTCCAGCAATTGTTCCTAGAAGGCGCGATAGCAAGCCAGCCTTTTTAACTGGCTCTGGTGCAGGCTGGCTAGGGCTGCTAGGTTGTACAATGGGTTTGGGTGCAATAAAAGGTTTTGCGCTAATATCTTCCTCTTCTTCCTTGGTTTCATCTGTGTGTGCAACGATTTTATAACTGGTCTCCAATGTTCCTTCATCGTCATCACGTAGGCGTTGGACTTCAAAATGCGGGGTCATTAGTTCTGCACTTGGGACTATGACCACACGTGTGTTGTTGCGGGCTTCGATACTTGAAATGGTTTTACGTTTTTCGTTAAGCAAGTATGTGGCTACTGAAACAGGACATATAGCGCGAATTTCTGCGCTACGTTCTTTTTGTGCTTCATCTTCTACTAATCGTAAGATGGATAAAGCTAATGAACGTGTACTGCGAATGGTGCCTACGCCATCACAGCGTGGGCAAATTTTTGAATGTGTCTCGCCAAGAGAGGGGCGTAGACGTTGGCGTGACATTTCCATTAAACCGAAGCGCGAAATTCGTCCGATCTGGACTCGAGCCCGATCCATCATTAATGCATCGCGAACACGGTTTTCAACCTCACGTTGATTGCGGACTGGTTGCATGTCGATAAAATCAATGACAATTAGGCCGCCCATATCTCTCAGCCGCAATTGGCGTGCGATTTCATCAGCCGCCTCCAGATTTGTTTGCAATGCGGTTTCTTCGATGTCCCCACCTTTTGTGGCTCTGGACGAGTTGATATCAATAGCAACTAAAGCTTCAGTTACATCAATAACTATAGAGCCACCTGATGGCAGTTTTACCTCGCGCTGGAATGCTGTCTCAATCTGGGATTCAATTTGGTATCGGTTGAAAAGAGGAATGTCATCCTGATAAAGCTTAACTTTGCTGCGGTAGTTCGGCATTACTTGTTGAATAAACCCGGCAGCTAAATCAAAGGCTTCTTTGTTATCGACTATCACTTCCCCAACATCCTGGCGAAGATAGTCGCGAATTGCTCTGATAATAACATTGCTCTCCTGGAACAAAAACGCAGGAGCAGTGGCATTTTTGGCTGCGTTAGATATTGAGTCCCAAAGTTGCAGTAGATAATTCAAATCCCATTGCAGTTCTTCAGAGCTGCGACCTACACCGGCTGTGCGGATGATCACGCCCATGCCAGATGGCACTTCGACTTCTCCCAGTGCATCTTTAAGTTCTGCCCGATCTTCACCTTCAATGCGACGAGAAATGCCACCTGCGCGAGGATTATTCGGCATGAGTACTAAATAGCGTCCGGCTAAGCTGATGAATGTGGTTAATGCAGCACCTTTGTTGCCTCGTTCTTCCTTGTCAATTTGAACAATAACTTCAGTGCCTTCTTTAAGGACGTCTTTGATTTTGATTCGACCATCAAGATCGGCAGGGTTGCGAGTAAAATATTCGCGGGAGATTTCTTTTAGCGGGAGAAATCCATGACGCTCAGCGCCATAATCAACAAAGGCTGCTTCCAGGCTGGGTTCTACTCTCGTAATTCTTCCTTTATAGATGTTGGATTTTTTTTGCTCTCGGTTGCGGTTTTCGATATCCAGATCATATAACCATTGGCCATCGACCAACGCTACACGCAACTCTTCCGGTTGAGTTGCATTAATAAGCATTCTTTTCATGTTTTACCTAAATTGTCTGTGAGGCGCTAACCAGTGTGACAATCAAGGTTAATTCGAACGCTGTTTTGCACAACCTTGTAGACTAAGGCGCTACCTTTTAATGTCGGCTCGCATTAGCGGTTGGTGGGTTTGCTCAAAGTTTGTGTAGTTGGTCGCTGAGCAGCGCTAACACTTGGCTTTCCCTTTACTCTTCAATCGCCGGCTTAAAGTCCGGATTCTATTTGTGGTTTGCAAACTGATTTTGCTTGCTTTGTTTAGGTTTGTTTACGGTTAATATTTTAAGGCTAGTCTGATAATTATGGATTATAGGATCCGTTTATCAGGATGATTGAGAACCATTATAATTTGGGGTTCATGAATCAAGCCTTTAAATGAAAATGTACAACCTGCCGGTGGATTAGTGGCATTTATGCCTTTTATCCAATGTTTACAAATAGATTTTATTGAGTTCGGCAAAACAACAATCTTATTAACAATGAGTGCAACATAGGTTGACGCAATTGTTAAACGGTTGGCTTTGTCTAGACCTTCCGTCATTGTCTGTATTTCAAAGGCTTGTTATTGCAATCAAAGGTTTGTGTGCAAATAGCTAAGCCCCTGCTGTCAGCGGTATTTCCTAGTGATGCGCCTATCATTTGCACTATCCGGAAACCAGCCTGTATCAGTAAAAAGACTATAGCAGCTATCCCCCAATGGGGCAATTAAATCAGTGATTTAGCAATCTTGATAGGGTTGTTGTGTTGGATGGGGTATGATGTGAAACATGTCTATTTATACCGAAAATTACAGCCCCCAAACTGATGATTCGATTGGATCCGGTGTCAGTTTTATTGTTATTGATGCTGATGAGGCCGGTCAGCGCTTGGATAACTTTTTAATTGCTCGTTTGAAAGGAGTTCCAAGATCTAAAATTTATAATGTGATTCGCAAAGGAGAGGTGCGAGTTAATAAAGGGCGAGTAAAGCCTGAATATAAACTTTTAGCTGGTGACTCGCTTCGTATTCCTCCGGTTCGTACGGCTGAGGCGGGCACTGAGGCTAAAGCTAGTCATCAGATGATGGCGTTATTAAATGAATCTATTTTATTTGAAGATGATGGTTTATTGGTTGTCAATAAGCCGCCGGGATTGGCGGTGCATGGCGGTAGCGGTATAACCCTTGGGTTGATTGAAACTCTGCGACAAATGAGGCCAGAGTCTCGTTGTCTGGAGCTGGTTCATCGGTTGGATAGGGATACCTCCGGTTGCATAATGATTGCGAAAAAACGTAGTTATCTTCGATATTTGCAAGAGTCCTTGAGGCAGAAGTCGGCCGGAGAGGGGGGGATTGATAAGATTTATCAGGCATTGGTTTTAGGGGATTGGTCTAAAAGATGTCATCAAATTAGTGCTCCGTTAATGAAGTTCGAGGTCGCAGGCGGGGAGCGTATTGTTAAAGTTCATCCTGAAGGGAAGCCAAGCCTTACAGTGTTCAAGGTATTAAAACGTTATGTTGGGTTTACTTTGATTGAGGCTCGCCCAATCACTGGAAGAACCCATCAGATTCGGGTTCATGCTCAGTACGCGGGTCATCCGTTAGCGGGTGATGAAAAGTATGGTGATGACAACATCAATGAGTCTTTGCGTACTTTGGGTGTAAGACGATTATTTTTGCACGCTTCTTCTTTATCATTTCAAGTGCCTGGTGCCGATGAGCTTTTAAAAGTTAATGCGCCTTTACTGTCGGATTTATCCGGTGCATTGATGCGGCTGGTTGAAAAAGAATAAATGCGGGGTTGGAAGTGCTCTTTATTTTTGATTGGGATGGGACCTTAATTGATTCAAAATCCAAAATTACCAAGGCCATGCAGCTTGCCGCCGGAGATTTAGGTTGGCATCCTCTCGCGGATCATTTGATTCATAATATTATCGGCCTTGGTCTTCCCGAGGCTATTCATCAGCTTTATCCCTCAGTAAATGTTTATGATCGGCAACGGTTGCGTAATGCCTATGCGGAGCGTTTTTTGGCTCTGGATGAAGAGCAGCCATCATTGTTTTTCCCTGGAGTAACCCAAACGCTAATACATTTAAAAGAGCAAGGGCATATATTAACTATTGCGACTGGTAAAAGTCGTAAAGGATTGGATCGAATTTTGAACGTTGTTGGGTGGAATGATTTCTTTCATTCAACTCGTTGTGCCGACGAGACTGCATCCAAGCCGAACCCTTTGATGCTCAAGGAGTTGTTGCTTGAGTTTAATGTGACGCCTGAGGTTGCAGTCATGGTTGGTGATACTGAATATGATATGGAGATGGCGCAAAAAATTGACATACCTAGGATTGCCGTTAGTTATGGTGCCCACCATATTGATAGGCTACATGGTTATCGGCCCGTTCTTTGTTTGAATCGGTTCGATGAGTTATTGACATGGGAACGACTTTTGGCAACCTAAACTCCCAAAGGATGCACATTTTCATTTGCTAACATGTTTATAAGGCTTATGAGTGGAAGGCCAATTAATGTGTTTGGATCATTGCCTTTCATATTTTCAAATAAGCAAATGCCGAGTCCTTCGGCTTTAAAGCTTCCTGCGCAATCATAAGGTTGTTCGCGCTTAAGATAATTTTCGATTTGTGAATTGGTTAGTTGGCGAAATTTCACGAAGTAAATTTCATTGGCTACTTGAGCTTTTCCTGTCTTGCTATTTAAAAGACATATGCCAGTAATGAATGAAACCTCGTTTCCGGAAAAGTTACGAAGATCCCGGTATGCGGCCTCATAAGTATATGGCTTTCCTATAATTTGACCATTAAAGCTGGCTATCTGATCAGAGCCGATAATCAAGTGCTCTGGATAGGTAGTTGCCAGCTTTATTGCCTTTTGCTCTGCAAGGCGCTTTGCTAGATTTGTTGGAGTTTCTCCATTTTTAGGGGATTCGTCTATTGCGGGAGCGGCCCAAATAAAATCAATCCCAAGCTTTTGTAATAGTTGTCGGCGATAAGGTGAGCCAGATGCGAGCACGATTCTTTGAAAGTTTTCCATGGTGTTTGATTGTTCAACGCTAAATAAGGGGGGTAATTCTACTCTTGAACTACTAAATATCGCTATTTCTCCCAGTTTTTCTTTGACATGAAAAGTTAGTGCCTCTATGATTGCGCGCTTATGTTTAAGACCCATTTTCACAAACCTTTACCCAAGCAGGTAGATCCTCGAAAATTCGCCCAGCAAGGCGTAATCCTAGAGGGGTTTCTCCCACTGTCTCAGTTGCCTCGTGTTTTAGAAGCTACTGAAAGCCCGAATGGAAATGCTGAGGTTCAGCTTGAGTTTAAGATTAGTGAAGATGGGAAAAAGGCTGTAACTGGCCATGCAACAGCTGAACTATCAATGATATGTCAGCGTTGTTTAGGGCCAGTTTTGGTTCCTGTAGACAGTAATATTTCGTTGGCAATTGTTTGGGATGAAGATGCTGCAAAGGGGTTACCCGAGCATTTTGACCCTTGGATTCTTGGCGAAGGAGTAGCAGATCTTTACGATATGATCGAAGAGGAACTTCTACTAAGTATGCCATCTGTTGCTTATCACGACGAGCCTTGTATAGATAGAAAGCTCTACTCAAGTGGTAAGCCTGTTGAGGCAAAAAAAGAGAAAAACCCATTTCAAGTGTTGGAACAACTTAAGAGCTCGCCGAAATCCTGAGGCGCCTCGGTTCCAACTAGTCAGTAAATAGGAGCTAATTATGGCAGTTCAACAAAACAAAAAATCTCGTTCCAAGCGTGACATGCGTCGTTCTCACGATGCTCTGACTGGTCCAACCCTGTCAGTTGATGCCACTAGTGGTGAAAAGCATAGACGTCATCATGTAACAGCAGACGGTTTTTACCGTGGACGTAAAGTAATTGATAAGGGTGGCGAGGAGTAATTTTTACTCCTGCGACACTGACTTGTCGACAAAGATTAGCATAGCGGTAGACGCTATGAGCGGGGACTTAGGTCCCCGCGTTGTTATATCAGCACTGCAAAGTTTTGTTACCTTTTATTATGATATTGATCTGCTATTAGTTGGTGATCAGTCTCAACTTCAAAAGCTTATAGCTATTAACAGCCCTTTAAGCACTCGTATAAAAATTGTTCATGCACCTGATGTCGTCACCATGAGTGATGATCCCATATCAGCGGTGCGCCAAAAAAAATCATCTTCTATGTGGGCTGCTTTGGCTCTCTTGCGTGACGGCGCTGCTGATGCTTGCGTAAGTGCAGGAAATACGGGTGCTCTTCTGGCTATGTCCAAATATTTGATCAAAACCTACCCATTGATTGAGCGCCCGGCTATTTGTAAGGCAATGCCTGTTGAGGATGGATTGACTTATTTGTTGGATTTGGGGGCAAATATAAACTGCACAGCAACTCAATTGCAGCAATTTGCTGTTATGGGTAGCGTCCTGGCAAAGTTGATGGGGATTGAGTTGCCACGAGTGGCGTTATTGAATATAGGCCGTGAATCGCAAAAAGGAACTGAGCTGTTGCAATTGGCTCAAGATATATTGCGTTCTGATAATCGCATTTACTACACAGGGTTTGCGGAACCCAATAGTCTTTTTAGTGGTGAGCAGCACGTAATTGTTTGCGATGGTTTCCATGGAAATATTGCATTAAAAGCAAGTGAAGGTGCAGCGAGCTACGTGTCCAAAAAAATTACCAAGATTTTGCAGAGAAATATATTAAATAAATTTTTATCATTCATTGCCGCGCCATTGTTTCGAGAATTGAGCGATGCATTGAACCCATCCCTGTATAATGGGGCAACTTTTTTAGGGCTGCAAAAAACCGTGATTAAAAGTCACGGTGGAGCTGATGCAAAAGCATTTTTACAGGCGCTTGCTGTTGCTCGTGAACAGGTTTTGTTACAGGTTCCTGATCGAATAGCCCAGAAATTATCAGAGCATTAAATTTTTTCCCATTTTTAAACTAAAGCGCAAATATATGACTAACTCTCATCTCGCATTTGTTTTTCCCGGTCAGGGCTCACAAAAAATTGGTATGTTGGCTGAATTGGCTGCTGAATATCCTGTTGTGCAAAAAACCTTTACAGAGGCCTCTAAAGTTTTGGGGTATGATCTTTGGAGTTTGATGCAAACGGGTGCTCAAGAAGACATCAATTTGACTGAGCGCACACAGCCCTTGTTATTGTCAGCGGGTGTTGCCGTGTTTCGTGTGTGGAAGGAAAAAAATGGTGCGCTTCCATCTTTGATGGCGGGTCATAGTCTTGGTGAGTGGTCTGCTTTGGTCTGTGCGGGGGTTGTT
Organism: Cellvibrio sp.; assembly: GCA_035490715.1. GTDB lineage: Bacteria > Pseudomonadota > Gammaproteobacteria > Pseudomonadales > Cellvibrionaceae > Cellvibrio. Next base: position 69,127 of record DATJLF010000025.1, read on the forward strand.
GCTTTTGAGGATGCGGTCAAGCTTGTACAGCAGCGAGGAAAGTTTATGCAAGAGGCTGTCCCGGCAGGGCAGGGAGCAATGGCTGCAATTATTGGTCTTGATGATTCGTTAATTATTGAGGCTTGTAAAAATGCTTCTCAAGGTGAAGTGGTTGCTGCAGTAAATTTTAACTCACCTGGACAGGTAGTGATTGCCGGCACGGCTGCTGCAGTTGAGCGTGCGGGGATTTTATGTAAAGAGGCTGGAGCGAAAAGGGCACTGCCTTTGCCAGTTAGTGCCCCGTTTCACACAGAGTTAATGCGCCCTGCAGCTGAGCGTTTGGCTGAACAAATCACAGCTACAACTTTTTCTACTCCTGTAGTGCCTGTTGTACACAATGTCACAGCGAATGTAGAAACCAATCCAGAAAAAATAAAAGCCTTAATGATTGAGCAGATTTATAGCCCCGTCCGTTGGGTTGATTGTATTAACACGATGGTTGATAAAGGTATTTTGCTGACTCTTGAGTGCGGTCCAGGCAAGGTTTTATCGGGTTTAAACAAGCGTATTAATGCAAAGTTAAATACTTTGAGTGTTGAAAAGCCGGAAGAGCTTCTTGCTGCACTGTCTAGTGTTGAACTTTAAATTTCGGGAATAATCATATGAGTTTAAATGACAAGGTTGCGTTAGTTACAGGTGCTAGTCGTGGAATTGGGGCGGCTATTGCTGAGCAGCTCGGTAAGGCGGGTGCAGTTGTTATTGGGACCGCTACAAGTGAGACAGGAGCGGAAAAAATTTCTGCTCGTTTTGCAGAGTTTGGCATTAAGGGTAAAGGAATGGTATTGAATGTTACTGATGCAAATTCAGTAACAAATCTATTAAAAGAAATTGGTGATGAATTCGGAGCCCCGGCAATTTTGATTAACAATGCGGGAATCACCAAAGATAATTTATTAATGCGTATGAGCGATGAGGAATGGTTTGATGTGATCAATACTAACCTCAGCTCTATTTATCGCCTTAGCAAAGGTGTATTACGCGGAATGATGAAGGTGCGATGGGGTAGAATTATTAATATCAGTTCTGTAGTGGGTGCGATGGGCAATCCAGGGCAATCAAACTATGCTGCCACCAAAGCTGGAGTTTCAGGATTTGCGCGCTCTTTGGCGGCAGAAGTGGGGTCTCGCAATATTACTGTGAATACTGTTGCTCCAGGATTTATTGATACTGATATGACAAAGATTTTACCGGAGGAGCAAAAACAACAGCTTGTAGCGCGTATTCCTTTGGGGCGATTGGGTGCGCCTGAGGAAATTGCGGCGGTTGTCGTTTTTCTGGCCAGTGATGCTGGGTCTTATATCAGTGGGGAGACTATTCACGTTAATGGCGGCATGTACATGTCGTAAAAATTATTCCTAAGTCATTGTTTTTAAATGGATTTTTTTTAAATTTTAAAGAATTTTGCCGTTTGGCATTACAACAGTTTAAAAATCGATGTAAAATGCGCGTCGATTTTGGCCGGATCACAGGGTCAACCAGTTTTGGTTTTAATTGCCCACGTGTTTCGAACTACAACCACTAGGAGTTACATAACATCATGAGTAGCATTGAAGAACGCGTTAAAAAGATCGTTGCTGAGCAACTGGGTGTGAAAGAAGAAGAAGTAAAAAACGAGGCTTCTTTCGTCGAAGATCTGGGCGCTGATTCTTTGGATACCGTAGAGTTGGTAATGGCTCTCGAAGAAGAATTCGAAACTGAAATTCCGGATGAAGAAGCCGAGAAGATTACGACTGTTCAATTGGCTATCGATTACATCAATGCCAATCTGGCGTAATTTGATTATTCGCTAATTTCAGTTTTAAAAAGCCGTATTATTGAAAAATAGTACGGCTTTTTCTTTATTTGTTTTATTGTCAATTTCGATCAGGCAATAAGCAGCAGTGTTTAATTACTACCAATACGACAATCCGTAAGCTGATTGTCCTTCGCGGGAGAGCCTCACGTGTCGCGTAGAAGAGTTGTTGTCACTGGTCTGGGTATGATCAGTTCACTGGGAAATACCGTTGCTGAAACTTGGAAAGGTATTGTCAATGGTAAAAGTGGCATTGCCACCATTTCTCATTTTGATGCATCAGCATTCACCACGCAGTTCAGTGCTTCAGTAAAAAATCTGATTTTGGATGATTATTTTCCTGGTAAAGAAGCACGGAAAATGGATCCGTTTATACAATATGGAATGGTGGCCGGTATTCAGGCGATTCGTGACTCGGGCCTTGAGATTACGGAAAAAAATGCAGGAAGAATCGGAGTGTCTATCGGATCCGGTATCGGTGGTATTGGCACTATTGAAGAAGGCTCAGTTACGCTTGAGCATAAGGGACCGCGCCGCATATCTCCATTTTTTGTTCCCAGCGCCATTATCAATATGATCTCTGGTAACTTGTCAATTATGTATGGATTGCGTGGTCCAAATATCGCTATAACCACAGCTTGTACTACAGGGACTCATAGCATTGGATTCGCTGCTCGCATGATTCAACATGGTGATGCGGATGCAATGGTTGCTGGAGGGGCTGAAATGGCTACAACTCCGCTCGGTTTGGGTGGATTTGCTGCTGCTCGTGCGCTTTCTACTCGCAATGATAATCCGCAAGCTGCAAGTCGCCCTTGGGATAAAGACCGTGACGGTTTTGTTTTGGGTGATGGTGCAGGTGTTTTGGTGCTTGAAGAATATGAGCATGCTAAAAAACGTGGGGCAAAAATTTACGCTGAGTTAATTGGTTTTGGAATGAGTGGTGATGCTTATCACATGACTTCGCCACCAGAGGATGGTGCGGGAGCGGCGGCTTCAATGCGTAATGCAATTCTTGATGCAGCAATTCCTCTGGATTTAATAAATTATATAAATGCTCACGGCACATCAACGGCGGCGGGAGACAAGGCCGAGTGCCAAGCCGTTAAAGCGGTGATGGGGTCTGCGGTAGGGCAGGTGGCTGTCAGCTCGACAAAATCCATGATTGGTCATTTGCTTGGAGCAGCAGGTGCTGTGGAGGCAATTTTCAGCGTATTGGCAATTCGAGATCAAGTAGCTCCGCCAACTATCAATCTTGATAACCCGGAAGATGGATGTGATATCAATCTGGTTCCTCATACCGCACAAGAACGCAAAATTGAAGCGGTTCTTTCAAATTCGTTTGGATTTGGCGGAACTAATGGTTCGTTGATTTTTCGCAAGGTCTAAGTAGTATCGCGTTATTAACTGACCAACGCCGGACTGGTAACAGTCCGGCGTTTTTGTATGAGGCACTTATGTCCCTTGATTTACCAATTATTAGCGTTAATGGAATTGAGGGAGCGTCTGTCTCACCTCTGGATCGCGGGTTTGCTTATGGTGATGGAATGTTTGAAACCTGCCGCTACGAAAATGGTCGAATACCCCTTTGGTCATATCATTTAGAGCGGCTTTTATATTCCGCTGACAGGCTAAAAATTAAAATTAATGAGCTGCAATTACAGCACTACCTGAATCAAATTCTGCAGCGACCTTGTATTCCAAATAATGCTGTAATAAAAGTACAGATAACCCGTGGTGTTGGCGGTAGGGGATATAGGTTACCCGTGGATGAGAGTCCTACGTATTGCATTGGTCTGTTTTCGGGGGATTCCTTGGATTCAGATGCTTTCCGTAAAGGGGTAGATGTAAGGGTTTGTGATCTGCGTCTGAGTAAAAATCCACTGTTAGCAGGTATAAAACATTTAAATCGTCTGGAGCACATACTTGCCAGGGCTGAATGGCAAGGGGAGTTTGCTGAAGGTTTGTTATTTGATGTTGATGATTATCTGGTTGAGGCAACTGTAAGTAATGTATTTATAATTAAAGATAGGGAATTATTAACACCGGATTTATCTTTTTCAGGTGTTGCTGGTGTGATGCGTAGAGTGATTATTGAAATTATTGCCCCTCGTTTAAATTTGCCGGTCAATGTTAAAAAAATTTCTATAAAAGAATTAACGGTTGCAGATGAATTGTTTCTTTCTAATAGCGTTTTTGGTGTTTGGCCAGTTAATAATATTGATGGTTTTTCGAAGCATTTAACACACGAAATAACACATCAAATACAGAAAACTCTGATCGAACTTTTGTATGCAGAGAAAATAAGTTTTTAGTAAATATATGAAAAAATTATCTTTTCAATTAAAGCTTTTTATTTTTGTTGCTATTGTAATCGTCATTGGCTCAATCAGCGTAACAAGTGCGTGGCTTTATGTACAAAGTTGGTTAAGGGCTCCTATGAACATTCCAGCTACAGGTTACACCTATGATCTGAAGCAAGGTTATTCACTTGGGCATATGGCAAATGATCTGGGGCGTCAGCAAATATTGGATTACCCCCGTTTATTGCGTATATATGCTCGTTTTTCAAATACAAATAAAATTCACGCAGGAGAATATTTTTTTCCAGTAGGAACGACTCCCGAAATGCTATTGGATAAATTACGCAAAGGCGAGGTTGTTCTTTATCAGGTGACTTTTGTGGAGGGATGGACATTTAAGCAGGCACTCGCTGCGTTAGAAAAAGATCCCTCTATTCGTCATGAGTTGGCAGGCAAGTCGCAGGATGAACAATTGAGGCTTTTAGGATTATCTCATCCTCATCCAGAAGGGTGGTTTTTTCCGGACACATATAGTTTTAGTCGTGGCACAAGTGATGTGGAAATTTTACAAAAGGCTTACCGTCAAATGGATAGCCTGCTCAAATATGAGTGGGAAAAGCGAGCACCTGATTTGCCCTATAAAAACGCTTATGAAGCACTTATTATGGCTTCGATTATCGAACGCGAAACGGGGCATCATAGCGAGAGGGAACAGATAGCCGGAGTGTTTGTTCGTCGGTTACGGCAGGGCATGAAATTGCAGACAGATCCAACAGTGATATACGGAATGGCAGGTCAATATAAAGGGCGGATTACCCGTAAAAACCTGGAAGCCCCCACGGCTTACAACACCTATGTTATTGATGGCTTACCACCGACACCTATTGCGCTACCAAGTGCTGCATCCATCCGGGCCGCTTTGCATCCAGCCTCTGGGAATGCACTTTATTTCGTGGCAAAAGGTGATGGTACAAGTGAGTTTTCAGATACTCTCGATGCGCACAATCAGGCTGTGCGGCGTTACCAGTTAAACCGTCGTAGTGATTATCGCGCAACTCCTCCGCCCCCCGTCAAAAATTGAATGTTTTGATCCTAATGATGGCTTAAGCCATGTCTTGACACGCTTGTTTAGGTATCAAAAGCGATTTCGAGTCAGTACAATAGCCCTATAATTCCGTGTATTTACTGGACACGCACTTTTCATCACTCCCTTAAATGGATCTGTTTTACCATGAGCGACAATCACTCCTCGATTGCAAATGAATCTACAGAAGTCAAAACGAAACCATTACATTTTATCCAACAAATTATCCGCAAAGATCTTGAACATGGATTGCATGATCAAATAGCAACCCGCTTTCCTCCTGAGCCTAATGGATATTTGCATATCGGTCATGCTAAATCGATATGCTTGAATTTTGGTATGGCGGAAGAGTTTGGTGGTGTTTGTAATCTACGTTTTGACGATACCAATCCGGAAAAGGAAAATGAAGAATTCGTTAATTCTATTATGGAAGATGTGAAGTGGCTCGGTTTCCAATGGAATGGAAATGTTAAATATACCTCTGATTATTTTGATCAATTATATGAATGGGCAATTCATCTAATAAATAATGGGTTGGCATTTGTTTGTGATTTGAGTGCTGAGCAAATGCGTGAATATCGCGGGACTTTAGTAGAGGCTGGAAAAAATAGTCCTTATCGCGAACGATCAGTAGAAGAAAATCTCGCACTTTTTGAAAAAATGCGTGCTGGTGGTTTTGATGAAGGTACCTGCTCATTGCGCGCGAAAATTGATATGTCATCTCCTAATATCAATTTACGTGATCCCATCATTTATCGCATCAAAAAAGCCCATCATCATCAAACTGGTGATAAATGGTGTATTTATCCTTCCTATGATTTTGCTCACGGGCAAAGTGATGCAATTGAAGGAATTACTCACTCAATTTGTACCCTCGAATTTGAAGATCACAAACCGTTGTACGACTGGTTTATAAAAAACTTACCTGTGCCTGCTGTTCCGCGTCAATATGAATTTGCGCGTTTGAATATCAATTATGCGGTCACCAGTAAACGCAAACTGAAACAATTGGTGGATGAAGGGTATGTAGATGGTTGGAATGACCCGCGCATGCCAACTATTTCAGGAATGCGTCGTCGCGGTTTTACGCCTTCATCATTACGTAATTTCTGCGAGCGTATTGGTGTGACCCGTTCTGATGGTGTGGTTGATGTAGGTATGCTGGAGTTTTGTGTTCGTGATGACCTTGATAAAAATGCACCTCGTGCCATGTGTGTGTTGCGTCCATTAAAAGTTACGTTGACCAACTATCCCGCGGAAAAAGTAGAAACCTTGACTGTTCATAACCATCCAAGCCGTGAAGATTTAGGGGATCGAACAATTCCTTTTACTCACGCTGTTTTTATTGAACAGGAAGATTTTCGCGAAGAGGCTAACAAAAAATACAAACGTCTGGTTTTAGGGAAGCGTGTTCGCTTACGTGGTGCATATGTGATAGAGGCAGATGAAGCTATCAAAGATGCGTCAGGCAATATCATTGAAATTCGTGCGCGTATTATTGAGGGCACTTTGGGTAAGGATCCGGAAGATGGTGTAAAACCTAAAGGTGTTATTCATTGGGTTTCAGCCACGCTAAATCTGGATTGTGAAGTGCGTTTGTATGATCGGTTGTTTAATGACGAAGCACCTGATGCGGGCGGTAAAAATTTTCTTGATGCAATGAATCCTAATAACCTTGAAATTTTGCGGGATTGTAAAGCGGAAATTAGTTTAGCCAAGGCAAATGTGGGAAATAATTTCCAGTTCGAGCGCCAGGGGTATTTTTGCCTGGATAGCAAATACAGCACTGAAGAAAAACCTGTGTTCAATCGTACAATAAGTTTAAAAGACAGTTTTGGTAAAGAAGAACAGGAATAATATGCTGCAAATATATAACACTCTCGCGCGTCGAAAAGAAATTTTTAAGCCGTTGAAACCCAACAAAATTTCAATGTATGTTTGCGGGATCACTGTTTATGATTACTGCCATATTGGTCATGCCCGCACTTCAATTGCTTTTGATGTGATTGCCAGATTTTTGCGCAGCCAGGGATGGGATGTAAATTTTGTGCATAACATTACTGATATTGATGACAAAATTATTCGTCGTGCAAATGAGTTGGGCGAAAGGTTCGATGATTTAACGAAGCGTTTTATCGATGCGATGCACGAAGATGAAAAAAGCCTTGGTATTCTGCCTCCAACTGTAGAGCCGCGGGCGACGGAATTTATTGGGCCTATTGTTGAAATTGTCGAAACGCTTATTCAAAAAGGCCATGCTTATGCGGCGAGTAACGGCGATGTTTATTATCGCGTAACCAGTTTTGATGGTTATGGGAAATTATCAAATAAAAATATTGACGAGTTATTAGCAGGTGCGCGTATTGAGGTTGATGAAATTAAAGAAGACGCGCGTGATTTTGTGTTATGGAAAGCTGCCAAGCAAGGAGAGCCCTCTTGGCATTCACCTTGGGGAGAAGGGCGCCCTGGTTGGCATATTGAATGTTCTGCCATGGCAAAAAAGTGCTGCGGTGACCAATTGGATATTCATGGTGGTGGTGCGGATTTGCAATTTCCTCATCACGAAAATGAAATTGCTCAAAGCGAAGCTGCAAATGGACATTCATATGTAAATTATTGGATGCATGTTGCTCCATTACGCGTTGATGGAGTGAAAATGTCCAAATCACTGGGTAATTTTTTTACGATTCGTGATGTATTGGAAAAGTATCATCCTGAAGTGGTGCGTTTTTTTTTGATCACCAGCCATTATCGTAGTCCGATTAATTATTCCGAAGAAAGCCTCATTGAGGCTCGTGCTGGACTTGAACGATTCTATGCAGCACTACGTGATTATTCATTTGTTGCAGCGCCAGATCTATCTGTTATCGCTGAAAGTCAATATTACAAAGCATTTGTTGCTGCAATGAATGATGATTTTAATACGCGTGTTGCTTTAGCGACTATGTATGATCTGGTACGTGAATTAAATAGTTCGCAATCTGATAATGATCGAGCTGTGCAACTGGCTGGGGAATTAAAGGCATTAGGAGGAATTCTTGGAATTTTTCGGTTTGATCCGACGGACTTTTTGCAAACGGGAAATTGTAATCAAATCTCTGCCGAACTGGTGGAAAAACTGATTAATGATCGTATAGAAGCGAAAAAAGCCAAAAATTATGGTCGTGCTGACGAAATAAGAAAGCAATTAACCGAAAGCGGCATTCTGATTGAGGATTCAAAAGACGGAACAACGAAATGGCGGCGTGAGTAAAAGGTGTAATGCAAATGAAAGAACAATTATTCAATGAATACGCATTATACTGGGCCGGTGGTTTTATGGTTGTATACGTATTGGCTCAACTATTGGTTTCCAGGCACTCTCGGTTTCAATTTTTATCACCCATCCAGAAGAGTGTGACGGTTAAAGTTATTGCTCTATGTGGTTTTGTATTAGCTTACCTCGCGATTAAGTTGGTTTCTTAATCATGGATGTGCCATTTCATTTAATGAAAGCTGCAAAGGATATCCGTCTAGCGTTTTTTGACATTGATGGGACCTTGCTTGATTCGCAAGGTCAAATCCATAGTGATTTATATCCGGCGATGAAATTATTGAAACAGGCAGGTATTAAAACTGCGATTGCTTCAGGGCGCCCTTATTTTGCAGCAAAATTTTTGGTTGATGAACTTGAAATAAATGACACAGGTATGTTTTGTACCGGAGCTCATTTATATGACCCGTTTAATAATCAAACTTTGTTTGAAACCACATTAGGTCGCGCTAATGCATTAGCTATTGTCACTATTGCCGCTGAATTAGGCTTATATTCTGAGGTTTATACGGAAAAAGCATTTTTTGTTGATAAGGTCGCACCTATTGCCGAAGTTCATGCGGCACATTTACGTGTTCAGCCTGAACTGGCTGAGTTAGCTTCTATCGTTCAATCGCAGTCTGTTTCCAAGTTATTACTGGGAGTGAATAAGGAGGAACAGGGAGATTTATTGTCCTTGCTGGAACAACAATTTCCGCAACAAATTTTTGCACGGGCTTATCTGGCTGCATATCCTGAATGGCAGTTTGCGAGCGTTATTTCTGGTTTGGCAACGAAAAGGAATGCATTCGAAAAATTATTATCGCATCATCAAGTAAAGGCGCACCAGGTAATTTCCTTTGGTGATGCGGAGTCAGATATTGATTTTATGCGTATGGCAGGTATTGGTATTGCCATGGGAAATGCCAATCTCAATGTGCAAACAGCCGCAGATTGGGTTACCAGAACAGCTAATCAAGCCGGTGTTGCATATGCAATACAAAAATTATTTGGCAGGTAATTTATGATTCTAGGCAAATTATTGCGTCACAGAGGTCTCGGCATTAATTTATTAGCCGGTTTCTGCTTTTTGATGTTGGCGGTGTATGGATGGGGTTTGACTTGGAAAGAGATGGGGGGATATCTATTAGTGCTTATAATATTTCTGGGCACATTAATTAGTATCGCCGCATTACTGGGATGGTGTTTGCACAAATTAAGGAAACGTAACGAGAAACAAACGTCATTAACTGGTGATAATGAACCGAAAGAGTAAACCTAAATTTTGTTCAATATAATTTCCAATACTAATTTACTGCCAAAATAAGCCAACATTAAACATACAAATCCAGCGAGTGCCCAACGAATCGCTTTTGTGCCACGCCAACCCATCTTGCTTCGACCCCATAGTAAAAGTGCGTAGATAAACCAGGCAGTAAGGGCAAAAACGGTTTTATGTACTAAATGTTGTGCAAACATGTCTTCCAGAAAATAAAAACCTGATGCTATAGCAAGTGTAAGTAATATTTCGCCCACCCACAGAAGCTCAAATAACAATGATTCCATAGTTTGAAGAGGCGGCAAAAGTTTACTGTTAGCAAGTAAACTTTTATTTTTCAATGCACGATTCTGATAGGCCAGTAGTAATGCTTGAAGACTTGCAATAGTAAGTAGGCTATAAGCAAGAATAGATAAAATGACATGCGCTGCAATCGTATATTCAAGAGCATGCTGCCATTCCGGGTTGTTGCCCAGAATGGCCCCTAAAACTGACACAGAAGAAAGGGGGAATAGTAGAAGGAAAAGATTATGTAGCTCTTTTTTTAAACTACTGATCAAAACTATTGTGTTAATAACCCAGAATATAAATGAAGAGACGGAAAATAAACTAAATACCAACTGGGTTCCGTTAAAGCTAAGGCCGTAAACTCCTACGCTGTGGGCAATCAATGCCACGGCAGCCACTGCTCGCAATTGATATGATTTTAAAGATTGATGCCGTGCAAATTGACGCCCAAAGTAAATGGCTGCTGCGGTATAAATTATCAAGGCGAGAAGGTTAGCGCTTAATGTCATCATGCTAGCAAGGACAATCCTTAAGTGGTCTATCAAAGGCAAAACCAAGGTAGTAAGTGTGTCATAAGGTTTCCTTAAAGAGAAGATTAAATGAGAAATGACCTTATATAGAAGCAGATCAGTGACAAGCCTTTCTACCCGAGGCAACTCTTCGCAATACTTTGAGGGTATAATCGTTCCACTTTTTGTAGCGGATCACCCTTGTATCTGGATGATCAACTTATCAATTGATGTTTGAGAGCAGCTATGTTTGAGAATCTAACTGATCGTTTATCCCATACGTTACGTAGTATCACCGGTAAGGCGCGTCTCAGTGAAGACAATATTAAAGACGCTTTACGTGATGTACGTAAGGCTTTGCTTGAGGCCGATGTTGCGTTACCGGTAGTCAAAGCTTTTATTGATCAGGTGCGAAGCCGTGCATTGGGTCAGCAAATAAGTAAGGCATTAAACCCGGGACAGCAATTCATCAAGATCGTGGAAGCTGAATTGATTGCTACTATGGGTCAAGCCAACGAGTCACTTAATCTTGCTCAACAACCACCCGCGATACTGTTAATGGCTGGTTTGCAAGGTGCTGGTAAAACTACCTCGGTAGCCAAATTGGCGCGCCTACTTAAGGAGCGTGAAAAGAAAAAAGTATTGGTAGTCAGTGCGGACGTTTATCGCCCGGCAGCAATTCAGCAATTGCAAACATTGGCTGGTGAAGTTGGCGTAGAGTTTTATCCATCATCGGGCGATCAGAAGCCTTTAGACATTGCACGTAACGCTATTGATCATGCGAAAAAGCAATTTTTCGATGTTTTGATCGTAGACACCGCTGGTCGCTTGCATGTTGATGAAGCGTTGATGACTGAAATCAAGGAGCTCCACGCGGCGATCAAACCGATTGAGACGCTTTTTGTAATAGATGCGATGATTGGCCAGGACGCCGTTAATACTGCTAAAGCATTTAATGATGCTCTTCCTTTAACTGGTGTAGTTCTCACCAAAGCTGATGGTGATGCGCGTGGTGGTGCTGCTCTTTCCGTGCGTCATATCACCGGGAAGCCGATTAAGTTCCTTGGAATGGGCGAAAAAGTGGACGCCCTTGAACCTTTTTATCCAGATCGTATTGCATCTCGAATCCTTGGAATGGGTGATGTGCTCTCTCTGATTGAACAGGTAGAGCGCAATGTTGATAAAGAAAAAGCCGAAAAGCTCATCAAGAAAGTCACCAAAGGACAAAAGTTTGATCTGGAAGATTTGCGTGATCAACTACAGCAAATGCAAAACATGGGTGGGTTGACTTCCATGTTGGATAAATTGCCAGGCTTGGGAAATGTTGCTCAAATGGCCCAATCTGCAAATATGAACAAGCAATTTAAGACCATGGAAGCAATTATTGGCTCCATGACACCAGAAGAGCGACGTAATCCTGATGATTTGAGTGGTTCCCGTAAGCGTCGAATTACCATGGGGTCAGGGACACAAATCCAGGATTTAAATCGTCTTTTGAAGCAGCATAAACAAATGGCGAAGATGATGGGAAAAATGAAGGGTGGTGGAATGCAAAAAATGATGCGTGGACTAGGGGGTATGATGCCCGGTGGTTTGCCTTCTGGTGGAACATTACCTCCCGGGTTTCGTAAATAGTAAAAGCCCGCGATTGCGGGTTTTTTTAATGGGCGCTTCAATCTTCGAGTATTTTTTAAGCATTACGTTAAGGCCTGCATTTTCATATTTACTGGCACCTAATCAGTGCCATATAAGGTGACCACCAATGATCGCGGACCTCCATGATTACGATGTTCACATAGATAAATACCTTGCCAGACTCCCAAATTTAAACGGCCTTGAGTTATAGGGACATTGATGAAAGCGCCTAATAAACTGTTCTTAATATGGGCAGGAAGGTCATCACTCCCTTCGTCTTTATGCAAATAATAAGGTTGATCTTCTGGTACTGCGCGATTAAAAAAACTCTCGAAATCCTTTCGTACAGTTGGGTCTGCATTTTCGTTGATGGTGAGTGAGGCGGACGTGTGTTTAATTAATACATTCAGTAGACCAACCTTTGTCAATTTCAATTCCGGGATTGACTGCAAAATCTCTTCGGTAATCAAGTGAAAACCGCGACGATAAGGCGGTAATTGAATTTCTTTCTGCACCCACATAATTGCCTCTCAGATTATTTAGAAGACAGAGCGCTTCCTTTGAAATTTATTCCAGGCCAGCCATATTTGATGAAATTCCGAATATTTTGATGATCTGTTGCATTCGGGTGTTTTAGTACGTCAATTCGGTAATAATCTCCGAAGCAATTTAATGTTTGAAGTTGGTCTAAACCCATTAATTGAGCAAATGAAAAAAGTTTGCATGATCCGGAATTTTGACCAGCTTCATTATTTATATCGCCGTTTTGAAACTCTGTGGGCGTAAAATAATAATGATCTTCAATAACAGCCATAGTTTCTTTGAAGTCGACTGATAGCGGTGTTGAGTTTAATTTAGCGATGAATTCTTCAATAGTCATAATCTGCTCGAAACATTGGGTTTAAAAAAGATCTGGTATTTTAGCGCGGCATTAACAAAAAGAATAAGTGTTGTGCATTATGTTATGGTTGTGTATGTCAATTTGCGCTATGGTTGTTATACATCTCTGAGTTACGTGGTCGGTATGCCGAAAAAACGTCCAATATATATTCCCTTTGCTGGACCAGCTCTATTGGAAGCGCCTTTATTAAATAAGGGCAGTGCATTTTCACAGCGTGAACGACAACAATTTAATCTGGAAGGTCTACTACCCTATAAAATTGAAACGATTGAGGAACAAGAAGCTCGTGTTTATCACCAGTTATGTTCGTTTCAAACTCCTATAGATAAACATATCTATTTACGCAATATTCAGGATACAAACGAAACTGCTTATTTCCGTTTGGTAACGGACCATCTCCCGGAAATTATGCCATTAATTTATACCCCGACAGTGGGACTGGCCTGCCAACAATTTTCCAAGATATATCGTCGTAAACGGGGATTATTCATTTCCTATCCTGATCGTGATCGTATTGAGGATATGTTGCAAAATGCGACTAAACAAAACGTCAAAGTCATTGTGGTGACTGACGGTGAGCGAATATTGGGCCTTGGTGATCAGGGTATTGGCGGTATGGGCATTCCTATTGGCAAGCTTGCGCTCTATACCGCTTGTGGTGGCATTAGTCCGGCGTACACGCTCCCGGTAACTCTGGATATCGGTACCAATAATGCAGCTCTATTGGACGATCCAATGTATATGGGATGGAGACATCCCCGGATTACAGGTGATGAATACTACGAATTTGTTGATGAATTTATCCAGGCAGTAAAAACTCGTTGGCCAAATGTCTTGTTACAGTTTGAGGATTTCGCACAGGATCATGCGACTCCACTATTAAAACGCTACCGTGATCAGTTATGTTGCTTCAATGATGATATTCAGGGAACAGCCTCGGTGGCAGTTGGTACATTAATTTCAGCGTGTCTGGCGAAAAATGAGAAGCTCAGTGATCAGACGATTGTATTTGCAGGTGCAGGCTCTGCTGGTTGTGGTATTGCTGCTCAAATTGTTAGGCAAATGGTCGCAGAAGGCCTTAGTGAAACTGAAGCTCGTGGAAAAATATTTCTATTGAGTAAAGACGGATTGTTGCGAGAAAACTCTCCTGGCTTATTTGAGTTTCAAATCCAGTTTTGTACTCCTGATAGTGTTGTAAATAATTGGGTTTTAAATTCTGCACATAGTGAAGAGCCAATCAACTTGTTAGATGTCATAAGCAACGTTAATCCCAGTGTTTTGATTGGTGTTTCGGGACAGGCAGGGCTTTTTAGTAAGACGATTGTGCAAACGATGCAAGCTGGTTGTGAACGCCCAATTATTTTGCCGTTGTCTAATCCAACCTCTCAAGCGGAAGCTCAACCGTCAGATTTATTGCGTTGGACATCTGGCAAAGCCATGATTGCAACTGGGAGTCCTTTTCCTGCTGTGGATATGGGAGATCATGAGGTTGAAATAGCGCAATGCAATAATAGTTACATATTTCCTGGGGTTGGACTGGGAGTGATAACGTCAAGAGCGAGCAGAATTACGGATGGGATGATGATGGCAGCCAGTAAGGCTTTAGCTGACGCGTCGCCAATTGCTCAAAAACCAATGGGAGCCTTGTTGCCGCCACTTGAAACAATCCGTACTGTAAGTAAATTGATTGCTCGCGCTGTAATAATTCAAGCGATCAGCGATGGGGTTGCATTACCGATTCCAGAAGAACTCATTGATATTAAAATAAATCAAAATTTCTGGGAACCGGAATACCGCGAGTATCGTCGGACTTCATTCTAGGTTAATCCTGAGTAGTTATACCTGGTTGCAAAAAGTTTGTGCAATTTACCCTCTTGCAACCTATATGCTAGTCTTCGATAAGGAAGTACACATTTGGCTCCACATATATGGGTGTATGCCAAAAGCTGTATAAATTTGTAGCACTCATTGTGGATTGGAGTGACAATTGGTCGGGTTGACCATAAAATCTACACCAAATTAAAATTAGTTGATTTTGGCGACAATCTCTCTACCGTTTCTTCTGTGACTGATGCAGAATAGGCGTAATAGAGGGAGCGTCCTAATAATCTGAAACTATTAACCGCAAATTTTTTTGGGGTGGAAGATAGTCTGGATTGATGGTAAGGCGTCAAAATTGCAGCCTAAGCGGATACGTCAGGAGTGTAACCGGTGCCAATACAAGGGCAGTTTTACAGTGCAATTAACATTTTTAATTGTAACTTAGGCAATCCTGTAACAAGTGCTATTGCATAAACCTAACCCTTTTTATAGCTTTTTAATCGACCTGAGTTGTTCGATAAAGGACTAAAACATGGATTTTCTTTCTGCACAAAAATATCTTTTAAATAAACATCAAGCCAAAGAAATGTTTCCTTCTGGCCCTGATATGGCGGTATATAAAGTATGCCACAAGATGTTTGCAACATTGACTGCTGAGGGGGGGGTGCCACGTGTCAGCCTCAAGTGTGACCCGGACCTGGCTTTACAGCTGCGTGAGCAATATCCTGCGGTTCGACCCGGGTTTCAAATGAATAAAAAACATTGGAATACCATCATCCTTGATGGGTCTATTCCAGGCGAGCAAATTCAGCGCATGATTGATCATTCGTATCAACTTATTGTTGATAATTTGCCTACAGCAGAACGTGATCAGCTTTTGGCATCAAAGAAATAATTTTCGGGGCAGTACGGCTTTGTATTGCCTTGAATAGGTCTTCATATGTCGATAGACGATGCTGAATCTAAACTAATTGAAGACCCAGTTTCGTTATCATTGAATAATGATAATTTCGGTTTTTCGAATGTCGGCATGCGTTTAAGACTTTTGCGTGATGTACTTGATATATCCCAGCGTGAATTGGCGAAACGTGCGGGGTTAACTAATAGTAGTATTTCCATGATTGAGCAGGGTCAAGTGAGCCCCAGTATTCAATCGCTTGAACGAATACTTGCATCTATTCCGCTCGAGATAGCCAGTTTTTTTAATTTTTCTATTGAGCAACCTGCACCTTCCGTTAAGCTTATTGGGCATAATCAGCAAAATATCGGTGCTTTATTGCCTGCTAATTCCAGATTAAAACCATCGTTTGACTTTATCCCTCCTGGAGTCACTGGTAAGTTTCATTTTGCTAATAGTGAAATTGTTGGGGTGGTGTTAGAAGGTGTCGCAATATTAAGAACGTTGAATGGCACACAGACTTTGATTAATGGGGAGGTAGTTGTGATTCCTGCGAAGCAGCTTTACCAATTCATCAATCAGGGCACGCTTCCTGCAAAACTATTTTTTTGTTCTTTTTTCACTCCAAATTAATAATTCTTTAGTGCATTATTACTCTGCGAGTTGTCATTTATAAGGCAACTTGGCCTTTGCCTGCTAAACTCAGATCCAGATTTTCCCTCCTATTTCAAGAGAGATTTGATTATGTTCCAAGGAAAAGCCCTCAAAGTTTCCCTGCTACCTGATGGTATTGCAGAGCTTACTTTTGACCTGCAAGGCGAATCAGTAAATAAATTCAACTTACTGGCAGTTTCCGAACTTCAACAAGTGCTTGACTTGCTTGAGTCGTCGGAAAAGATCAAAGGTCTACTCGTAAAAAGTGCCAAGGATGTGTTTATTGTTGGAGCGGACATATTGGAGTTTGGAGCCGTCTTTGCTTCGGGGCCGGAAAATATTACCAGTCACTTGGCGACAAATAATCGAAATTTCTGCCGTCTTGAAGATCTTCCGTTCCCGGTTGTTGTGGCGATAAATGGATTTGCTCTCGGTGGCGGCCTTGAGTTTTGTCTCGCTTGTGATTACCGCATTGCAAGCACCGCAGCCAAAATAGGTTTACCAGAAACAAAGTTGGGCATAATTCCTGGCTGGGGAGGAACTGTACGATTGCCACGTGTGGCAGGTTTGGATACAGCAGTGGAGTGGATTGCAGCAGGCAAGGAAAATGATGCGAATGCAGCTTTAACTGCTCGTGTTGTGGATGCGGTAGTTGAACCAGAAAAATTAATTGATGCAGCAATACATTGTTTGAGTCAATGCATTGCTGGCAAATTTGATTACAAAGCGCGCCGCAGACAGAAAAAAGGTCCGCTTAAATTGAATTTTATTGAATCAATGATGGCTTTTGAAACATCAAAGGCTTTTGTTGGTGCGCAAGCTGGCCGTAATTATCCGGCACCGGTCAGTGCGATCAAAGCAATGCAAAAGGCGGCCGATAAAGGACGCGATGAGGCCTTGCAAGCAGAAGCCGAAAATTTTGCCAAAATGGCGCAAACTCCAGTGGCGCAATCCTTAGTCGGAATATTCGTAAACGAACAAATGTTAGGGAAAAAATCGAAGGGTTGGGAGAAAAAAGCCGATAAAAAAATCGATCGTGCTGCTGTGCTTGGTGCCGGAATTATGGGAGGGGGGATTGCCTACCAATCTGCGCTCAAAGGTGTGCCCATCAAAATGAAAGACATTTCTCAAAAAGGTATTGATTTGGGGTTGTCCGAAGCCAACAAATTATTAAGCAAGCGTGTTGAACGCAAAAAATTATCTGCTTCCGAAATGGGTGATGTGTTAAATCGTATTGAGCCTGCGTTAAGTTATGATGGATTCGATCAGGTTGATATAGTCGTGGAAGCTGTTGTTGAAAATCCAAAAGTAAAGAAAGCTGTTCTTGCTGAAGTTGAGGGCAAAGTGAGTGCCGATACTATTATCGCTTCAAATACATCAACCATTTCCATTTCGTTTTTAGCGGAAGGCTTAGCTCGCCCTGAAAATTTTTGTGGCATGCATTTTTTTAATCCCGTGCACATGATGCCATTGGTCGAAGTTATTCGTGGAGTGAAAACATCAGATAACGCTATTGCCCGCACGGTCGCCTATGCAAATGCAATGGGTAAGAAACCAATAGTGGTGAAAGATTGCCCAGGTTTTTTAGTAAATCGGGTGTTATTTCCTTATTTGGCGGGTTTTGCAATGTTGGTGCGAGATGGTGTTGATTTCCATCGTATCGATAAACTGATGGAAACATGGGGTTGGCCAATGGGACCCGCTTATCTTTTGGATGTGGTTGGTATAGATACGGCGGTGCATGCTGAGAAGGTCATGGCTGATGGTTTTCCTGATCGTATGAAACGTGATTTTACATCTTGCACGGATGTTCTTTTTGCGGCGGGCCGCTTTGGTCAGAAAAATGAAAAAGGTTTCTACAATTACGAGTTGGATAAAAAAGGTAAGTCTGCAAAAGTAGTGGCACCAGAGGTGTCAGAGATATTAAAACCAACCATTGCCGGTGCGGCCGAACTTAGTGATGATGATATTACCGCGCGAATGATGATCCCGATGGCGACTGAGCTAATTCGATGTCTTGATGAAGGTATTGTTGAAACAGCAGCGGAAGCAGATATGGCTTTGGTATATGGAACAGGCTTCCCTCCATTCCGTGGTGGTGTGTTCCGTTGGATAGACGCCATCGGCGCGCAAGTATTTTGTGAGATGGCAGATAAATTTAGTTATTTGGGGGCACTCTATATTGCACCTGATAGCGTAAAAGCCAAAGCAGCTAATAATCAGAAATTTTACGGTTAAGGAGTCAGGACAATGAGCTTACAACCACGCGACGTCGTTATTGTCGATTATGCTCGGAGCGCTATGGGGCGCTCAAAAAATGGCTGCTTCCGTCATGTGCGTGCAGACGATATTTCTGCAGCAATTATTAAAGGATTGTTAAGCCGCAATCCGCAGCTTGATCCCAATACCATTGATGATTTGCTTTGGGGTTGTGTAATGCAACGTGAAGAGCAAGCATTCAATATTGCACGTAATATTTTATTGCTTGCTGGTTTACCCCATACAATTCCCGCGCAAACCATCAATCGTTTATGTGGCTCCTCCATGTCAGCCTTACACACTGCAGCCGTGAACATCAAAGCAGGTCAGGGTGATGTGTACCTGATTGGTGGTGTAGAACACATGGGGCATCTGCCTATGTACGAATCAGTCAGTATCAATCCGTTGCTGGGTTTGTCTGTTGCTAAAGCTGCCGGAAATATGGGAATGACTGCCGAATACCTGGCGCTATTACACGGTATCAATCGCCAGCAAATGGATGAGTTCGGCGCTCGTTCCCATCAACTCGCAGCTAAAGCTCGTGAAACTGGCAAATTCAAACGCGAAATTATTGCAGTTGATGGCCACAATACGGATGGCTTTTTAATTTCTGTTGATCAGGACGAAACTATTCGCCCTGAAACGACTGTTGAAGCGCTTTCCAAATTACCTCCGGTCTTTGACCCTAAGAATGGACAAGTCACTGCCGGTACATCATCGCAATTAAGTGATGGGGCGTCGGTAATGTTGGTGATGTCTGCTGAGCGAGCCAAGTCATTAGGTTTAAAGCCTATTGCGAAGGTAGTGTCTCTCGGTTTGGCAGGAGTCGATCCGTCAATTATGGGTTACGGACCTGTCCCATCGACTGAAAAAGCGTTAAAGGCAGCCAATTTGACGATGGAAGATATTGATGTTGTTGAACTCAATGAAGCTTTTGCCGCACAGGCGCTACCTGTATTGAAAGATCTTAAATTGCTGGATGTGATGGACGATAAAGTCAATTTACATGGAGGAGCTATTGCATTGGGCCATCCTTTTGGTTGCTCGGGTACCAGAATTACCGGTTCTTTATTGACAGTAATGCAAGATCGCGATTTGAATTTTGGCGTTTCAACCATGTGTATTGGCTTGGGGCAAGGTATAACCACTGTTCTTGAACGTGTGAATTGAGTTGATTGTTGAACATATGTGAAAACGGCCAATCATCAGATTGGCCGTTTTCATATTAGGCACTATAAATATCGCAAGGTAAGTCGTGATCCTCTGGTAAAATTCGGGCTATTTAATTGCATAGGAATGTTCCTTGAAGTTATTTACGTTGGATGGGCGCTTTTCTTTAGAAAAATTTGTGGCCGATCAAATAGCTGCTTTTACTGATTCTAAAGACAGTTTTGCTGTGTCTTTTCTATTTCATCAATTTTATTTGCCTGAGCAATCGCATATTGAGTTGACGGCATGTCTATACGTAGATCAGGCATGTGCTTCATCACTGATATATCTGAGTATTTTCCCTTCCAAAGTAAACCTCACACAACAAATACAAAGTGTTGAAAACGATTTAAATTCTTTTAAAGCATTCATCACTACAAATGATTTACCTATTGTGGAAGTTTCGGCCCCCTGGATTTTGGAGCCAGTATATATTCCCAAACCTTGGGGGCAGGAAATTTGGTACACCGGAATAGAAGCCCGTGGTCAAGCCAAAATAAAAGGTATGAGAGGATCAATCCCCTTACCATGGGTGATGGCGGCTTTTCCGCAAGCTGACCATGGAACCCTCATACTGCTCAAAGTATTAGATCCGCTTCCCGACGACGTTTATGGGGATCTTTATTTTGAGTTACATGAAAAGAAACAAGAGGTTTATGTAGTCACGCATATTGATCCATCGGCTTGGCCGAACGGTGATGGTTGTATTCAACTCGGTTTTTCTGACTCAACCTTGGCGCTATATCCTAGTGTTGATGAGTTCAAGAAGGCGTACCTCGAATCCGTAAAGTTTTATGAAGAGGTAAGACGCAAGCTGGATCAAGAAATAGATACTTTGCGCGAACAGGACGGGATCGCACGGAATGCTCCAGTGTCTGCGGAGAAGTTAAAGTATTGGATTAACTGTATTTCACAGTCCTCTGAAAACAAAACCTTGCTTAAGCAGGAATCAGTGCTTCGCAACCGCATGAATAGTTTTGTTAATCATTTGCCATTAAAAGTGGGCGATACATTGGCTGTACCCTGTCATGTTCCTCATGCATTACAGCATGGTGTTCGGGTTATAGAATTTCAAACACCGGTCTACGAGCGAAAGATATTAAGTTTTGCGCAAAAAGTATTAACCCAAGAACATTGGGATACTGAAGAGGCTTTATCTCTTGTAGATTTCACAAGTAATCAGCGCTCGATACCCAAGTTGATCGCCCAGACTGATTCATTGAAACAGGAGGAAATTGTTCATTTCGATGATTTTACTGTTCATCGATTTGTTTTGAGCAGAGGTAGTTTTCGACATCAAAATGACTGTTATTCCTTGGTTGTGGTAATTCGGGGAAAGTTGGAACTAACTTGGGGGATGAATAGGAAAGAATTTCAAGCCGGGGAGTCTCTGTTGCTTTCTGAACTCTTGGGGGAAGAAGTGAATTTCACTGCTGCTGATTCTTGTTTATTTCTTCTGGCTTTCCCAAGTGTTCAGTGATTGAGATCTTTGATCTACCATGGGTTTTGGATTAATTGGGTGCTAGAATGCGCGCCCTGCACATGTGAGGTACGGTACTTATGTCATCAATTTACGAAATTATTGAGCTTACGAATGGCGATATTGCGTTGGCGCGTGCTGACGATGAGACAAATGAACCTTTAGTGACGATCCGTTTTTCCTCTGAGTCTCTGGCATTTTTGGGTGAAGAAAAATTCAACGTGGCAAAAGTAATGATTGAAGCTGGTATGGAAGCTGCGGGTGATATTGCTGATCAACAAGCGGAAACAATGATTGATGATTTGGCTGAGGGTATGTTTGATAATGACAAACTCATGCTTCACTAATTAAATTCACATCCATTGGTTGTGAGTATTGTCCTGTACATGGTTTATTACAATTCTAATTTTCAACTAGCGCACCCGCAAAAGTAATCCTTGAGATTTCCCCTGTATTGCTGCTACCTCCAGTTGATTTAATTCCTTATCTGTCAATTTTCCTGGACTTGATATCACGGTATGGCTATTGCCTGCCGCCAGTGCTTCCCACGTAACCCATAATAAACTTAATTGATCGTGACAGTGAATTACACGGATATAGCGTGTGTTTACGCCATAAGCTTCCAGTAATTCACGTGAGACATTATGTGGTGCAATCCAGGTAATCCAACGATCCTGCGAGCTATTACTGAGAAATGCAATCATTGGCAGCAGCAAGGCAAGCTGCTCAGGTGCATCGCTGGTCAGAATGAGTTCAGTCACACCTCCGAGTGGTTGTTGATGACTGATATTTGTTGGGCGGAAGAGGGCAAAGTTAGTCACGACGAATTACTCCTACACTCAAACCTTCAATACAAAACTCCTGATCACGTATATCCACATGAATGACTTCAAAATCAGGGTTCTCTGGCCACAGTTCTACAAGCGCTTTGTTTCCGGAGCGTTTAAAGCGTTTTACAGTGACTTCCTCACCGATGCGCGCCACAACAATTTGGCCATTTCGAGCTTGATCCGTTCTATGTACGGCAAGTAAATCACCATCCAATATTCCTGCATCTTTCATACTCATTCCATGCACTCGCAGTAGGTAGTCAGCGCTGGGTGAGAAAAAATCAAAAGGGATATTGCAGTAATCTTCGATATGTTCCTGTGCAAGGATAGGGTTACCTGCTGCAACTCGACCAACGATAGGAATACCGCTATGTGATTCAGGAAGGCGTATTCCGCGCGATGCTCCCGGAATAATTTCTATCGCTCCTTTTCGGGCAAGTGCTTTGATATGTTCTTCAGCAGCGTTAGCAGATTTAAAGCCCAAAATGCGTGCAATTTCTGCGCGCGTAGGAGGGTAGCCGGTTTCGTCTGCATATTTGCGGATAAGATTTAATACTTCTTCCTGGCGCGGCGTTAAGTCTGACATAAGATCACTCCCGAATCTGTTTATTTATACAGTTGTTGTGATTATATACAGTAATTCAGGTTGTGCAACAGGTTTTCAGGTTGGTCGTTATTTGATCCGCCCGCCGTAGCGTATAAATATAAGTTCCCCGCGGCGGAAATGAAGATTGGTCCAAAACTTTCCACTGCCAGGGTTGTAGGTCCAGATATCTACATTCTCGCAGCTGTTAATGGCGATATTGTTTTGAACATTATTGCTGCCACTTTGCACCCCTTGGGGTTGAGCGTTAGCGAGCGGCTCGCAGTACTGATCCGTCATTACCGGTTCACCACACTTATCGATAATTTCTGCTTTGGTTTCTCCAATTTTGGCCAACTGGCCACCGCAGCGTAAGGAGTCCGCGGTGGCCGCAGATGAAAAAATGATCGTGACTGTCAGAAGAATGAATTTGATTTTCATGTGAAGTTCCGTCGATGATTTTCCATATCTTTGATACTTGAGGCTGAATTCAAAATGAATTAGCTGCCCATCTTTAATAAAAGTTTATCCATTAAGGAAGATGGTAAAAATCGCTTCATATAGCCCACGAGATAAGTCGGGAACGTAACGTAATAACGCGCACGTGGTTGTTTACTTTCCAGCGCATGTAATACACGTTTATAGACGGCTTCCGGACCCAAGGTAAATGGCGTCGTAGTGATGGTTTTGCTCAAGCGGGTGATCGCCTTTTGATAGATTTTTTCATGACGACTTTTGCTTAGATCAACATTTTTGATGAGTGCTTCCAGCGCATTTTTTCGAAAGTCACTATGTATTGGCCCGGGCTCAATCAAACTCACGTGAACTCCCGTGCCTTTTAGCTCAAGCCTTAGTGTGTCGCTGATTCCTTCTATGGCGTATTTGCTTGCGTTGTAAGCGCCACGCAATGGCATTGCTGATATTCCCAGTACAGAGGAGTTTTGAATGATTCGGCCAACGCCTTGTTTGAGCATCTCTGGAAGAGCGAGATTGGTCAGTTCGCACCAGCCAAAAAAGTTAGTTTCAAATTGCTCGCGCAAAACATCACGGGATAAATCCTCGACTGCGCCAGGTTGCCCATAGGCTCCATTATTGAATAAGCCATAGAGCTTGCCGTTACAAATGACCATTGCCTTATTGAATCCATCTTTGATTGATGATGAATCCTGCAGGTCTATCTGTACAGCGTGAAGTCCTTCATTTCCCAATTGAATAACATCTTCGGTTTTTCGACAGGATGCGATGACAAGGTAACCATCACGCTGAAGTTGATGTGCAGTGAAATAGCCAATACCGGTTGACGCACCGGTTACAAGAACAGATTTTTTCATGTCAGGTAAATTCATATTAAAGATTTTGGAGGTTGTGCCGTTAGCTTTAAGGTTCGGTGATTATTCATCCGATGCCGATAAAAGCAATGCTTATTGTTCAACCATTATGGTGATTTATGAATTCTTATTCTGCTGTACAAAGTTATGCCAATGTTAAGGTGCATTCCGGTGTTGAGTCAGCTTCACCGCATCGTCTTATCCAAATGCTATTTGAGGGAGCCTTGGAGCGTATTGCTCAAGCGAAAGGTGCAATGGCACAAAATCAGGTGGCACGCAAAGGTGAACTTATTGGTAAAGCAGCAGCAATAGTGGGTGGTTTACAGGGCAGTTTGAATGATAAGGAAGGCGGAAAATTGGCTGCTAACCTCGATAATCTTTATGACTACATTATCCGTCGATTAACCCAGGCAAACTTTGAAAACAATCCAGAGTATCTGGATGAGTGTGGTCGTTTGCTCGGGGAAATAAAAACCGCATGGGATGCTATTGCCAATCAGATTTAGGGGGACCGCCATGAATATTTATTTGCTTCCTGTTCCCGAGTATCACGGAGAAGCCGGTATTAACGCCATGCGTAGTTTACAGGCAGAATTGAATAAAGCATTGCAGACAGAAGACTGGGATAAGGTTCGTCAGCTGGATCGAATTTGTGTGTTGTTAATTGATCGTGTTATTTCTGCAAATCGCGATAATAAGTCCACTTTAGTTCGGGCATTAAGTGAATTAAAAGGTGTGTACGCGGGTTTGATCGCGCAATGTCAGCAAGAGGTGACATTATTGCAGGCAACCTGATTCGGTATTAAAGCAAGTGTGCTTCGGTCAATTCGGTTTTTAAAACCAGCTTTTTATAGCAAAACTCGCAAAAGCTCATTGACCCTGCTAGCCTTAGTTAACCTAACTGCTAGCAGGGGTCAGTCTGTGTCCAATTACAATCCACGTGAAGCGCTAAAACAATATCGTCAATTAGGTATTGAATCGGAAATTAGCCACGCATCGCCCCATCGATTAATCCAATTACTATTCGAAGGTGCACTGAGCCGGTTAGCAGCTGCGCAAGGGGCGATTGAGCGCGGTGATTTGGCTGCTAAAGGAGAATTAATTGGTAAAGCGATTGGCATTGTTGGTGGTTTACGTGCATCTCTTGATATGAGCGCCGGAGAATTATCTGAGCGGCTCGATCAACTTTATGAATATATGAATTTTAAATTGTTGGAGGCTTCCTCACAAAATAGTGTAGAAAAAGTTGTCGAGGTGATTCAGCTGTTAAAAACTGTAAAGTCCGGCTGGGACGAAATTGCAACGCAAGTTCCCGGTAATGCCAATTAATTTATTTGCATCTTAATAAAAACAGACACTCTAATTTCCAATTACTTTTTAAATAAAGTTTTCCTGCATTAACGTATCGAAAAAAGGTATATTTTTGGCGATTAATTAGACTTTTTGTTTGATTGTTGTTAATACGCCAAAAACTTCTCGCCATAAATTTGACTAGATTCGCCGCCTCGTCTATTACTTACACCGATAAGTCATCTCGCCGCCTCTGACTATTTATGATGTCTTTTCAGGGGCTTAGGCACGGAATGAAGGGTCTTGGGGTATGTGGCGCAATAATAAAGTTCTCGTTATCGACGATAATCCGTCACGTCAGCACGATCTAAAAATCCTTCTGGATTTTCTTAGCGAAACGACTTTGGTTGCGCCCAGTAGTGCGTGGCAGTCGGTCGTTGCTGAAGAAAATGGTGGTGAAGATTATGTCGCAGTTTTTATTGGCGATTATCGTGAAAGCAATCAAACATTAGCGCAGTTATTTAAAGAAATTCGAGCCTGGAATGATGAGTTGGCCGTAGTGTTAGTTGGCGATGCCAATCAGAATGCAGCTGACAATTTGGAAGATATTTTTCGCTTTATGGCTATAGCCACACTCTCGATTCCACCAACTTACAATAAATTAGTCGATACCCTTCATCGTGCCCAGTTGTACAGGGAGGCCCAATCCAGCAGTAAACGCCAACCCCAGCGCCGTCCAGTACATTTATTCCGTAGTTTGGTTGGAACCAGCCGTGAAATTCAAAATGTTCGCGAAATGATGGCGCAGGTAGCCGATAAAGATGTTTCAGTATTAATAACTGGTGAATCGGGCACAGGTAAAGAGGTGGTTGCGCGTAACCTTCATTACAATTCTCCTCGCCGTGACAAACCTTTTGTGCCAGTAAATTGTGGTGCAATCCCTGCGGAATTATTAGAAAGTGAATTGTTCGGCCACGAAAAAGGAGCCTTTACCGGAGCGATAAATTCCCGTGCGGGTCGTTTTGAAATGGCAGAAGGTGGGACGCTGTTTCTGGATGAAATTGGTGATATGCCATTGAACATGCAAGTGAAAATTTTGCGTGTACTTCAAGAGCGCTGTTTTGAACGGGTAGGCAGTAACAGAACACAACCTGTCGATGTACGTATCATTGCTGCAACGCATCGTAACCTTGAGCAAATGATCGAAGATAATACCTTTCGTGAAGATCTATTTTATCGTCTGAATGTTTTTCCAATCGAGTTACCCTCGTTAAAAGAGCGCGCCGAGGATATTCCGTTATTAATTAATGAATTGGTTTCGCGCATGGAAAGTGAACAGCGTGGCTCCATTCGTTTTAATTCAGCTGCCATTATGTCGCTGTGCCAGCATGAATGGAGCGGGAACGTGCGCGAGCTTGCCAATCTGGTTGAGCGTATGGCAATCATGCATCCGTTCGGTGTGATTGGCGTACAGGATTTACCTGCGAAGTATCGTCACGTCGATGTCACTGACGAAGATTTTGTGCAGTCCCCGGTGAAACTAAACGGGGCGAGTGGCGGTAATACGGGTTACGTCAGTATGAATGACACTCCATTGTTGCCAGAGCAGGGAATCGATTTGCGTGAGTATATTACTAACCTGGAAATGAGTTTGATCCAGCAAGCGTTAAACGATTGTGGTGGTGTGGTCGCACGTGCAGCCGATAAATTATGCGTAAGGCGTACAACATTGGTTGAGAAAATGCGTAAATATGATATGCAGCGATAATTTAATATTGAGGATATAAAAAAGGTGGCGGGGCCACCTTTTTATTTAAGCTTGCTTGCACTTATTTGCTTGCTTGTTGTTTTGATGGGCCTTTTCGGTGTGTGCTTGCAGGTTTTTCATTACGCTGTTGTAGGTTTTTGGCAGGTGTTTTTTTGCTATTACCATTCTTTGGTTTTTGTCCCAGCGCGAGCTTGGAACCGGCAGGTTTACCGGAGCGACTTTTTCCTTGTTTGCCTGCATTCGCGCCGATGGTCATTCGGCGACCCAATACAATCGGTTCTGGTTTTGCGTTTGGGTCTGGTTCAAAACCTGGCATAACTTCTTTATCGATATTGCGTTTAATTAATTTCTCGATATCGCGCAGGAATTTGTCTTCATCAATGCATACCAGGGATACAGCTACACCTTCAGCGTCTGCACGACCTGTGCGTCCAATACGATGTACGTAGTCTTCCGGTACATTAGGTAATTCGTAATTTACGACGTAGGGCAATTGGTCTATATCAATCCCGCGAGCGGCAATATCTGTTGCAACCAATGCACGAATTTCACCTTGTTTGAAATCCTCCAAGGCTTTAGTACGTGCGCCCTGGCTTTTGTTGCCATGGATTGCGGCAGCGCGAATACCATCATCCAATAATTGTTCGGTTAATTTATTTGCGCCATGTTTGGTGCGGGTAAAAATAAGTACTTGTTGCCAATCACCTTGCTCAATCAAATGCGAGAGCAATTCACGCTTGCGGTTGCGATCAACAGGATGAACACGTTGCGTAACACGCTCTGAGGCTGTATTGCGGCGGGCAACTTCTATCAGGCTCGGTTGGTTCAATAATTTATCGGCAAGGGCCTTTATTTCGTCGGAAAAAGTCGCGGAGAACAGTAGGTTCTGGCGTTGTTTTGGTAATAGGGCGAGCACTTTTTTGATGTCGTGGATAAAGCCCATGTCGAGCATCCGATCAGCTTCATCCAGTACTAATACCTCAACATCATGCAATGAGACGGCATTTTGATTAACCAAATCGAGCAGGCGGCCCGGCGTTGCAACTAGAATGTCAGTGCCGCCGCGCAAATTCATCATTTGCGGGTTAATGCTCACGCCCCCAAAAACAACAGTAGACCGCAATGAAAGGTATTTTCCATAAGTGCGCACGCTTTCATGCACCTGCGCCGCTAATTCACGGGTGGGTGTAAGGATAAGCGCGCGAACAGGACGACGACCTTTTGCCGTTTTATCAGTCTGAGCCCGACTTAATTTTTCCAGTAAGGGTAATGTAAAACCGGCTGTTTTTCCGGTGCCGGTTTGTGCACCAGCCAGAATATCACCACCTTTTAATACGGCAGGTATGGCT
>DATJLF010000026.1:0-2556 GCA_035490715.1 Cellvibrio sp.
AAAATCCGCCTGGGCTACGATGATCGCAACAGTTATCTGGATAATGCGCTCGCTGTCGCCGATGCAGGTGCCAATGAGCTGACCGTCCATGCCCGCTCCAAGGCAGATGGCTATAAGCCGCCGGCCTATTGGGAATATATCGCCGACATACGTCAACACCTGGCTATACCGGTCGTTGCAAATGGAGAGATCTGGAACGTGGCGGATTACCATCGCTGTCGCGAACAATCCGGCTGCGACGATGTGATGCTGGGGCGTGGGCTGCTCGCATGCCCGGACCTGGCCAGGCGTATCAAGGCAGACTTACAGGGCGAAGACTATCGCCCCCTTTCCTGGGGCGACATATGCAGTTTGCTGTACGATTATTACCAACAAACCAGACCCCGCTACCTGGAAAAAAACTGCGGTAACCGGATCAAGCAATGGCTCATGTACCTGCGTCTGCAATACCCTCAAGCAGAAACATTTTTTGAGCGCATCAAACGGGAGCGGGAGCCTGCTGCCATCGAACAAGCGTTTGCTGAAGTGCTGCCCAAAAATCACCAAGCGAAACAGTGGAATCTGGCGATGGATACCGAAGTGCTTTGAAATCTTTCGGCAGCTAACAGTACATCGTGCGACTAAAACCAAAAACCGTCAGCACGTTTCCCTTCTATATTTAAAAACCCCGTCATCTTACCTCTGCTGATGACTCGATGATTCAATACCATCAACTGCAATAAAGGAAACATTCGCACACTCCACATCAACTACTCAACGAAGGGATGTCAGCACAAGTAACAGGCATAAAAAAAGCCCACCCCTGACGGGATGAGCTTTTATTATCGTTATCGCGCTGAATGAGCAAATTGTAATGATTTAACGCGGCATTGTCTGCCAGAAAGTAGAAGAATTTTTCTACTTTATTTTTTACCCCGAATTTTTATCCCAAAAATAAAAAAGGCCTAGCTGTGTCAGCTAAGCCTTTGTTTTGTATGGCGCACTCGGGATCATCAGAAAAACAATATCAACTATCTGTTTTTTATAGTTTTTCGTATATTCAAACTTTATTAATACCCCCAAAAGTACCCCCAAAAATAAATAGATTAATTCCTTCAAAATCTTGTTTCTGAAGCGTTGAGCGAGCCCCTACCATGATCAATGTCCGGGTTTGTTGTTCCAGTTGAATATCGCAATAGGCATAGCAAATACTGGGCAGATCTTTGCAGCACCTGTGCAGACTAGCGCCGATCCTGCAGCGGGCTCGGGCCGACGGATCGCCAAGCTATCGCGCCACACGGGCATCTATTCGTCAAAAATGGCCAGGGCAAGTGTCTGAGGTCAGCCCTGCCGGACCAACCCTGATGATTACCGCACGCCACTAAACGGATTTCCACATCAGTATTTGCTTTAATCAGAGCCCATCGATTTTATTGACCAGTTGCTGGTAGTGGCAGAATGAGACTAGGGCCTAATCCACGCGCACCTTGTTGTTCTCAACGTATTCATTACCTCACCATGATCAAACAACTCACCCTGTTCGGCTTTTTCACCTCTGAAGTCGGCGGCACCACGATACCATCTTCGGCCGCTACGACGGCGCATTCACTTATACCACGGTGATCGTGCTTGGACCAAAAGCTAGAAAATATGAAAGTAAATTAAATAGTCTTTTGGAAAACCTGCAATACATGATTGCAAGCGGTTGGTGTGAATTTGTTTATATCAACCATTTTTTTCGTACTAAATTTATATCCCCATTGTGCTAAAAGCATTTTGAGCTAGTGCACTTAATTTGCTCTTTTCGACTATCGTGATTGCTAACACCTATTAGGCATATCATTGCTCAATTGGATTGAAACAAACGGCCTCACTGGATTATGTTTTCAGGAGGGGACAAATACAAGATTTACTAATTTATTCCAAGTTATTCGAAATTGATTAAAGATTCGCAGCGCCACCTGACTGTTCGCCCCCTCCCACCACCACCGCCCATATCCAGCTATCAAAACTTTGCTAAGACTTGAATGTTGGTAGCAACTTGTAGGAACCTACTAACATAGGAAATAAACAAAGAGTAAACCTGCCTCTTCACGAAAATGCCCGCCGCTTATGTTATTCCTGGAAAGCTCACTAAATTGGAGAGAAACTTTTCGACGAAATAGCGAATGTCCGAGCAAAGTTCATCCGATGTTAAATAAAAAAGTCCAGCTCAATTTGACATGAGATTGCGTTTATCATTAGCAGTGGCATTACCAATATTACTTAACGCACACCAAGCCACCACGCCTACATTTTCCTTCCAATTGTTTGTATATATTTGATTGCTCGCTGCCTAAGGCCCTACCCAATCCGAGCCTATCTGTGGCAGGGTCTCTGGTTATGGCAAAACTTTGAGTTCAATACGGCGATTGAGCGCACGACCTTCATCAGTTTCATTGCTTGCTATCGGGCGCTCTTCACCGTGGCCGACAGGCCCTTCGAGTCGGTCAGCGCGGATGCCCTGGGCGATCAAATACTCATACACGGTACGAGCCCGACGCTCGGACAACCGCTGGTTGTAGCTCGCTGAACCCA
>DATJLF010000027.1:0-43321 GCA_035490715.1 Cellvibrio sp.
CATCTCTTCCGCCAGGTGATACGTATTATCTACCCCAACATCGGGCAATATCATGACAAACTCCTCACCTCCCCAGCGAGCTATCTGGTCTGTCTGACGGGTATTTCCTTTAATCAGTTCAGCAACTCGTTTCAAAACAATGTCGCCGCCATCGTGGCCAAAAGTATCATTAATTTTTTTAAAGTGATCAATATCAATAACCACCAACGACACGCGGCGCTGCCGACCTTGAGGGAAGAACTGCTCGATATATTCGGCAAGCCCCTGACGATTTAACAATCCAGTTAAGGGATCAATCATAGATAACTTTTTGTACTTGTCAGTTTCTTCGACAAGCAATGAGTTTTGGTCAGCCAAACGCTCCAGGCGCTGATGCTCAAGGCGAATTTCTTTAGTCAATCGAGCAAGACTAATTGCTCCACTAATCAAGATAGCACTTACCCAAAACACCAATATCCCCAAATACCAGTCATCGCGAGAAACCCACTCACCAACAAACTCCAATTTTTTTAACTTGAATTTATGCTCCCCCGGAACTCCCGGATAGCTAAGGTCAATCCCAAATGCGATAGCGCGGCTAAAATCAGGAAGAGAGTTTTCGCGTGGTGCTTTGTATTGGGTAACCCACCACTCTGCTACCGAGAACTCAGATAGGCTCAATACCAAATCATCACGAATATATTCAACGGGCACATGCACGTTATTAAATTTAGCTGTTTGCATATCGTTGATATCAGACAACCCGGGTTCATAATTACGTAAATAGAACCTCAGGCGTTGGTCATTACCGACGTAATCCAAATCAACATCAATAGTTTTGTAGCTGCTCAAATCTATTCCATCAGTCCCCTGCCCACCACCAAGGAAAACGTTGAATCCGCACATATGAGGCCTACCGTCATTCTCCAAATGGCATGCCCACTCCATACCATCAAAATCGAGCCAACGAACCATGGATACCCCAGAGGAACTAGTATCCGCGTAAATGTAATGGGGAATATCTTTTGAAGGGACAACTAATAACTTTTTGGATGGCAACAACTCATACGCGTAAATAACAAATACGGTAACAAGGCAATAAAGGAATAGTTTATAAAAGCCGTTTTGCCGGATCGATGAATGCTGGGCAGGAAATCTGGTAATCACAGTTCACCACGTTCATTTATCATTGTCTACTTATAGACCAAAACGTAATAGGCGCAAATTGTTGCTATGAAAAGCTCAACATAATATCGATAATCATCCTTTCCGCTAAAATTCTCATTAGAAATCTACATTATGAACACTCCGATACCTACCCTCACCACCAAAACATTTTGGATAAAACTTAATGACTCGCAGCTACTACTGGTTCATGGCCCCGATGCAAACAAGTTTTTACAAGGACAAGTCACCTGTGACTTGCGTGAATTAAATGATCAGATCACACGCATTGGAGCACAATGCAATCCCAAAGGCCGAATTTTATTAACATTCAGGGCCTTGCAAATAGATCCAGAAACTATTGCACTGCGTATACCAGCTTCAATGCTTACTGTAGCCAAGCAATCCCTTGGCAAATACATTGTATTTTCCAAAGCAAAACTGGTTGATGGTCAAGGCGATTACCACTTGTACGGTCTCTATGGCGAGCAAGCTCACACCGTAGCAAACGCACTGTTTAGCTGTTTACCCACTGACAATGAAGCATTCATAGAAAATGAAGGCAATTTCTTAATCCAATTAGATACAAACCGGTATGAATGCTGGATACCAGCCTCAAATAATGAAATTTTTTCCCATAAATTGGCTGCATGCGCAAAGCAAGAGGAGCTAGACAAATGGTCACTCCTCGATATTCAAGCGGGTATTGCAAGCATCTACCCGGAAACTCATGAACAATTCACCCCCCAGGAAATTAACTATCAATTAGTCAATGCGATTAGCTTTCGCAAAGGCTGTTATACAGGGCAAGAAATAGTGGCGCGCTTGCATTATCGTGGCAAACTTAAGCGGCATATGTATAGATTTACCACCCTTAGTGAACAGCCTCCTCTGCCTGGAGATGAAGTGATTAATAGCGTGTCAGGGCAACCGGCAGGACAAGTCGTTATGGCAACTAAAGTTAATGCCGGGGAAATTGAAATACTCGCATCTGTATTTGATGAACAACTCGATGAATTAACCTTGGTCATGGGCTCGCAAAAATTAAAACGGTGCCTCTTACCCTATGCTATACCTACAGCAGATGAAAAAAACGAATAGTGCCTGCCACAGGATTCCCAATGAATGCCATAGCTGAAAAAGTTCGCCAGGAGATCATTACTGCAATTGAAAAGGATCAACTCGTACTTCCGACATTGCCGGAGGTCGCGCTGAAAGTACGTGAAGTTGCGGATGACCCGGATGCAGATATCGATAAACTTACCCATGTCATAGGTAATGATGCCGCCCTCAGTGCACGGATAATTCGAGTAGCCAATAGCCCTTTGTTACGCGCTAATCGCGCCATTGAAGATCTTCGTACTGCATTAATGCGATTGGGCATCCAATACACTTGTAATATTGCAACAGGCCTTGCAATGGAACAAATGTTTCAGGCCACTTCAGATTTAGTGGATATGCGCATGCGTGAAGTATGGAGCAGATCCAGCGAAATTGCAGGTATTAGCCATGTGCTTTGTAAACACTACACTCGCCTACGTCCAGATCAGGCAACCCTTGCCGGGCTTGTCCATAAGATAGGTGTGCTTCCCGTGTTAACTTACGCGGAGGACCATCCTGCATTGTTAAAAGATAGCTTTACTTTGGATACTGTAATTGAACAACTCCAAGGCCCTCTTGGCGATCTGATTCTGAAAGCCTGGAATTTTCCGGCGGAGCTGGCTCACGTACCCAGTCAACACATGGAGTTTGAACGAAATATTCCGAAAGCGGATTATGCAGATATCGTGACAGTAGCGATGCTACAAAGTTATGCAGGAACCAACTCTTCAATGGCACAAGTTGATTTATCAAAAGTTAAAGCATTTGGTCGCTTAGGACTTGATCCTGATATTCAGGTTACCGAATCGGAAGATCTAAGCGAAGAAATGGAAGCGGCGATGGCACTTCTTCTGTAAAAAACATAATTTTCAAAATAAAAAAAGCGGCAATGCCGCTTTTTTTATTGGCGGAAATAATTATGCGCTGAATAATGCCGCACTATCTAAACCTTGCTTTTCCATGATATCGCGCAGACGCTTCAATGCCTCCACTTGAATTTGGCGAACTCGTTCACGAGTCAACCCAATTTCATGACCCACTTCTTCTAAAGTACTAACTTCATATCCACGCAAACCGAAACGGCGAGCGAGAACCTCACGTTGTTTCTCGGTCAACTCATCAAGCCAATGATCAAGACTTGTTGTCAAATCACTATCTTGTAAAAGCGTTGCAGGATCGGACACATGAGTATCGGCAATGGTATCAACAATTGCGCGATCCGAAGAATTACCAATTGGAGCATCAATAGAAGTAACACGTTCGTTAAGGCTCAGCATATGCTCAACATCAGCAACCGGTTTTTCCAGCAGATTTGCGATCTCTTCCGGTGTTGGCTCATGGTCCAGCTTCTGTGACAATTCACGCGCTGCACGCAGATAAATATTCAATTCTTTCACTACATGGATTGGCAAACGAATAGTGCGAGTTTGATTCATAATCGCACGTTCAATTGTCTGGCGTATCCACCATGTTGCATAAGTTGAGAAGCGAAAGCCACGCTCAGGATCAAACTTCTCAACAGCACGAATAAGGCCTAAATTTCCCTCTTCAATCAAATCAAGCAACGCGAGCCCACGATTCACATATCTACGGGAAATTTTAACGACCAGGCGAAGGTTACTTTCGATCATGCGCTTACGCGCTGCCTCATCACCTTTCAATGCCTTGCGTGCAAAAAATACTTCTTCTTCTGCACTTAGAAGGGGCGAGAAACCAATCTCGTTTAAATAAATTTGGGTAGCATCCAGGGTTTTGTTGTATTTATCATCGATGAGTCTTTCACTTATCACCGCTGGTTTTGATAGCTCCTCTTCTTCTGCCAAAAGAAGATCTGCATCCTCCAGTTCAGCGTCTGGAACCATGAATACGTCATCACGATCAAATGCAGTGGTATCCCTATTTTGTACAGTCATTTTTCAGCCCCTTAATCAATTTTTTTATTTAACCGGCTGGCTTTTTTATATAAGTCACCCAGCTCGCCCAAGCTGTACATCTCCATTCATGCTGCCAAATGTCTGGAGAACTTATCTATGAAGTTGTTTCTTCAAAGATGTGACACTTTAACGTCGCGGCAGATATTTCAGAGGATCTACCGGAGTACCGTCACGACGAATTTCAAAGTGAAGTTTTATCCGATCAGTACCGCTTGAACCCATATCGGCAATTACTTGTCCCACTTTAACCGAATCTCCTTCTTTCACTCTTAATCTTTCGTTGTGCGCGTAGGCGCTCAGGAAAGTTTCATTGTGTTTGATAATCAGCAATTTGCCGTATCCACGCAGCCCGCTTCCTGCATAAACCACTTGGCCGGAAGCTGCTGCAAGCACAGGCTCTCCCAATTTTCCCCCAAGATCAATACCTTTATTAAAGCCATCATTGCCCTGAAATGATGACAAAATTGTCCCTTTACTTGGCCAGCGCCATTGTGGTGCACTTTGAGGAGCGATTATTTTAGGAAAGCTCTTAGGGCTAACTGTTTTATTTTCTTTACGCAGAAGCGGTTGATGTGATTTCGGTATAGAGTGTATTTGACTGATTACTGTTTGCTTTGTTTGATTTGGAGAAAGTAGTTTTTTGGTGGTAGTTGCTCCCACATCAAGACGAATGACTTGTGACGGGCGAATAATATAAGGAGGCAAAATACCGTTATGTTTTGCTAGATTTTCATATTTCAATCCATATCGCCATGCGATAGAAAATAATGTATCACCCGGTGCAACTACATACGTCTTGGGCCGCCAAATAGTATTTTGGGATTTTTCACTCACCGGTGCTGGCCTGGAGGAGGAGCATCCAAATAGCACCATAAAAATGATCGAAATAATGAACAATCTGAATAGTTGAGTAGCTAAATAAAAGACATTTTCGGGCATAAAATCATTTGCCTGCCATGTTTATTTTTTGATCAGATATATTCCATATGGATATTAATAATCGAAATTTATTTTAAAATTATCTAATATTTTTATAAAAAAATGCACAAAAAGAGGATCGGGAGCTATACAAACTACCGGTTTATTCCAAAAAATGCACATTTAAAATCCACCTCAAAAACTGTTCACTATTTTCGACCAATGAACGAAAAATCGAAACACCAGCGTTTAGATGGAGTTTTAGCGTGAAGTTCCTGAAAGAAAAGGTACGAACTTTACTGGCTCAAGAATTTGAGTGACGAAATTTTCTTTCTCGCCATCACGAATGATTAAATAAAGCTGTTGCTCACGCCCTCCTATGGGAATCACCAAAACACCGCCAGGCGCTAACTGTTTTAGCAACTCATCGGGAACAGCCTGAGGAGCTGCTGTGCTTAAAATACCATCGTAAGGACCAGCTTCAGGCCAACCAAAACCACCATCTGCATGACGTAATTGAACATTCCGCAGCCCAATCTGGCGAAAACGTTCACGTGCTTTATCTTGTAATGGTTTAATACGTTCAACGCTATAAACAAATGGAACCAATTGGGCCAATATGCTGGTTTGATAACCAGAACCCGTTCCTACCTCAAGCACTTTGTTTAATTTACCACCCGCAGCACCCAATAAAATTTCCGTCATGCGAGCAACAATATAAGGCTGGGAAATGGTTTGTCCGTGACCAATAGGAAGCGCAGTATCTTCATAGGCTCGATGCGCCAGAGCCTCATCCAGAAAAATATGGCGAGGAGTATTAAGCATCACATCCAATACTTTCATATTGGTAACGCCTTGATCACGCAGACGCTGAATCAGACGCTCACGAGTGCGCAGCGAAGTCATACCTACGCCTTGCATCAATAAGTTAGTCACCTTCAGAGCCCTCCCCATTTTTTATTAATACCAAAAGCAAGCAGGCACTATAGCACAGCACTAGTCACCGGGTTTTACTCCGACATTATCGCCGACTGTAAAAGAGCCAACTCTTGTAAAACCGCAGTAGCAAATTCGCCTGCATCCAACGAAAAACGTAATTGTAAATTTTGACCTTCCCATTTATAGGAAGCATTTTGAGGCAGTAACTGCAGCGCACGGCGTTCCTGGACCAACCCTGCATGTTCCAATCCGTTACACCAACCCACCCAATCATTCAGAACCTTAGACTCTAACTCAGCCGTGGCACCTGCAACCAATGTCAGTCCCCTGCCCCATAAAGGGCCAGAAGGAAAATTAGCCACCTCTCCCTCAAGCTTTTGCATCCAGTTTCCGGCTAACACTCTCGCCGCTAATACCTGGTTAAACAAATATGAACGGGCAGCTGACAACATGAGACCCCGTTTTTGTTTGTCCCGGTAACGTTTTCCATCGATCAGGATTGCTTGCGCTTCTGATAAATTATTTCCATTTCGGCCAAAACGTTGCTCACCAAAATAATTTGGCACGCCTTGGGAAAAAATCCTTTCGATATTTTTTTCAACGGCAGATTTATTATCTGTTTTTAAGTCACGCAGAAGAATAATGAAATGATTTTTTTGATGGTCACCCCGGCGCAATTTTTGTTGATGACGGGAAACAGACAACAACTGAATCGTTTCAGAATTAATGTTATCCCAAAATGGCTCTGCACCTTTAGGCAGATAAACACTAAACCATTGAGTCGTTACCGCGTGACGATCCTTTCGTCCACAAAAACCAATATCGTTAATATTGGTTTTTGCAATTGCAGCAATTTTTTCTGCAACCCAGGCAGTATTTTCTCCTCGCTTGCGTATGTGTAAGAAAACGTGCTCACCTGAACCTGAAGGTAAAAACCCAAGGTCTTCATCCACCTGAAAATCTTCGGGCTGCTCACGAAAAACAGCTGTAGTAGTGAGATCACCGTAAGCACGAGGAAAATTCAAATTAAATTCAACCACAATCTACCTACTTATTGGTTTTGATTAAAAAACTCCAAAAATCGTTTATCCAGCCACCACTCCAGATTGTGACTCAAAAAACCTACGTGCCCACCTGACATAGTTATTTCCAAGTTCAACCATGGATGATTAATTGAAAGATTTCGAGGGATGCAATTATTACTCAAAAATGGATCATTTTGTGAGGACACCATTAAACATGGCACGTTGATCTTTTCCAGAACATGAATTGCACTCGCTTTACTATGCAATTCAGCGGCATCTGCAAACCCGTTTAAAGGTGCTGAAAACAGATGATCATATGCATAAAAACTGTAAACCTTGTGATAATTATCCAAACTTATTTTTTGAGGGAATTTAGCTGCTTTTCTCCTCAGACGCCATTTCATACTCGTTACAAAATAAATGCGATAAACAAGGTTAGACCACTTATCCAGAGTATTTACACATGCAGCAAGATCAATCGGAACAGACGCAGTACATACTGATTTTATGCCGCGCCTGCGCACTGTTTCAGCATTATCGCCAAGCCATTTCAAAACAATATTTCCACCTAGCGAATAAGCTGCCAAATAAATCTCGGAGTACTTTTGTTGATTGGCCCAAGTAACCACATCATCGAAATCTAGTGTTGCACCTGCAAAATATAATTTTGAGGAGGGATTATCAGGCCTTCCACAACCACGTAAATTCCAGGTCAAAACATCTACTGGCTTATCTGCAATACCATTTTTTAATGCAGCTTGTGCCATACCTAAAATATAAGGTTGCTGATTATGTCCTTCCAAGCCGTGAGTAATTATTAGCAGTCTCTTCCCTGGATTCGCTTCTGCGAGATATAAATTTCCGTTTAATAAATCTTGATCTAAGGTGGGAATTAATACTCGATTGGGAGCTAACTTAACTCTGCGTAGTAATAAAGGTAATTGCGTTTGCAAGTGACCGTTAAACATCCACCAAGGCGAGCGAAAATCTAAATTATTCAGCAGCATAGAAATCCCTATCTATTAGGATCAAACTTTCTCTAACAACACTACTGCGTAACAGGCAATGCCCTCTTCCCGACCTGTAAACCCCAATCGTTCTGTAGTAGTTGCTTTCACGTTAATTTGGGTGACTGCTGATAGCAAATCGGCAGCTATTGTTTCTTGCATACGAGAAATATAGTTTGCCATACGGGGGGCCTGGGCAACGATTGTCATGTCGGCATTTACTAATTTCCACCCCAGCTGGTTCACTTTTGCATAAACCATACGCAACAATGATCGACTATCTGCATTACGATATTGCACGTCAGTGTCAGGAAAATGTTTACCTATATCCCCCAATGCCGCCGCGCCTAATAATGCATCGCACAATGCATGCAATAACACATCTCCATCAGAATGCGCAATTAACCCGTGATGATGTGGAATAACTACACCACCAATAACGATTTTATCGCCTTCACCGAAAGCATGAACATCGTAGCCATTACCTATACGCATCGACATAACAATTTCCGTTAGATAAAAAATTAGCCATTTATTTGTTGCTGCATAAGCGCAGCAGCAATTACCAAATCTTCCGGACGAGTAATTTTTATATTATCACTGCGTCCCTGAACCATCAGCGGACTATATCCATAATACTCAAGGGCAGAAGCTTCATCAGTAATAGCTTTGCCTTCTTGTAATGCACGAAACAAACAATCGCGTAACACCCCTAACCGAAACAATTGTGGAGTCTGTGCTTGCCACAACGAGTTACGATCAACTGTTTTTTCAATTTTGGTATCATTTACTCGTTTCAAGGTATCACTGACAGGCACACCTAAAATTCCGCCGACCTCATGGGTGGAAACCATTTCCATTAAGTTTATAATTTCATGGGTGCGAACGCAGGGGCGTGCAGCGTCATGTACCAGCACCCAATCTTCGTTTTGAGCTTCTACTGGCAAGGCAAGTAAACTATTTAATACGGAGTCTGCACGTTCGTCTCCGCCATTTACACGAATTATTTTTGGGTTTTTTGCGCAATCAAGCTGAGGCCAAAAATCATCTGCAGAAGACAAGGCTAGATAAACATTATTTATTGCAGGTAATGCGAGCAAACGCTCTAGCGTATGCTCCAGAACAGTTTTATCCAGAAGTGTCAAATATTGCTTGGGGCAATTAGCCCCCATACGCGAACCAACACCCGCTGCAGGCACTACTACCCAATACACCGGCTGTTTAATGAAATCTGAGGGATTCATGAGAGTATTTAAAAGATGCAAGGATATTTACAACAACTACTGTTTTTCATCGAGCAGCATAAAAAAAGTTTCATCTTTTTTTATAAGACCAATATCGTTACGCGCACGCTCTTCAATAGTGTCCAAGCCGGATTTTAATTCTTGCACTTCCACATCCAAAATACGATTGCGTTCATGCATTCGATCATTTTCTGCTTGTTGGAGTTGAATTTCATTTTCCAACCGATGCGCATGAGCCAAGCTACCATCACCGATCCATAACCGGTACTGTAAATATGCTAGCAAAATGATCAATACACCCAGCAACCATTTCATAGTTTTTCACCAAGCATTGGCTGGCTTTTATTTATCTGCCATTCATCTGCATACAACAGTGCGAGTTCTATAAAAGCAAAGGCCGGCAATTGGCCTTTGCTTTTATTATTTTATTATGACTTGAATTCAGCACGGCCTTTGTAAGGAGCGGCAGCACCCAATTCAGCTTCAATACGCAACAGGCGGTTATATTTGGATACGCGATCTGAACGGCACAGAGAACCGGTTTTGATTTGACCCGCTGCGGTAGCAACAGCCAAATCAGCAATAGTGGTATCTTCGGTTTCACCAGAGCGATGAGAAATTACCGCAGTGTAACCAGCGTCTTGCGCCATTTTGATTGCATCAAGTGTTTCGGACAGAGAACCAATCTGGTTGAACTTGATCAAAATGGAGTTGGCGATTTTCTTATCGATACCTTCTTTCAAAATCTTGGTGTTGGTTACAAACAGATCGTCACCAACCAATTGGATTTTGTGGCCAATTTTTTGAGTCAGATCAGCCCAACCAGCCCAATCGCTTTCGTCTTTACCATCTTCGATAGAAATGATTGGATATTTGGCAGCAAGGTCCGCCAGATAGTCAGAGAATTCGTTAGTGGTGAACACACGGCCTTCACCAGCCAAATCATAGTTACCCTCTTTGTAAAATTCAGAAGATGCACAGTCCAGGGCCAGGGTTACGTTTTCACCCAGTACATAACCTGCTTTCGCAACAGCTTCAGCGATAACTTTCAGTGCGTCTTCGTTAGAGGGAAGGTTTGGAGCAAAACCACCTTCATCACCTACAGCAGTGTTCAAACCTTTGTCGTGCAGGATTTTTTTCAGGCTGTGGAAAATCTCGGCACCAACACGCAGGGCTTCAGCGAAGGTTTTTGCACCTACGGGCTGAACCATAAATTCTTGAATATCTACATTGTTATCAGCATGCTCACCACCGTTGATGATATTCATCATTGGTACTGGCATGGAGTATTTGCCCGGGGTACCGTTCAAGTCAGCAATGTGTGCATATAAAGGTACTTTTTTGGAGATCGCCGCTGCTTTGGCATTAGCTAAAGAAACAGCAAGAATGGCATTAGCGCCCA
Source organism: Cellvibrio sp. (assembly GCA_035490715.1). Classification (GTDB taxonomy): domain Bacteria; phylum Pseudomonadota; class Gammaproteobacteria; order Pseudomonadales; family Cellvibrionaceae; genus Cellvibrio. Next base: position 10,714 of record DATJLF010000027.1, read on the forward strand.
ATACAGTTTTGAAGTCAGTACCATCAGCTTTGAGCATCGCATTGTCGAGCGTACGCTGGTCCAGAGCATCAAAACCTACCAGCAAATTTTTGATAGTGCTGTTGATATTGTTTACCGCTTTCAACACACCCTTGCCCAAGTAACGTGACTTGTCGCCATCGCGCAATTCCAGAGCTTCGCGTGAACCGGTAGAAGCACCAGAAGGAGCCGCTGCAGAACCTACGGAACCGTCTTCCAGAATAACTTCGGCCAATACAGTTGGATTGCCACGGCTATCCAGAATTTCAAAAGCTTTGATGTCAACAATCTTAGTCATTCATTTTTCTCCAGAGTGTGTTTCTAAATCAGTTAATACCTAAAGTTTTATTCGATATCCAAATTATTGAATATCCAACGTCGGAAAGTTTTTTACTACGTCATCAATAGTTTTCATTTGATGCAAGAATGGTTCAAGCTTATCGAGAGGTAACGCACTAGGCCCATCACATTTGGCTTTGGTGGGATCGGGGTGAGCCTCCAAAAATAATCCAGCCAAACCAACTGCCATGCCCGCGCGCGCCAATTCAGCAACTTGGTGACGACGACCGCTGGAAGCCGACCCCATAGGATCACGGCATTGCAACGAATGAGTCACATCGAAAATTACCGGTGCATTCCCACTCACTTCACGCATAGTACGGAAACCGAGCATATCTACCACAAGATTGTCGTAACCAAAATTGGTGCCACGATCACATAAAATAATTTTTTCATTTCCGCACTCAGCAAATTTTTCCACGATGTTTTTCATCTGGCCAGGGCTGAGAAATTGCGGTTTTTTAATATTGATAACCGCATCCGTTTTAGCCATGGCAACAACCAAATCGGTTTGGCGTGCAAGAAACGCGGGTAATTGGATCACATCACAAACATCGGCCACAGCCTGACATTGATAAATCTCGTGCACATCAGTAATTACAGGAATACCAAAAGTGTTTTTGATTTCCTGAAAAATCCTTAAACCTTCTTCCATTCCCGGACCACGGTAAGAATGAATGGAAGAACGATTAGCTTTATCAAAAGACGCTTTGAAAACGTAAGGAATACCCAACTTTCGGGTAACGTTTACATAGACTTCGGCAACCTGCAACGCCATATCACGCGATTCCAGTACATTCATGCCACCGAACAATACAAAGGGCAATGAATTGCCAACCTGAAGATTACCAATGCTTACAACTTGTTGTGACACATGAGTTCCTTTTTGATCAAACATTCATTTATAAAAAATGGGGCGCTATAAATTGCGCCCCTTGAATCATTTTTTATTTGCCAATGCGGCTTTTACAAATGCAGTAAAGAGTCGATGCCCATCACGCGGGGTAGAAGTAAACTCTGGATGAAATTGGCAAGCCACAAACCATGGATGATCAGGAATTTCCACCATTTCAACCAAGGTATCATCGGCAGACCAACCCCCGATTTTCAAGCCGGCTTTTTGCAATTGGTCAACGTAATTGTTATTCACTTCATAACGATGGCGATGGCGCTCTACAATCACATCAGCACCATAAATAGCACGCGCATTGGAGCCACCCACCAGACGACACTCTTGTGCTCCCAAGCGCATAGTGCCTCCCATGTCTGAAGATTCATCACGTTTCTCCACTTCTCCTTCTGAAGTAATCCATTCAGTGATCAGGCCAATAACAGGATGTGGGGAATTGCGGTCAAATTCCGTCGAGTTGGCGCCTTTCAAGCCCAACACATTACGCGCAAATTCAATAACCACTGATTGCATGCCAAGGCAAATGCCCAAATAAGGAACTTTATTCTCACGCGCATACTGAACGGCCATTAATTTGCCCTCCACTCCACGCTCGCCAAATCCGCCGGGAACAAGAATCGCATCAGCATCCTTCAAAATGCCGACCCCCTCTTTTTCTACCCGCTCGGCGTCGATGTAATTGATATTCACTTTAGTACTGGTGTGAATACCGGCGTGAGTCAGGGCTTCAATCAGGGATTTATAAGCATCCAGTAACTCCATGTACTTACCCACCATAGAGATGGTGACAGAATTTACCGGATTCAGTTTGCCATCAACTACCTTATCCCATTCGCTCAAATCCGCTTCACGACATTGCAAACCCAGAAGCTCAACCACGATTTGGTCGAGGCTAAAACTTTGTAACAATCGGGGAATTGAATAGATAGTGTCAGCATCAGGCAGCGGTACAACCGCGCGTTCTGCTACGTTGGTGAAAAGCGCAATTTTGCGACGCGAATCTTCGTCGACCATCTTTTCTGAACGGCACAGCAGAATATCTGGCTGTAAGCCAATAGAGCGCAACTCTTTTACTGAGTGCTGGGTTGGTTTGGTTTTAGTTTCACCGGCAGTCGCAATGTAAGGGACGAGGGTCAGATGCATCAACAGCGAGCGAGAACCCAACTCTACCTTCAATTGGCGTACCGCTTCCAGAAACGGTTGGGATTCTATATCACCTACCGTACCACCAATTTCTACCAAAGCCACATCAACATCACGACCACCCTCCAGGATACGGCGTTTTATTTCATCAGTAATGTGTGGAATCACCTGAACCGTACCGCCGAGGTAGTCACCGCGACGCTCTTTGCGCAGCACAGTTTCATAAACCCTACCGGTGGTGAAATTGTTGCGGCGAGTCATCTTGGTACGAATAAAACGCTCGTAATGCCCCAAATCAAGATCAGTTTCAGCGCCATCCTCAGTCACAAACACTTCCCCGTGCTGAAAGGGACTCATGGTACCGGGATCCACATTGATATAAGGATCCAGCTTCATAATGGTCACTTTCAAACCACGGGCCTCAAGAATAGCCGCCAATGAAGCCGAGGCAATGCCTTTGCCCAATGAAGAAACAACACCACCAGTTACGAATATATAGCGAGTCATGTAAAACCTGATTAACTGTGAAAACGCAGAGCGGATTGGAGATAAATGCCTGTTCAGTGCCCGGCAGTGCGAGCCAAGGGATTTATCGTTCAGGACGGGGCGCCAGAGTAACAGAAACGGCTTTTTTGCTCAATGAAAAGCTGGTTTTCAAGTATTGAAGAAGGAAAATAAGTGGTTGATATAACAATGATTGAGGTGTTTTTATGGCGCACTAAATATCATCGCAAAGATCTTTAAAAGCTGCTTGTATATGTCGACTAACAAAACCCCTCGACTGCAAAAAGCGCATTTGCCGGGCTTTATCCTTCCCATCCAGCGGAGCTGTGTGAAAGCGTTTCAAACGAACCCGCCTTGCTAGCTCAGCCCAAACCGCATCTGATTCGTTGATTAGCTCACTGATCAAATAAGGGGCAACACCTTTTTCCCGCAATTCCATTTTAATCAATGCGCTACCTTTACCCTGCCCCTGGCGCATGCGAATAAAGGCCTCAGCAAAACGCTCGTCCGACTGCAAACACTGGTTACGCAGATCTATAATTACCTGTTCAATTAATTCTGGCACAGGAAACTTACCCCCCAATTTTCTGGCGAGCTCACACATAGAGTGCTCTCTCATAGAAAGTAAATTCATAGCCGCCAAACGGATATCGGTAAGCTTAATTTGTTCTGGCATAAATAATCGTAACCGAATAAGTACATATCCTTATAAAAATGGCTGCAGATGCAGCCATTTTCTCAACCCATTCAATTTTATTTGGGCGCAATTTGCACAGGAGGAAAATAAGCTATCACTTCTGTCACTGCCTTGCTTAAAACTTCACGTTGCTGCTGTGGCGCCATACCTCGACTCAATCGCTTTTCTGACACGCCACGCCAAATTGGTTTTTCAGTTTTTGCATCAATAATATCGATTATCAGACTTCCCTGATTATAAACACGCAAACCAGCATTAGGCCCCAAGAAAAACGGATGCGGATAGCGGTAGTAACCACGCCCGTAAAAACCATAGCCATATAAATCGTCATAGCTACGAGGATCTATTTTTTCCTCGACTACCACATGGTAATTGACAATGAAGTCCGGCTTTGCACCTGTCGCAGCACTTTGGTAACGCTTGGATAATTCGCCCTCCAGCGCTGCATGGATATGACTGAGGGTGAACGGAGAAATAAGAATGCTTTCTTTGGAATCTTGCTTGGTTTCCGCAACACTGAAAGTTTTCAATGTAGAAAAGTCATATTCAGCTTGATGATCTGTTTCAACATAAGGCTGAGTTGTGCACCCCGTGAAAATCAACAAGCCACATAACGCAATTAACCGGGAAAACTTTTTCATACTATTACACCTCGGGTTGATCGAGCTTTACGCCCTATCCCATTCTCAATGCTGGATTTTTTGAATCAACCAGCCCCTAAAATCCAGAATACTGAGCAGGTCTAGCACTGGCAAGAAGAATTCTGTAACAAAAAGCCCCCGTTACGCAGGCAACGGAGGCTTTTTACAATTTTGTACAATTTTTATTACACGTCGATATCTTCTACATCACCACCGCTTGCACTTAGTGAGAGTGCTGGAGTAGCAAGAAGTTCGTCACGCACTTTTTGCTCCAACTCTTGCGCAATCGTCGGATTTTCTTGCAAAAACTTCATAACATTATTTTTGCCTTGGCCAATTTTATTGCCTTGGTAGCTGTACCATGCGCCCGCTTTATCAATTAAACCCAACTTAACACCATAATCAACTACCTCCCCCATTCGATTGATCCCCGACCCATATAAGATTTGGAATTCCGCTTGTTTAAAAGGAGGCGCCACTTTGTTTTTAACAACTTTTACTCGGGTCTCAGAACCAACAACTTCTTCACCTTCTTTTACTGCGCCTATGCGGCGAATATCAAGGCGCACAGATGCATAAAACTTTAATGCGTTACCACCTGTTGTAGTTTCAGGATTACCAAACATAACGCCAATTTTCATACGAATCTGGTTAATAAAAATCACCAGGCAATTAGCATTTTTGATATTGCCAGTAATTTTACGTAATGCCTGGGACATCAACCGCGCCTGCAAACCCACATGATGATCACCCATTTCACCTTCAATTTCTGCACGCGGGGTTAACGCAGCTACTGAGTCCACAACCAGCACATCTACTGCACCCGAGCGAACTAACATGTCGGTCACTTCTAAAGCTTGTTCACCAGTATCAGGCTGGGAAACAATCAAATCTTCAACATTCACGCCCAATTTGGTCGCGTAAATGGGATCAAGAGCATGCTCCGCATCAATAAATGCACATGTCCCCCCTTGGCGCTGAGCTTCGGCAATAACCTGAAGAGTCAATGTGGTTTTACCTGAAGATTCGGGACCGTAAATTTCAATAATTCGCCCTTTAGGTAGCCCCCCTATTCCAAGTGCTACATCCAACCCCAAAGAACCGGTAGAAATAGAGGGAATGACCAGATCTTCACGATCTCCCATACGCATTACAGTTCCTTTACCAAATTGACGCTCGATCTGGCTTAGAGCCGCCTGTAACGCCTTTTCTTTATTCGCATCCATTTCACACCTCAACTTAATATAATGAAAATCTATATGACTGAATGATTCTTATAGGATGGACGCAGGCTCGCCGCAACCATTGGTGTACTATACACCAAAAACCTGTACGCGCAACCAGTACCTGTTAATTTATACAGCATAAATATCTTATTTCCAATAGGATTGCACTTATCCTACAAACACAAAAAGCCACTAAAGTGGCTTTATTGCTGCCTCAAGTTTTTCCCTAATTAAATTTGGGGCGATATCCACTCAATAATATCTTTACTCAGATCTTTAAGGCACTTTTGTGTTGCGGTACAAACCGTTACCCCCGTGCTCCCTAAATCAAGAACATCGGTTGAAGGTGTAAATTCATTCAGCGTCATAATTGCACAGGTATGTTTAGCAATTACCATATTGTCTGCCCCTTTAATTAACGCTACGGTCACTTGCACCTTAGGCAGATTGGATCTTTGTTTAGTCCCAAATTGACGCTCATTACCCAAAACGAGCTGTTCAATATCTATTGCCAAAACCGGTATAACCCCATTAAGAATCTTATCAATAGTTGCAACGGGTTCCATTTTTATTCCATTTACTTGAGCACGCTCCACTAGGTCGTTTACCAATATTTTATCAATGTCACAAGGAAATTCAGATTGCTTATATTTATACCCTTCTACATTAAACCCGATATTTTGGTTCACATATATTGATGGCTTATTTTGACCTGACTGAATCGAATCCGGTGATGCAGAAGCCAGAGCAGGCAATACAAGTATTAAAAAAAACAATGATAGTTTCATAACCCCTACCTTTATGTTTACGATGGATTGAACACTCATCGGCATTGCCAAGGATGCGTGTGAGTTGACTATATTGCAAACACCAATGAAAACACTGACCTTATGAAAACTTCGCACATACCTTTTGCTTACCAAAAATTTTTACTTAAAAATCATAAGGATAGAACTCTCATAGAATCACGCTACACTTGTGTTCATTCATGTGATTCCTGCAAAATTACAAGTGTTGCTGCTTCGCATCCTTGTGATTCAGCATCTGGAAAATAAATAAGAAAAACTTACCGAAAAGGTATAACCATGATGACCGCATTAGGCTGCCATGAATTCATATCAAGAAACCAGTTTTATGCTGGGTGAGATCAAAGTATCTCCATCACATAACATGCTTTGGGTGGGCGAAAAGAGCCTCAAAGTGCAACCTAAAGTAATGGCTGTATTGCATTACCTTGCATGCAATCAAAATAGAGTTATCAGTAATGAAGAATTAATTGAACATTTATGGGAGGGGCGTGTAGTGACCCATGGATCCGTTCAAAAAAGCATTAATGCCCTAAGAAATGCATTGACTGAACTAAATGGGGACAAAGAGATAATCACGCATTACTCAAAGCGCGGCTATCAACTAAAAATAGCGCCCGAGTTTCTTTACGCCATTGAGCCTGCAGCGGCTCCCCATACGAAATTATTTGTTAATTACAAAAGGTGGTTTGGCGCTGTTTTGTTATTCGCATCGTTATTGATCGCCTATTACACCATCAACTGGAGCCAGGTGTATTTACCAATTCATCATCAGATTGAATTTCATAATACACAGGGATACACCAATGAGACCGGCCATGAACGCAACCCTACCCCTCATCCAGACAATTTACATGTTGCCTATATTCGCGAGAGGCCAATTAATAACCAACCTGACAATATCCAAAGTGAAATTGTCTTGCGTAGTGCAGAAGGAAAGGATTGGCGTATTACCGGTAGTAGCGGAATATGGTCTACATTATCTTGGTCACCAGCAGGTGATAGCCTGGTTGCAATTGAAATAACACGACAGAAAGAAGGCTTTTTTCAACCCGCAAATCATTTATATTCTTTCCATATATTTACGCTGGACATTGCTCACCAACAGCTATTGGAAAAACAACAGCTTAGCCAATGGCAAGGCAAGATATTCAGTGTTACCTGGTGGGATGAGCACACACTGGAAATAGTTGCCAAGCAAGGGCCAAATGCAGGTAACAGACGTTACCATTATTCAATTAAAAACCAACAATTAAATTTACTCGATGAGATTGAAGGTGTTGCCAATCCTATTGCAAGTGCTGTTCTTGATAAAAAAACTGCCATTGCAAGCCTAATCCAAAACAAATTACGAATTAGTTTCCTCAATACCGCACAGAAAATCATCACCAATACACAACTGGATATTACAGCAGCCGATATGAGCTGGATTCCAGATGGTAGCGGTGTACTTTTATATTCTGAAGATGAGCATAAATTATTTGCCGTTTACTTAAATGGCGATCAGGTTACAATTCCCTTAACGGACAACAAAGATAAACGTCTTTTACATCCTCATTACAGCGCTGATGGAAGAACTATTTTTTATACTGAAGAAAAACGTATATCAAATATTTTTTTATCCAATCTGGATAGCATTAAATTCCAGCTAACTGAAAATACGGATTTCAATTACGCCGCCAGTTTCTCTCCCTCAACAGAAAAAATAGTGTATGCCTCAGTTCGAAATAACCAGATCAACCTGTGGTTAGTAGAACAAGGACAAGAAACCCAGTTAACACAACAATCAATTCCACAAAAAGTTGGAGCAATTGTTTGGTCCAATGATGAAAAATACCTGCTCTTCAACGCGAACAATCAACTTTACCTTCAGAATCTATCTGCCGGTAAAACCATACTATTGCTGGAAGATGATAATTACATTGAGCCAATCGCCTATTTCCCGGAGAAAAAAGAATTATTGGCAATAAAATATAGTAACGACATCAGAAACTTATGGCGCATTTCGGAAAACACACAAAAACAACTCACTTTTGGAGCCGTAAGTTCAGCGATTGAATTTGGAGGGGATGTTTATTTTCAATATGTGGGAGAAAATGGTGTCTGGATATGGCGAAGTCAAGATAATCAACTTGAACAGGTGCTTATAGATATTCAAGCCCATAGCAAACTTCTCGAAGTTGATGAAGACGGTATTTATTTTATGCAAGGAGGGCCATGCAATGAATCAAATGTATATTATCAGGAATTTACAACAAGCAAAAAAATTGTAGCATTAATACAAAAGAATGCTTCCACATCAACAACAGCATTTAATAGTAATAAAGGCTTATTGCAAACCGAATGTTACATACCGGAAGCGAATATTGTATTAATGAAATAGAAAATATCTTTTTTAGAATGGAATTATTAAACGAAACCAACATAATATTAATAAGTCCAAAAAGCATTAATAAGCCCAGCAGAATTGCGCTACTTGTCGAGCAGCCCTTCCAACGCAAAAATCACTGCTTGATTTTGTATATCCCGTCTATCGCCGCTGAATTTTTTTTGTTGTGTGGTTACATGGTCTGATGATGTTGCCCAGGCAAACCACACAGTGCCAACAGGTTTTTCAGGTGAGCCGCCGCCAGGGCCGGCGATACCACTCACAGCGACGGCAAGATTTGCAGCAGAAACTGCAAGCACGCCGCGCACCATTTCAATAACCACTTCCTCGCTAACAGCTCCATATTGGTCGAGAGATTTATTGGATACTCCCAACAATTTTTCCTTGGCTGAATTAGCATAACTAACGATGCCACAATCAAACCATGAAGAACTACCTGCAATAGCCGTAATCGCTGTGGCTATTCCCCCACCTGTACAAGACTCCGCAGTAGCAACGCGCCAATTGCGCTGTAACATTTGAACGCCAAGTTCGTGACCAAGCAGTAAAAGTCGTTCATTCATTTTATCAATCTTCACTTATTAATATCCAAGCACAGTGTGCCGGTAAAAACACTTTAGTTCCAGTAGAGAAAATTTTTAAACAGCAACATATAGACGTCTATACTCCTGCCATATATCAGCGAGAACTTAAAAGTGCAAACAATTCCAGGTTATCACGTCAAAACGCTACTTGGCGAAGGTGGTATGGCCAAAGTGTATCTGGCAATACAGAAATCTCTGGATCGCCAAGTTGCTATAAAAGTATTGGACGCAAGTTTAAATCAGGATCAAATAGTCCAACAGCAATTTGAGCAAGAGTCTCATCTAGTTGCGCAACTCAATCATCCTAATATTATTCAGGTTATCGATAAGGGAATGACGGATGAAGAGTTACCTTATTTTGTCATGGCCTATATTAAAAGCATCTCTCTGGAAACCATTTTGCCTCGCAAAGATGTAAACCTAAGTCGCAAGTTGGATATTTTAATTCAACTCTGTAGCGCCCTTGCCTACGCTCACCGCAACGGTATCGTCCATCGCGATATAAAACCAGCCAATGTATTAGTGGATTATGATGGGCGTGCGTATCTGATGGATTTTGGTATTGCAGGTTATTTTACAGCTCATAAAGAAAAGAATATGAGTACAAGCAAAATGGTAATGGGAACAGACGCCTACATGGCTCCTGAACAACGAGAAGGGATTTCCAGCACCAATCACCTGAGCGATATCTATTCACTTGGTGTTTTGATCCATGAGTTCATTTATGGTGTAACGCCAATCCATGCTACGAGACAAACCTATCATGAATTTAACAGTGATCAAGCTAATACAAAATTCACATTGATAAATAAATTACAGCTATTAACCGAGCAGTGCATTCATGCATCACCCGCGCAGCGACCTATTTCTGTTGAAGCTATTCGTCAACAATTATTATTAATTGCCCAAGGTAAACACTTGAACACAAATCGCTGGGGCGTTGAATCCACTCGCGATAACATTCCACCTAATTACACGTTGCTGGAGATACTAAAAGAAAATCCTTTTGGTGCAACCTATCTAGTAAATGATCCTAACCGCCAACGTTTTCTGGTTATAAAAAAACAATCGCTCGATCATTTAGGAAATGCCCCACAATATGCCGTCAAACTTACCCAAATCCAACACCCGCATATAGCGCGTGTATACGGTACAGGCAAAAATCCACGTGTATTTATTATTGCAGTGGAATATTTAGGGGGTGGAAATTTGCAAGAACGACTGAATCAAACTATGAGCATTGGGCAATGCCTGATACTAGCGCAGCAATTAGCCAATGCAATTGCCTGCGCGCATTCTTATGGATTAATCCACGGGAACCTGCGGCCGAGCAATATTCTGTTCGCCGAACGCAACCACCTGAAGTTAACCGATTTTGGTTTTCCTGCGCACAGCTATGGGGAGCACACTGATTGGTACCACCCTGCAAACGAACCTGCTTCCGCAGCAGCGGATATTTATGCAATGGGCGTAATTTTATTTCAGTTAATTACCAATAACTTACCGGAAAACACCTGGTGGGGATTAAAGAAGTATTGGCAATTACGACACTTGCCCGCACGCTTGCGCAAAAGTATTCTCCTTATGCTGCACCCCAAACCTATAAAACGATTAAAAAGTGCAGATATAGCAGCTACTATTTTTACTGATTTGCAAAATGATCAAAAAACTCGCATTTTGGAAAAAATGGCTGGGATTTTATAAAAATCATTTATATGTACATAAATCGACATCAACTCAAATGTTAGGGCCACTTGAAATCGCTGACGAAGACCCTCATCGCACGTTAGGATCCATTGTTTTTTAGTAACAATTCCCCTATTGATTGGTCATCCAACTCTGATTTTTTACAATACACCGATCCGATAAACAATAAAAATATACCTTTTATCCCCAAAAAACCTCACTAAAGAATATATTAATACCCACTATTGAAATTTAATTAAAAGATACTAAAATACCCTTAAACTGTAAAAATCGCCACTAAAGGTATTTTTTTACCCAAAATGAACTACTACACCATGACAAATCAGGCAATTGCTGCCGAACTGGGTAATCGACTTGAAGCATTACGCTTGCAGCGGAACCTGACGCAGCAAGCACTTGCGGCAAATATAGGAATAACACCTAAAAGCTATCGTCAATTAGCGGCAGGGAGCGGAAAACTGGAAAATATGATTTCTGCATTGCGGGTTCTGGATGCGCTCGATCAGCTGGACAACTTCCTGCCAACACCATCCCCCAGCCCCCTTGAACAGCTCAAACTACAGGGAAAAAAGCGGCAACGCGCGCGCTCAAGCAAATATCCCAATATCTCTGCTAACAACAATGGAAACTCTCAAGACCCAGGGCTGGATTGGTGATGCAGAACCTCGCAGAAGTATGGTTATGGAACAAAATGGTGGGGGCACTTGCATGGTCACCCGAAAACCAGATTGCCACGTTTGAATATACGCAAGAGTGGGCAGCAAGCGGTGTACAAATAGCGCCGCTAAAAATGCCGTCTACTACGGAGGGATCACGAATTTTTCATTTTCCTCAACTCAACCCCTTAACCTACAAAGGTTTGCCTGCTTGCTTTGCCGATACCTTGCCTGATGATTTTGGTAATGCCGTTATCAATGCATGGCTTGCACGTAATGGACGCGATCCGCAAAGTTTCAATCCGTTAGAGCGCTTGTTGTATAGCGGGAAACGCGGTATGGGAGCACTCGAATATGCACCGGCAATACGTCAATCTCAAAGCACAAGTAGCAAGCTTGAACTTGAGTCGCTCATCCAATTGGCGCAACAGGTATTGGATCAACGAATGGAAACCCGCACTAATCTGCACCAACCGGGAAACGACGATTTCACAGCAATCTTGCAGGTTGGTACATCTGCAGGTGGCGCCAGGGCAAAAGCGTTGGTAGCAATCGATCAAACACGTACAGAAATTCGATCAGGCCAAGTGGACGCCCCGGAAGGTTTCGAACACTATTTATTAAAATTTGATGGTGTTGTTGAGCATAGCAACCAGCGCGAAACCTTTGGTGACCCACAAGGATTTGGTCGCATGGAATATGCCTATTATTTAATGGCAAAGGATGCTGGCATAAATATGTCGGAGTGCGAACTGCTGGTTGACGGTCCGCGAGCTCACTTTTTGACCCGACGATTTGATCGTATTGGAAATCACAAACTTCATTATCAGTCGCTATGCGCGATGGATCACGCCGATTTCAAACAACCAGGATTTTACAGTTATGAGCAGCTTTTTGCTGTCGCACGTCAATTACGCTTGCATCGAACAGAGGCTATAGAAATTTATCGGCGCATGGTGTTTAACATAATGGCGCGCAATCACGATGATCACAGTAAAAATTTTGGTTTTCTGTTGAAAGGCCCGCGCGCACAATGGCAATTGGCGCCAGCGTTTGATATCGCATACAGTTACAAACCGGGCTCCCCCTGGGTTAACTCCCATCAACTCAGCGTGAATAGCAAGCGAGATCATTTTGAAATGGATGATTTGTTAATTACAGCAAAACTAATTGGCAATTTCACCAAAGAAGCTAAAACGATAATCCAACACGTTAGAAATATTGTAAGTCAATGGGATTATTATTCAAAACTGGCGGGTGTAAATCCGAAGTTTAGTAAAGAAATAAAATCTAACCTTCGATTGCAATGGTAAGTAAATAAATTTCAAGGAACCTCCACCATGCATTTAAGCACAATTGTCTTTTTTATCTTGCTTGCCTTTTTTACCTGGCGCGGCTACCAAAAAGGATTCATCCAGGCAATTACACGCATCTTAAGCTGGATTGTCGCCTACCCTGCTGCGATTTTTTTTACGAAACCCTTCGCAAAATGGTTAATTGCGAATACTGCACTGGACGGACTGCTGGTCTATTTTATTGCAGGTTGTAGCATCTTTTTAGTGGTTAGTTTACTGGTGAGTTTTTTACTTAACCTGTTTACCAAATTGATTCCCGAAAATGATGCAACAGCTATCGGCTCAAAAATCGGGGGTACTGGTGTAGGGCTTGTGGTGGGCACAGTTGTTGGATTACTAGTGGTGTATGGATTGGGTCTAATCATCACACCCAAACCTGCAACTACCGAAATTGCGACTTCGCCTACCCCGCATCAACATGATTCAACGCATCAATCACAAAACAATGCCGGGGAACCAATTGCCGGTGTTCCTCGGATTGATGAATTGGAAAAAGCGAACGACTCATTCATTGAGGCCAGCGCAAAAAAATTAATTGGAAATGCTGCTGCTACTGCTGTGGAGCTTGCACTTGATGATAAAACCACAACCCAAGTCACCAAGGCATTTGTGCAGGATCCTCAATCCATGCTAACTCATGTCCAACAAGTAACAAATAATGGCCAGCTACAACAATTGATGGCGGATGAAAATGTACAATCAATCATGACTACCGGAGACACCCATGCATTAATGCGAGATCCGGCATTCAAAGAGTTGATGGACAATCCCAGTGTACAAGCCTTGATGGCACAATCTGACGTTGGTAGCGAGACTGGTTCACAAGCGGCAGCTGAAAAAATGATTCTGGCATGGAACCGTGTACAAACCCTAAAGCATGATCCCAGAGTTATTGCGATCATCACTGATCCGGAATTTCAGCAACAATTAAATTCGCCCAATAAGCTTCAATTGATGATGAATCCAAAGTTAAACCAGTTGACTGAAATTATTTTTAGCAAAGAAACTATTCCCGCTAACGGAATGACCAAACATCGGGTACAAGACACAAATCAAATAGATCAAACAGACACGTTAACCGACCCTACACAAGCCACACCAACAACCGGTGATGAGAAGGAACCAACAACAATTTATCGCTGGACTGATGAAAAAGGGCAAGTGCATTATTCAGACAAGCCTGTTAAAAAATAACTTAGTAAACCGAAGACTCTCCTTCAGGCCGCGTTTTAAACCGCGGCTGAGCCCACAAATATTGTTCAGGAACTTTTAAAATTTCCTGTTCAAAATATTCATTAACACGACGAGCATCGATCAAATCATCACCAGTTGGAAAATTTTCAAAGGGAGGATGTATTACCACCTCATAACCTTTGTTATTGGCAAGGCGGTATTGTGAAAATGGAATTATTTTTGCGCGCCCCATACGGGCGAATTGTGCAGTTGCAGTAACTGTTGCTGCCGGCACTTCAAAGAATGGAACAAACACTGATATTTTTTCACCCATATCACGGTCTGGCGCATACCAAATCATCCGGCCTTTACGCAACTGCGAAACCATTGCACGCACATTATCGCGACTGAAAGCAATACCGCCAGGAGCATAAGCCTCACGCCGAACTTTTTGTACATAATCAAATACAGGATTTTTATGTGGGGTATACATGCCATCGTAATTCACATAAATACCCAGCATTGCACTACCAACATCCAACGTAGTGAGGTGCAAACTCAGCAGCATCGCGCCCTGCCCCTCTGCTTTAGCTTGCTCAATATACTCAATTCCGCTAATCGTGAATAATTTGCGCAAACGGGATTTTGCCCAAAAAAAACCAATACCGGTTTCAAATACTGCCATTGCAGTAGATTCCAGATTTTTTTCCAGCAAAGTGTCAATTTCCTGCGATGTTTTTTGCGGAAAACACAACTGTAAATTCGTGCGAGCCATTCGCACACGTTTTTTATTTAATCTTAACAAGGGAGTTAATGCACGAGCCATATTCATTTGCCAGGAATATGGAAGTTGTGCGATTAAAAACCACACTCCAAACCCAATCCATACAGGCCAATGACGAGGAGCAAGTAACGCACGTGAAAAACCGGGAGTAGCAGACATAAATGATCAATATTCAGATTCAGGAATAACGAATTATAACGGCTGGGTGAGAAAGCAGCTAATCAGATATACCCACGCGCTAAACAACATGGGTATATGAAGTGTGATTTCTTAAAAGTTATAAACCAGGTTTATAAAGGTGGTGGTGTCCGTTTTCTTTTTACCGGGCGCCACATCGGTGTCATTAGCCACTGTGAAACCAACCTTCATTTTCATGGCCTCGGTAATAGTAGTGGAAAGTGATGTTTCACTTTGGGTGCGAGTATTGTCTGAACCGGATTCAACGCTAAGCATTTGCTTGAATTCAGCAGTGTCAGTAATTTTCCATTCTAGCGCAGTGGCCGCACGCAATATTGCCCCTGATTCATCAACAAGCGTATTGGGAATCGTTGGATCTTCACTTTCGATGACTTTTTCACCTTCAAAATAACCGGGGCCCGCCTCTATAAACCAGTTGAGGTTGCGACTGGAGTACAACCAATCACCGTAACCCAACGCAATGGTGTTGTATGTGCGATAAGCGCCAAAATTATCGCGTGTATGCGAGCCAAATCCAAACAGGTAAGATTTTTCTACGCCAATCAAGTATGCAAATTTCGCAGAACCAAAATATTTTTCAGCCGTTTTCTCCTTTGTGGTCGTTCCGTCATCCTGGGTAACTTCGTCTTCTTTAAACAAGGAGCTAAGGATGTATTGGTTTTCCCATTTCTCCAGATTTTGTTTTGCATCCAATTTGGCTTGGACACTGGTTGTTTCCGTATTTCCGGAAGTCGCTATGGCTCCTAAGTCTACCTCAATATCCCACGGACGCTTGGCCTCATCCTCTGCGAACGCATTTCCACCTAATAAACCCACAATCAGGGCCAATGATAATTTCTGCATGGTTTCAAGTCCTGTTACATCAACGGAGACCAAACCATAACATAGAAATAGGAGTTGCTAAATGAAAACGGCCAGCATCTGGGCTGGCCGTTTACCTGAGGATGGGGAAAACCTAATCACGCAATAAGCAGTTCAACTCATCTACAACTTCGGCCCAATCAGAATATTCTTGACGGGCTTCACGTAAGAATGCTGCTTGTTCAGCAGTCCAGAAGGTTGCGCTAGCCAAGGGCTCGGCTTGCGGTAATGGGCGACGCTTTTCAATAAAAGCTTCAATCGCGGCGGGAGAGTTGGGCAGGCCTAGTTTGGCAAAAAGATCACTCATTGTGTAAAACATGCGGCCCTCCTGTCGTTGTTTGCAAAACTATCAACGTTAACCGGAGATGGTCAAAATAGCTTGATAGTTCCACAAATAGGATAACGTTATTAACCGATGTTTTCCTAGCTTATTTTTGTGCGCGGCGATGGAGCTGTTCCATGACATTATCTTTATGCTGCCAAAGCCCGTTCACCCACTGCTGGAAGTTTGCGCGAAATACAGCATCGTTTTCATAATCGCCCAACAACTCTGCAGGAATAGGAAGCTGACGTACCTGCACTCTGATGAGCCGTACGTTTCCCCGCACATAATTCCAATAGCTGGGAATACCGTCTTCGTAATAGATAGTCACATCCAGCATCTGATGCAATTGACCATCCATCGCATTAAGTGCAAATGCCAATCCGCCCGCCTTAGGCATGAGTAAATAACGATATATTGATGACTGCTGCTGATGTTTCTCCGGAGTAAAACGAGTTCCTTCAAGAAAGTTGATAATAGTGACCGGATGGTGACGAAAACGAGCACACGCCTGGCGAGTGCGCTCCAGATCCTTTCCTTTTAATGAGGGATCACGTGCAACTTCCGCTTTGGAGTGGCGGCGCATTGATGGAAAATCCAACCCCCATAACGCTAAACCAAGTACCGGCACCCATAAAAGACTGCGCTTGAAAAAGAATTTCACTCCGGAAATATCTGTGCTAAAAACACGCACCAAAATCAAAATATCAGCCCAGGCCTGATGATTGGCGATCAACATGTACCATTCTTTATTATCTAGCCCGGATACACCTTCAATCTCCAAACGAGTCGGTAGCAACCAGCGCTGCTGAACGTTATTAACGCGAATCCAGAAGTTTGCGCAAGCATCCAGAAAAGGATTGAGGAAATGTTGCCAAGCCCGAATAGGCATCAGCCGCAATAAAGCAAAACAGACAATAGGAATGGTTACCATAATAATGGTAATTGAGAAAATCATCGTAACCAGGACACCACGCAAACTAGCAAACATATGCAAAAACCTATGAACTCGAATTAAAAAGCAGAGTCAAAACTGGCGCGTATTTTTCGCTATTCCAGCATTTGGATCAACTTGAAGGACAAATCATGAAGAAATTATGGGCTGAACATCGGAGTTTGTTGGTATTTTTTGTTCTTATGTTTTGCTTTCGCAGTGCTATTGCGGATTGGAGCGATGTTCCAACAGGCTCGATGAAACCAACCGTGGTTGAAGGGGACAGAATCAGTATTAACAAAATGGCTTATGATCTGCGCATTCCTTTTACTCATATTTCCCTCTACAGAATTGCAGATCCTGCTCGCGGCGATATCGCCGTTTTTGACTCAAAGGCCGCCAATAAAAGATTAGTAAAACGCGTCATCGGGCTACCAGGAGACACGGTTTCCATGGTGAATAACCGATTATTCATTAATGATGCAGCGGTAGCTTATAAGCCACTACTGGCGGGCGACCAATTGGAATTATTACCCGATCAAACACACGCATTACGCACTGATCCGCTTAATTCCAGCTACGCCAGTTTTGGCCCTGTCACAGTACCCGCTAACCACTATTTGATGCTGGGTGACAATCGTGATAACAGCGCTGATTCGCGCGTAATAGGATTCGTACCAAGACATGAGATTGTGGGACGTTCGCGCGGAGTAGTTTTATCGCTTGATTACGATAATTACTTTTTACCACGCAGCGAACGTTTTCTTAAAGAACTCAAATAATGCTTTTTACTGTGCGACTACTCACGGAAGTAGTCGCGTACATCCAGCCAATCATTTACTCGTACGTCAGTGGCTTCTAATAAATTATGCGGTGACGAGAATAAAACTCCCTGTCCGACAAACCCCTCAAAATGGCGAGAGCTGTCATCAATAAGAAAATCAGCTTGAACTACATTCTTTTTACCGCAAAAAATAAAATTCATTGGAGATAGAAACGACAAATATTTGCGCAACCACTCGTATTTAGCGGTGAAGGATGTGGGATGCTCCATGGCAGCAGTTGCAATCACAATATCAAAACGTTCATGCAATTCCCCAATAACATCTATTGCATGTGGTTGCGGCGGGATATCGACAAAAATGCCGGATCATCCGGATACGAACGCACACGTCTACGATGCTCTTCCGGAACCTTGTGATAAATTTTAGTCGCGTACAAATCGGCTTTTGTTAGATTTTGTTGAAATTCAGTGTTATACCAATCGAGATGACGAGTCATGGTGTCACAAATAGTCTCGTCCATATCGATTGCAATACGCTTACGCATTATGCCCCCTCAAATAAAAATGAAGCGAAAAAAATCCCCGCTAAAGCGGGGATTCGAATTTAAAAATTGGTCTGCACCAAGGGAGTCGTCTCTGCATCATAATCGACAGACTGTAAGCCAAAGCCAAATAACCGCAAAAACTCCGTTTTGTAACCTTCGAAGTCAGTAAGTTCGAACAAATTTTCCTCTGTGACCTGCTCCCAAATTTCTTCCACTTTACGCTGTACAGCAGGATCCAGCTCCAATTCATCGACGCGATAGCGGTTGGCGTCATCCAAACGAGGGTTACCCGAATACAAGCACTCGGTAAATAAACGCTGAATCTGCTCTATGCACCCTTCATGAGTACCTTGCTTTTTCATCACCTTGAATAAAATGGCGAGATAAAGCGGCATTACCGGAATAGCGGAACTAGCCTGCGTCACAACGGCCTTTAAAACGGCCACACGTGCATTACCACCATGCTTGCTGCTCAAGGTTTTCGCAGCGCGATCCAGGTCTTCTTTCGCTTTACCGATGGTGGCCTTGCCATAAATTGGCCAAGTCAATTTATCGCCGAGGTAGGTATAGGCAACGGTCTTAAAATTATCTGTCAGTAAATCTGCTGCTTTTAAAGCATCTATCCACATTTCCCAATCTTCCCCACCCATCACCTTAACAGTATTGGCAATTTCTTCGTCAGAAGCGGGTTCGATGGTTACGTCAGTAATTTTTAACGTGTCCGTGTTCAAATTTTTAGAGGTATAAACCTTACCGATTGGTTTCAGAACCGAATTATAAACCTCACCGGTTTTTGGATCGGTACGACGTGGAGAAGCAAGGCTATAAATTACCAAGTCAACTTTGCCGATACTATTTTTGAGAGTCTCAATTACTTTTTCCTTGCATGCATCAGAAAAAGCATCGCCATTAATTGTTTCGGCATACAAACCGGCCGCCTTTGCAGCATCATGAAATGCGGAAGTGTTGTAGTAACCCGCCGTTGCTGTTTTAGCCTCTGTCGGTTCCTTTTCAAAACAGACCCCTAAAGTATCAGCCCCGCCACCAAATGCTGCAGTGATACGAGAGGCCAGACCAAAACCGGTAGAACATCCAAGTACCAGCACTTTTTTGGGCGCGTCGGTAATGGGCCCCTTGGCTTTGGTGAAAGCGATTTGCTCTTGAACATTGGCAGCACAACCCTGTGGATGCGCGTTGGTACAAATAAAACCGCGAACTTTTGGCTTGATAATCATGAAGTTATCCTGTGGTAATCGGTTTGGGATCAAGTTCAAGTGGTTACCCACTGGAAAAGGTCGCCATTATAGGGCCTCAAAACGGGAATGTCCCACAGACCTTTAATGGCTTGTCGTCTAATCTATAGGTGATAAAAAATCCACTGATCGAGGAGCAATTCATGCTGTATGCAATGTTTGCGATGGTATTACTTACGTTCAGCGTCGCTTTTCGTCTTTTGTTTTTACGCGTGAAAGCCGTTAAGTCCGGCCAGGTAAAAATCAGTCAATTTCGAACCAGTACGGGTGAGATGCCTACAGACATGGTTCAAGCGGCGCGCAATTACAGCAACTTGTTTGAAGCCCCTACGTTGTTTTATATCGCCGGAACCATCGCTATTGCTATGGACGTCGAATCGACCACGATGATTCTTTTTGCTTGGGGATTTGTCACCTCCCGATTAGTTCATAGCTGGATACATCTCACTTACAACAATGTCATCCATCGACTTTGGGCATTTATGGCAGGCAATCTTTGCATTTTAGCAATTTGGGGACTGCTACTTTTAAAACATTCAGCAGATTGGGTGTAAAGCTCATATTCAGTTTGCAGCTTTACTATCCTCCAATAACCATCAACCATATGAGGCATAACATGAAAAAGCATATGAACTATTTATTACTGATCATCGGATTGTGCACAACATACGCAGGCCACGCCGGTGATTTAGGCATTAAAGTAATTTTGGAAAAAGAAGTAGCACCGGGTGTCTATGGGCGTGTTGAACTAGGCAACGATTCACACCCCGATGTTTATTATGAACAACCTATGGTAGTAGTGAAGGAATCAAAATACGCAAGGTATCAACCTGTTTATTTACATGTACCACCGGGGCACGCAAAACACTGGGACAAACACTGCAATAAATATCATGCCTGTGGCCGGCCGGTTTATTTTATAAGATCCGCTGAATATAACAGTTATGAAGACGAACATGAGCATCACCATGATCACAAGCATCACGGGAAAGGAAAAGAGAAAAAAGAAAAGCATCATCATAAGCATTGATCGCATCCTGCCCTGCTTTAACGCAGGGCTACTTTTCTTTACATTCGCCATAGATTTTCAACTAAAGACTTTCGGCTAAAATAGCATCTCATAAAAATGAATAGTTCCTAATAACAGGATCAAGCCGCACTTCATCTACCCCCATATAGGATTATCAATGATTACCCACGAACCTAATCCACTCTACGTTGCAAACTCCGAACGTTATAAAGCCATGAAATATCAACGCTGCGGTAGAAGTGGCTTGCGCTTGCCACGCTTGTCTCTTGGTCTATGGCAGAATTTTGGTGCAGTGGACACGCAATCAAACGCACGAGCGATGATGCGTCGGGCATTTGATGTGGGTATTACCCATTTTGATCTTGCCAACAATTACGGCCCGAATTACGGATCAGCAGAGCAAACATTTGGAAATATTTTTGCGCAAGATTTTTTGCGATACCGCGATGAATTGATTATTTCAAGCAAGGCGGGCTATGACATGTGGCCAGGACCTTATGGTGTAGGTGGGTCACGAAAGTACTTGGTTAGTAGCTGCGATCAAAGTTTGAAGCGCACAGGCTTGGAATATTTTGATATTTTTTATCACCATTGCATGGACTCCGAAACTCCGCTGGAAGAAACCATGCAAGCACTGGATTTTATCGTACGATCTGGTCGCGCACTTTACGTTGGAATTTCCAACTACCAACCTACACAAACTAAAGAAGCTATAAGAATTCTACGTGAGCTAGGAACCCCACTAGTAATTCACCAACCGCGCTACAATTTATTTGACCGCTGGATTGAAAACGGTTTAACCGATGTTTTACTGGAAGAAGGTGTTGGTTCGATTGTATTTTCACCGTTGGCGCAGGGCGTATTGACCAATAAATATTTGAACGGTATTCCAACAGATTCACGTGCGGCACGCCCAGAATTGATTTACTTGAATAACAAAGACATCACTCCGGAAAAAATTCAAAAAGTTCAAAAACTTAACACAATCGCCGAGGCACGAGGACAGTCTCTTGCACAAATGGCTATCGCATGGACATTAAACAACCCGGCAGTTACTACTTGTTTGATAGGCGCAAGCAGACCCTCTCAAATTGATGACTCAGTTGCTGCGCTGGATAATCTGGAATTTAGCGCGGAAGAATTGGCAAAAATTGACAGGATTGTACGGTAAATATTTTTCCCCATCGAAACAGATGGGGAAAATAGCAGAATCTAAAATATTCTTATCAAGCGGTCATTTCATTTTTTTGAATAATGGATAAATACGCCTTTGCCGGCGGATTAACGACAGCACTGTAAAAAAAACTTTCTTTAATACTTACTATATTGAAAAAGTCTCCAAGCGCTTTGCGTAGCTGATCCTCTTCAAAATGATAAGGCATCGGTATTTTTTGAGATCCAATTTGATTGTACTCCACAAATCTTGTCTCTTTAGCGCTCATCGTCTTTAAAAGCAAAATTCCGCCAGGCTTTAATATTCTCTGAACATTTTTTACATACTCAACTCCGGCAAAACAACAAATGGAGTGAAAACAACCACGATCAAGTATTAGATCAAAATTTGCATCTGGTAAATTTGACTGTGTTATATCATCCAACAAAAAGTTAACTGATAAACCAATCTCTCGCTCTTTTGCAATTACCGCTTTTTTCAATGCTGTTTCAGAAATATCCGTACCAACAACATCAAAACCAAGTTTTGCCAACGCAATCGCCTGAGAACCACTGCAGGTTCCAAGATCCAGAATTTTTGCATTATTCAGTCCACTTTCCTTTATGTAAATCAAAATATCCGGATCCAAGTCTTCGTTATACCAAGGCCATTGGTTAGAGCTTCCTTTTTCGGCATACATCATGCGATTCTTCTCTTCCCACTTACGCTGATTCCATTGAATTAATAGCTCTTTAATGTTCATACCCATATCTCCAAACCTCAGCAGAACAGAAACACCTAAACTCATTGCAATAAAAAAGCCGCTGTTTCCAGCGGCTTTAACGATACACCAACAAAATTACATATTAGAAAGTATAACGTACGCCAACTTGGTAACGAGAACCCAAATCTTCCAACGTAAACATCTGATTATCCGAACGACCATGTAGACGCGAGTCCTCACCAGTGATGTTAAGCCCTTCCGCTGACACGGTGATGTTCTCACTAATGTCGTAGCTTACAGACACATCAATTTGAGAATACTCCTCAACATAACCAGGCGCATTATTACCGCCTTGAATCAGACTCGAAAGATACTCATCACGCCAGTTGTATGCGATACGAGCCTGTAAACCATCACGATCAAAGAATGCGGAAATATTGGCTGTATCACTCACGCCAAGCATCGCAAACTGCTCAATCTGACTGGAATTATCAACTTCCAAATCAGAATCAACCATCGTGTAGTTAGCCTGAACTCCGAAACCAGAATCACCGAACCAATGTTGAGCCGATAATTCAATACCATTAATGGTGTCATCGCGGAAGTTAGATGGCAAAGACACATCCCAAACTTGTATAGGATCAGGGCTTGCCCCCAGCAATGAAGTCGACTCAACAGTCGGGTCCAAACCTGCTAATATCAACATCATGTCATGCTGGTGAGCTTCTTTTGTGGTATCCCACAAAGTACCGTCACGATTATTGGTATTTGCATTTCGACGAGCAGTAATCTCAGCCATAGCAGCTTGGAAACGTGGACCAGTACGAGAATCCAGCAAACCAAATACGGTCTCATCAGCGACAGTTGTACCAATAAAATCAGATACTTTCTTTTGGAATAGCGCAGCAGTTACATAGCTTGCATCATCGTAGTACCACTCAACTGATACGTCGAAGTTTTGTGATTCCAATGGAGTCAACAAAGGGTTACCGCGAGTAGCTTGCTTTTGATATTGATCACTAACATTCGTGCCTGCAGAAAGGCTTCCATACCCAGGACGAGCAATAGTCTCACTAAAAGAAGCGCGCAACTTCAATGACTCGTTCAATTCAATATCAAAGTCGATATTTGGCAAGAAGTTGTCGTAATTGTTGGTAACGCGGAAGACTTGCGCAGGTTCAGTCGAATCAAATACTAAAGACCAATCGTTGTCACCGTCCCAACTTTGGTTAACAGGCACTGTGACTACAGCAACTGACGTCAGATCAGTTTCTTCGTGACGAAGACCAATATTCAAACTTGAGTCAAGACCAGCAATTTGAAATCCACCTTGGAACGACACATAAAAACCAGTTACTTCTTCAGTAACGGTGCGATCCAAAGAAATTACACCATTCGGCTGAATTTTTCCGTTCGGGAAATCTTTAAAGTTAGCCGCAATAGCCGGATTACTCAGACCACGTGCATATACCCACTCCAGATTCTGAATAATTTTATTGATGTCACCATCAAGTCCATAACTTAGGAACTTCGGATCCTTGGTAGTTGAGTCAAAACTTGGGAATGCATCACCAAAATTACGAGGTGAGAAGTAAGATGACCAATCGGGCCCAAAGGTATCAGGATCTACACCACCCCAGTTACCCATAGTAATACGTGGACTAGTACCATTATTAACTATAGCCTGGTTAGAATCGGTACGATCATCAACACCGAACTGCAATTTGCTTTCAGAGAAGAAAGCAAGCTCACCGATATCCAGAGATCCGTCTAACTTTAACTGCTCGATACCAGTCTCTTGTCTATCCCAACTTGAAGAACCCATAGCAGCACTTACGTCACCGCCATCTAAAACATCATTGTTATTAGCCTTATCAAGACGAGAGTCATCGAAGCTAATACCCATAACTGGCAAATCCCCTCTCCAATCAGAGTATTCACCTGTAACTACGTTGGCGTTCAAACCGAGTTCAGTTTGAGACGTGTAATTTTTTGCTTTTGAATCGTGATAATCCAGAGCAAGCGAAAAAGCTTCGGTAACATTCCAAACCACATTTAATGCTGTAGATTCAGTTACGCTGTTGCTGTCATATTTCTGCTGAGCAAAAGAAACGTCTTTACCAGCAGCAGTTGTGTAAGTTTCGGAATATAAAACGGGAGTAGCGACTTCTTGGCCTTGATCAAAAGTCATTGCACTGATCGCACTTTCGTTGTACCAAGTGGATTGCTGTGAACGATCAGCCTGCAGATCATACTCAGTGTAAAGGTGATCTAAAGTAGCAGTGACATTTTCCACTGGACGGAATTGGAAAGTTAACAATCCGTTTGTGCGCTCACGATGGTTATCTTCTAAGGAGTAACGCAAATCTGTTGGAATTGCATACAGTGAGCCAGCAGGCAATGGGTTAGTGATTACTGCAGTCGCGGGAGTAGCGCCGTGTACACCATTTGCACTCACTGTGCGCATCTGCCAGTTATTTACAAATGCATTCGAGCGAACATTATCGCGCTCCTGATATGCACCAGTAATAGAGACACCGAAGGTTTCATCTTCATTTGCCCAACTGTATATCCCTGAAACTTCCGGAGTAAAGGGGCGGCCAGTATCACTTCTATATACTGTCGAATCTTGTACAGCTTTAACTGCAACCGATGCCTTGGTTTCACTCACATCAAGAGGGCGAACAGTCTTCAAATTAATGCTTGCGCCTAAACCGCCACCAGAAATATTAGCTTTACTGGTTTTATAAACATCAACACCATTAAAGCTTTCCGAAGCCAGGGACGCGAAATCAAATGCACGACTTGCCCGGTCGCCAATACCACCGTCGTTGGTTACGGCAGGCATATTACGACCGTTTAAGGTCACCATATTCATTGAAGGGTCGATACCACGAACGGTTACACGTGCACCTTCCCCGTTTGTACGAGTGATTGACACACCAGCGATACGCTGCATAGATTCTGCCAAGTTCGCGTCCGGCATCTTACCGATATCCTCGGCAGAGATTGCATCAACCACGCCAGGTGTATTACGTTTTACATCCATCGCGCGCTCCATTGACGCACGAATACCTGTAACCATTACCTCTTCAACTGAGCCGTCTTGAGCGTAAGTCATGCCGCTGAAGCTAGCTGTCACCGCTGCTGATGCAACAGCTGTTGCCAAAAGTTTTTTCTTGAAGCTTATAGTTTTGTACATGGAGCTCTCCTTTATTATCGTCAGGAATTATTTTCCGGTACACACATGCCTGAAGCCTAGCTATAGAACCAAAGTGTTCAGACATTTTCGCCCTCGGAATGAAAGCGAATTCTTTATTGTTCCAGCCATTTTTGATTTGTTACTCTAGAACAGGTTTTAAAATGTAAAAGGAAAATCAGGATTTTTTTATTAATAAACAAACCACAAATGAAGTGATGAGACTTATCTCACATCCACCCCATGCGAATTGCGCACAAAACTACTACTATGTGACAGCGCTGTCAATTATTTGAAAAACGAATAAAGTGTAAAGGTTGGCAGAAAATCCAACACCTACCTTATAGTCAAAAAAATAATAAGTTTTTATTTTCCAAAGACTTACAAAAGACTCCAATCTATTGGTGATTTATTGAGCTTTTGCAAATACTGATTTGTTTTTGAAAAGTGACCACAACCAATGAAACCTCGGTGTGCAGACAATGGGGATGGATGGGGCGCCCTCAGAATAAGATGCCTTTGTGAATCAATATAGGTAGATTTTTTTTGGGCAAAACTCCCCCAAAGTAAAAATACGACGCCTAGGCATTGGTCATTCACCAACTGGATAGCTTTATCAGTAAAGATCTCCCATCCTTTACCTTGATGAGAACCGGCTCTTCCCTGCTCAACAGTCAAAGTAGCATTCAGCAACAACACACCTTGATTAGCCCAAGGCTGAAGGCAGCCATGCCGAGGTATTTCCATCCCGATATCACGATGCAATTCTTTAAACATATTCTGTAGTGATGGCGGGGCAGGCACACCAGGTTGCACCGAAAAGCAAAGACCGTGCGCCTGATTTGGGCCATGATATGGATCCTGCCCAAGGATGACGACTTTAACTTCATCAAGAGGTGTACTATTAAATGCATTAAATATATTTTTTGATGCAGGATAGATGATCTTTCCTTGCTGTTTCTCAGCAACCAAAAAAGCTCTCAGTTCCCGCATGTAAGGCTGTTCGAATTCACCAGCAAGATGACTCAACCAGCTAGAATGAAGATCTATCTTTTTTGACATAGCAGCATCCAGAAAAATAAAAAGCCCGGTCAGGCCGGGCTTTTTACAAGACTCACTTATAAAAGTAAAACTTAGAGTTTGTCAGCGTGCTCGGACAGGTATTTAGCAACACCTGCAGGTGACGCATCCATACCTTTGTCGCCGTCCTTCCAGCCAGCGGGACAAACTTCACCGTGCTGCTCATGAAATATCAATGCATCAACAGTACGAATGGTTTCATCGATATTGCGACCGATAGGCAAATCATTAACGATTTGTGAGCGAACAACGCCCGCCTCATCAATGATGAAAGTACCACGGAAAGCCACACCATCCGGGGATTCTACATCGTAAGCCTTGGCAATTTCATGCTTTACATCAGCCACCAATGTGTATTTAACCGGACCAATACCACCTTCATTAACCGGAGTATTTCGCCATGCATTGTGGGTGAACTGTGAATCAATAGATACTCCAATGACTTCTACATTGCGCTTTTTGAATTCTTCTACACGATGATCAAATGCCAGTAGCTCCGACGGACACACGAAAGTGAAGTCCAAAGGATAGAAGAAAACAACTGCTTTTTTACCTTTGGTTGCAGCTGCAAAATTGTAACCGTCTACGATCTCACCGCTTGCCAATACTGCGGCTGCAGTAAAATCCGGTGCTTTTTTACCTACTAATACGCCCATAACAATGCTCCTGAAGGTTGATAGGTCAACTGGTGGGAATAAATTGCCAGCCCAAACCGCTAATGTCTGTTCAATTTGTATGAACATTTAATGGCGGGTTATTGATCGGGAGGTATTTATCGATAGTGCGCCGCTATCATACACAGGCGAAGAAGGGAATCCCATTAATTTTCTATATAAGCTTGCAAAGACTCCCGCTATGATAAAAAGATTGGCGCATTTATCATCAACAATAGAACAAGTTATATTAACGAATAAAAGATCATTTCAAACACGAATTTATCTCATCCTTTATTGACATACGTTATCATTCACATTACATTTTTATTGTTGATGTTTTGATCAGCAATTTCCTATTTCGGGTCTCATTGTATGTATGTATGTGTTTGCAAAGGTATCACTGATCGTCAAATCAAAGCTGCGATTCATAATGGCGCGAGTTCTCTTGGCCAGTTGCGTAAAGCGTTGGGTGTTGCCAGTCAATGTGGTAAATGCTCATTAATGACCCGCGAATTGCTGGACGAAGCCTTGAACAAAATGCCACCAATCAATGGATTACCGCAATTTTATGCAGTGGCTTGATAAAACAATTCAAACAACAATCTAAATCATTTTTATTTTTAGTATTTTTCCCTTCCGTATCAAATACTTATAAATTATTTTCCCTTGACACCGGCTGTATTTGAGGATCAGACTCTTTCTATTTATATTCTTTATAAAGGAGAGTGCCATGAAAGGTGATCCACAAGTTATAGCCGTTTTGAATAAAGTATTAGGCAATGAGCTGGTAGCAATTAATCAGTATTTTCTACATTCCCGTATGTATAAAGACTGGGGACTGAAAGAGCTGGCAGATCATGAGTATCATGAGTCAATCGATGAGATGAAACATGCAGATACATTGATCGAACGTATTTTATTTCTGGAGGGTTTGCCCAATTTGCAGGATTTAGGAAAACTTCATATTGGTGAAGATACAAAGGAGATGTTGGAATGTGATTTGAAATTGGAATTAAAGGCTATTCCGGACCTACGCGATGGAATTTTAATTTGTGAAGGTGTGCGAGATTTCATTAGCCGCGATTTACTCAAAAGCATTCTGGAATCGGAAGAAGAACACGTCGATTGGCTGGAAACCCAATTATCTCTCATTGATAAAGTAGGTATTCAAAATTATCTACAATCCAAAATGGAGGGTTGATTGCTTATAACATTGTCGCAAATAAAGGAGTCAATTGGCTCCTTTATTTTTTGTTGCGATTTACTACATATTTATCCAACCATTCAATGCACGTAATTTAAATACAACATTTCCTCGTTTAAGTACAACACCATCTTCAAATATTTCCTGCACAATAAGTTGACTGGACGCTGCAATATTGCCTTCACCTAATGTTTGGCCATTGATAACAACGCTACTAACACCGCCGGCTAAAAAATTATGTCGTTGGTAACTAATTGTGGGAATTTGCTGCTTAGTATTCCATGGCAATTCATTAAAGTCCTGCACATTGATAATACTGGCAAATGTACGAGTAGGAACTGTTTCTGTTGAAGCCCTACCCATTGATAAATCGGTAATACGCGACGGCGGTGATGTAAAAGGGTCTTCAATTGATTCGGACTTCGCCACCGGTTCTTCAGCAGAATATAGTTCATTTACTTTTGGATCGGCGGCTATTGCTTGCGTCGTTGGCGCAGAATAAAGTTGCTCCACAATGGCGGTTGGTCGGGGTGCAATTACCGACTCTGTAGATTTTTTTTCTTCAACCAATGACGGAGAAACACTACCAGCTTCAACTTTTTGTTGTTCGGGTGACAGCTCTACCGGTGTACTCGTTGCAACATCGGCAGCAACCAGTGCAGGCTGTTGCACCTTTTGAGTTTCAACCACCGCAGAATTATTTTTTTCATAAGGTTTAGAAGTAAACCAATAAACACTGGCCACCAATGCGATCACCGAAATGGAAATAGCGACGTAAAGGGTATTTTTATTGGTTGATTTCTCCTCCAGCACTATAACCGGTGATGAATGCACTGTACTAATACCAGGTACTACATCCTGATTTTTGCGCTCATTATCAGCACGGTTCAAGGCATCCAATATTAATGACATAAACTACAGCCCTTTTGCCTCGATGTGTTGTTGGATTTTTTGTTCATTTAATTCTGCTAATGGTTTATCCATTCCCAAAGCTTCATTCAATCGACGCAACGTTTGCTCGTTGAAAATACCATCCGGCAAAATTCCATTATTGGATTGAAATAATTCAACACGCTTTTGCAAACGATCAGTAAAAAATTGTCGCGTCAACGGTGCTGGCTGTTGATCCAGCTTGGCAAACTGCTCCGCAATCCAGGTGACCAACTCGCTACGATCACCTAATTGTAGGCTACCCTCAAACCCTTCCGGCCGAGACCAGACATATAAATAATCTCCATTCCACTGCGAAACCAATTCGTTCCATGGAACAATCTTTTCGGCACCATCAACAAGGAATAGCGCGTGATTTTCTGAAAGCCCTATCAATAATGCGTAGACCCATTTTTTATCTGCGGTCGATAATGTCATAACACCGGGACGATTCAACTCCTTTAACTCATCCCAGGAACCCAGGTTCGTTTTGGCACATTCATAGGTTGACTTATTGAGCGAAATACAAGGATTGGTTTTGTCAACTGCATTTAGCCCGGCGAATTTAAAAAGTGATAATTGTGCGACGACTTGATCACGCGTGGACACAATTGACAGCGAATTGGTAGCAGCAGGTTTGATTTCAGGGTTGGATGATACCGACGATGCACTGGATACAAAACGTCTTGCATCCAACACATTCCCTGATGCCACGAGGCTGGCATCCAGATTAGCCTTCGCAGTGGCGATATTAGTTGATTTTTCCGGTTGATCAGGCACTAAAAACCAAACCGCCAACATTACAACTGCAACAATACCAACGAACACCGCGTGCCAGGACGTCCGGGTCGCCGCAGCTTCTTTTACTTCTTGCTGGGTTGCCGTACCTGCAACTTCCTTTACTGCTTCGGCAAAAATTTGCCTGTCCACCTGGTGGCGATTTTGTGCATAGGCGCCCAACAATAGCCGTTCGCAGATGACATTGATTAAACGGGGAATACCTCCACTGAATTCATGGATTTTCTTTACAATTGCATCGCTGAAAGGAGCCTGATGATCCGGCAAGCCGGCAATTTTTAACCGGTGGTAGATATAAGCTTTTGTTTCAATGAGACTGAGCGCCTCGAGATGAAAGCGCGCGGTAATACGCTGTGATAACTGCCGCAATGCGGGTCGTGCTAATAATTTCTTTAACTCCGGTTGGCCTACCAACATAATTTGCAGCAATTTTTCTGTGGTAGTTTCCAAATTGGTAAGCAAACGGATTTGCTCCAGCACGGGTACTTTTAAGAGTTGCGCCTCATCAATCAGCAAAACCGTTTTACGCCCTTTGCGATGGTTATCTAACAAAAACTGGTTCAATGCATCGGTAAGCACTTTTACAGTCAGGTCATCGGCAATATACCCTACCCCTAACTCATCGCAGATCGTCGATAGTAACTCGGGGGCACTGGCCATCGGGTTGAGAATAATGGCGATATCCGTATTGGCAGGTAGCTGTTCCAACAGACAGCGAATCATGGTCGTTTTACCAGTACCCACCTCGCCGGTGAGCATCACGAAACCGCCGTTCTGAATCCCGTACAGTAAATGTGCCAATGCCTCCCGATGCTGGTCACTCATAAAGAGGTAGCGTGGGTTTACGGCAATGGAAAAGGCAGGTTCTTTTAAACCAAAAAAGTCATGGTACATAAATGCTTACAGGTCTTTGGAATACTTATTGTCGTGATGCACTGAAAATGGAATCAATGCGGCTGAATAATATCAGGCCTGAGATTACATCGTTATCTTCTTGTTCCACTGCCAGCGCTCAAAAATCACAAATATAGTCATTATGCCGATAAATCCGGCGGCCAAAATCAGTACCCCACCCCACTCCAATTGCTCAAATAACCAACCGGTGGTGCCAGCAGTCAAGGTCATCACGACGAAAGTGATAAATTCATTCAGCGCCTGTAACTTGATCCTGATGGGTACATCACTAACCTGCGCTATCACAGTACTTCCGCCCATGTACATAAAATTCCAGCCAACACCCACTAGTAGCAATGCCCAGTGAAAATAGTCCAATTGAACTCCCACCAAAGCCACCAGGCACCCACCAATCAAAATTACTGCCCCCACACCCGCGATGGGTAATGCTCCCCAACGAGCAATCAGCTTTCCAGTTAATAGAGAGGGAGCAAACATGCCTAGCAAATGCCATTGGATGACACTCGCTGCATCCTCAGCAGAATAACCACAATGATCCATGGCCAATGGGCTGGCAAGCATTACCAGCATCATCATCGCGTAACTTCCAGCACAAAAAAGCATGGCTGCCTTGGCAGATGGATACGCGATGAGGGTTGATAACAAAACTTCAGTTACCGGTATTTCCTGCCGACCCGGCAAGCTCATCAATCTGGTCACCGGTAACGCTAACGCCACAATAATCGCCACAGCAACATATGAACCAAGATAATCGACAGAAAACCAATGCAACGTATTACTGGCAATTATCGGCCCTATCAATGCCGCAAGAATTCCTCCATTTAACACCCATGCGATAGCCGTGGATTTCTGCTGCTGGGCAGGCACGGAATCAGCCGCAGCAAAACGATAATACAAGGCTGACGCCTGGAAGATACCCATTAAGAGGCCGGCACCACAGAATATAAAGAAAGACTCCAACCAAATACCGAGCGCAGCGCCCAGACTACCCAACGCTCCCATAGCTGCTCCAAAAGCAAAAACGCGTGAGTATCCAAAGCGGGAAAAAACGCGTGGCAACATAAGAGTGAGAAGAGCAGTAGCCAATGTC
>DATJLF010000028.1:0-2498 GCA_035490715.1 Cellvibrio sp.
CGTCATTGATGCGAATGGCACAACGACTTATGGTTACGATGCCGTAGGCAATCTGGAAACGCTCCGCTATCCGAATGGATTGGTGACGACTTACACCTACAACAGCATCAACCAGCTCACCAACCTCACTACACGCAATGCTGCGAATGAGATTGTCAGCAGTTACACCTACGGGCTGGATGCGACTGGCCGGCGCGAAACCATCACCGAACAGAATGGTCGTTTCACGCAATACCAATACGATGATCTCTATCGCCTCACTGGAGAAACCATCACCGATGCCGTTAACGGTAATTACGCAGCCAGCTACGAATACGACTGGGCAGGCAACCGCACCTACGAAACAGTAAATGGTGTGCAAACTGCGTATACCTACGACAACAATGATCGCCTTACCCAAACCGGTGGCACAACGTATCAATACGACAACAACGGCAACACGCTCAGTGAAACACTGGATGCGAATACCAAAACCTATGTGTGGGATTCAAAAAACAAACTCGCCAGCGTTACCGAAAAAGGCAACACAACAACCTACACCTACAGCGCGACTGGCATTCGAAACAGTAAAACCGAAAATGGAATCACCACCCATTACATTGTTGATTCAAACCGTGATTACGCACAGGTGTTGGAGGAAGTTGAAAACAACTCGACCACCGTGCAATACGCCTACGGTCACGACTTAATTACTCAGCATCGCGAAAGCACAACCAGCTTCTATCATTACGATGGTCTGGGTTCTACACGTCACCTCAGCAACAGCACAGGTACATTAACCGACAGTTACTCTTACGAAGCCTTCGGTGAAATTCAAAACCAGACGGGTGCAACGGAAAATAATTATTTGTTTACGGGTGAGCAGTTTGATAGCAGTTTGAATCAGTATTATTTGAGGGCGCGTTATTACGATCAAAATATTGGTCGGTTTACGCAATACGATACATGGCAGGGAAATAATTCTGATCCGATAACGTTGCATAAGTATCTGTATGCAAATGCCAATCCGGCGAGCTATACCGACCCCAGTGGAAACTTCTCGATTGGATCATTAATGACCGCCGTAAATGTCATGGCGAATTTGGTGACCGTTGCGCAAGGTGCTTATGATGTTTTCCAAATTGCGACAGGTGAAGGAGAGTTTTCTGCAAGTCAATTTGGGATGGGCCTCTTGCTAAGCCGGATTCCAAATAGTTCATTGGCAAGAAGCATGGCTTCAAAGTATAAATTTAACACTGGAAAGGATCTAATCATTCCTTGTGTGAAAAACAGCTTTGTTGCGGGCACGTTGATACATACGAATAAAGGGCTGGTGCCAATAGAAAATATATCTATTGGTGATTATGTTCTTTCCTTTGATGAGAAAACTAGTAAGCAAGTATATCAAAAAGTTATTCATCTGATTCAAAATGAGGCTGAATATGAATTGATTAATATTGAAATTCAAGGAGGAGAATTTTTTCTTTCGACTCCTAATCATTCATTTTTTATTGATGGAATATGGAAGAATGCATCTGAGCTATCAATAAACCAGGCTGTCTCTTTGTTCAGAGGATATTTGCCAATTGTCAATATTTCTAGCGGGCGCCAATATACTTCTGTGTACAATTTTACGGTGTCGGACACGCACACGTATTATATTGGTAATGCTGGCGTGCTTGTTCATAATGCTGGTAAAGACTGTGTTATATCAGTTAATAACATGGCAGAATTTTTTGATACTGCTTTTGGGGTTGGAATTAAAAATTCAGCAGCTAAAACAAGTAAGCGTTTTCAAGGACAGTCCATTTACAAAGCCACAAGTGATTCGGCAGGGATATCAAAAGGTGATTATTTTTACTTAGATAATTTGCATAAAGATCACTTAGAGGTTTTTGATAAAAACGGGAATTTCATTAAAGCAATCAATCTTGATGGAAGTTTAAATCATGATAAGACTGCTAGCGGATATGGGCGGTCAATTAAAAAATTGTTATAAGAGATTTTTAAAATGAAAAGTTATGATGAATGGTTGATTGATAATCTCTCTGGTAAGGAAGGTACCTTAATATTCTATTTACATGAAAATGGACATCTAGATTTCGATGAATTGGATGATTTTTATAATATTGCTAATGCTATGCATTACCGGTTATTAGAAGAAACGTGTCGGCCTTTAACTATTGCGAGACTTTACGCGGTTTACAGTTTAATTTTAAAGTACTTTGCATGCCACTTTGATTCGGATGATGGCTACCTTATCAATAATTTATCTTCTGACGTCTACTGCGATGTGATGGATAAATTGCAAAGTGTTTTCGATATTAGGAAGTTGCGGTGACTGTTGCAGCAAGGAGGGATTTGCGCCAGTAGAACTGAACCAGCCCGCGCCTGCAAACCCATACCGACTTCAACGGTGACACCATCACCACCGCTTACGATGTCATGGGGCAAGTGGTTTCTGTGCATTACAGCAAGGACGATAAACAGGAAACCTACAGCTACACCGCAGGCGGACA
>DATJLF010000029.1:0-10049 GCA_035490715.1 Cellvibrio sp.
CGCCTGCTCTGCTTCTTGCATGGCTTTTGCCGATTGCTGGCGAATGGATTCTACTTTTTCAAATTCATCGATAACCAATTCAGCGGTAGCAGAAATGTCTTTCAGTACAGCGGCAATCGCCTGCACATCGGTTTCACTTAACCAATAAAAGGTATCGAATACTTTTCGCGCTGCCTGACTTAGCTCTTCATAAAGCCTTACCGAGACAGCCTGATTATTGATAATGCGACCGATGCTATAAAAATCGGAAATGCCCCGTACCAATTCATTGTTGCCAATACGACCATAAAAATTCTGGCGCGCAGGTGCCTTGCTGGCAAATTCGGCACTTACGTAAGGCGTCTCCCATATCTGCATGGGATGAACACGTGTTGGCTCTGCCTCCGCGGAAAAAATAACAATTTCACCGTTATCTGCCAGCGCATAACCACTGCCGAAAATCGGGTTCTGTAATTTTTTCTCGATAATGTTGTAGGCAAGCAGCGATACCATGCCGATAGCAGGTTCGTAGAACACGTAAAGTACATCTTCACCATTGGGTGAGCGAATCATACGTTTGAAGCGAAACGCACTGTTGTCTTCTTCAAAGGTTTTGTATTCGCCGGTATTAAGGTAATAACCACCCGGGAAAATAATGCCGTGGTTTTCCGGGAGCTGCACGCAACTTTGGCCAATTTTATCGATGCGCAAAACACTTTGGGTGAGTGTGTTGTAAATCAGGTGGCGGAAATTTTCCTCGCGATAAGGACGGATTTTCAGCAAAATTAAATTGCCTACCTCCGCATAAAAAACACTGGCATCATCCAGCGATTGGGTTTTGTCTTCAACCGCTTCACGATAAATACCCAAGCCATCTTCGGTATTATTTTCAATTTTTATGGTGAGGTCACCACCAACGGTTTCAACAAAAACCTTATCGAGAATATTTAAATGTGGGTGGCGACCATGCACTGCGTTTTCGCGGGTTGCAGAGACCCATTCGAAATCAAACGCAGGAGGCAACTGGATATCGCGCTCGCCGCGATTATCAATGTATTTTACCGTCTTACCATCAGGGGATAGCGACCAGCGGAATACACGAATGTCATCCAGCCGCTCACCTATCTGGAAACCAGCAAGCAATTTTCCATTATTAATCGTTAACTCAACGATGCGTGTATCTTTGTAATAGCGGTACAGCTCCTCAAAATCATTAACAAAGCTTTGTTCCGCTAAAAAAGTATCGGCAAAACTCACCGGCTCCAATTCAACACCGGCTTCAGTATCTTTTTTAATAAACAGTGAAAAAACATCTTCCACTTTGGTTTCTTTTTTCAAACCCAGAAAGACGTTGTAACCAAATAACAGGTAATCACCGACCTGCACTATGTCGCGCGGGATGCAATTATTTTCAGTGCGCACACGCACGCGCGCTGTTGCAACCATCGCTGAACTGCCAAATTCAGCGAGGCGAGCATCATTCAATTCACGAACTTTTTGATTGAGTAGCTGCCCTTGGTCTAGCAAGCGCTTGCGAATAATTTCATAAGCGCCACCTTCGGCAACAGCTTTATCGACAATACTTTCTGCAGCGGCGTCGGTTTTTTGCGACATGGATTGTTCCTTTTTACCTTCAACCAAGACCCTATCCTAACCTCCCCCTCCACGAGGGGAAGGAACTTGATTCCCTCACATTGCTAATGAGAGGGTTAGGGTCGGGTTAACCAACAACCTCAACATCTTCCTCTTTTTCTTTCACTACCGGCGCAGCGACGGTTGGTTTATTCACAAAGCGA
Organism: Cellvibrio sp.; assembly: GCA_035490715.1. Lineage (GTDB taxonomy): Bacteria > Pseudomonadota > Gammaproteobacteria > Pseudomonadales > Cellvibrionaceae > Cellvibrio. The sequence goes on from DATJLF010000029.1 coordinate 1,776, forward strand.
TCCAACACTGCCTGAATCACGCCGCTCTTGCCGGCGAGGCCATCAATGGCTTTACCAATCGATAAGGACTTGGCGAAGTTATCAAAGAATTGCGCTTCACCACCGACGATATCGATATGGGCTTTCTGCAAGGCAATGGCCAGAATTTCTGCATTCTCTTTCGCAATTTCCTTGCCTGCCGCAATACTTGCCAGGGTTTCTTTCAAGGATGTTTCAAGGCCCATACGGAATTCTTCATGTGAGCGAGCGCTTTCACTCATGGCATTCATCGCTTCAAACTTCTCGGTCAAACCATCGGCTTCCGCTTTAAATTGCTCGCGTGTAACGTCGGCACCGGCCAAACCAACTTCTTTTTTCGCTGTCGCTTCTGAAGCACCTTTCGTTGCAATAACATCGGCTTCTGCATGACCTTTTGCGGTGATCACTTCTGCTTCTGCCTTACCGGCTTCTGCGTTGGCAGTACCTTTCGCGCGAATTACGCTGGCTTCTGCCACACCTTCTTTTTCCAATGCGGTTGCTTTAGCTTCCTGCACTTTGGCATCGGCCAAACCAGGTGCCGCGCGTTCCGCCTGAATGCCTTCGGCCATTTTCTTCATTGCTTCTGCTTCTTTTGCAGACGCTTCCAGTTTGGCTTGCGCCATGGTCATAATTTCGCTCGCTTTGTGCTTGGCTGAAAGCTCTTCGGCTTCTGCTGCTTTCACTTGCTTCACTTTTTCTTCTTCGGCCGCTGCTTCTGCAGCCAACACCTGAACTTGTTTCTTGCGGTCAGCATCGGAAACTTCACGCACCTCTTTAATGCGCTCTTCTTCAATCGCGACAGTCTTATCAACGACTACACGCTCGCGAATAACATTGGCAATTTCTTTTTTCTGCAATTCAATCGCTTTTTCCGCTTCAATGGTTTGCAATTCCACTTCACGTTTACGCGCGACAATTTCCAGATCGCGGGCACGGGTAACTTTTTCCTGTTCAATAGCAACGGCGCGCAAACGGTTTTGCTCTGCCACTTCAATTTCACGCTTTTGATTTTCAGTTTGTACAGACAAATCCTGCGCAACCTGGATCGCCGTTTGTTCGTATTTACGACGCTCTTCTTCCTGCACTTTTTTAGTTTCTGCTTCTTCACGCGCCTGGATTGAAGCTATCTCGCGTTTTTGGCGCGCTTCAGCATCGGCCTGTTGGCGTTCCAGTGCCAGCATCGCTTCTGTGGTTTCGACATTCTTTTTCTTGATCGCTAGTTCTTCGTCGCGCTCCAGCATATTGGTACGCACATTTTGGGTAGCGGTTAATTCGGTAATTTTACGAATACCCTCTGCATCCAGAATATTATTTGGGTCAAGCGACGCCTTGGGTGTTTGTTCGATATAGTCAATCGCCACATCTTCCAGCACATAACCGTTCAAGTCATTACCAATCACTTCGATAATTTTCTCGCGGAATTCCAACCGGTTTTCAAACAACTGGATAAATTCAATTTGCTTGCCGACTGTTTTCAGTGCTTCAGAAAATTTGGCTGCAAAAAGCAAATCAACCGCTTCTTTGTCGGATGCGCGCTCGGCGCCGATCGCCTTGGCAACACGTAATACATCTTGCGGGGTTTCATTTACGCGCAAATAAAATGCGACTGTGATATCGGCCCGCATATTGTCTTTACAGATCAACCCATCGCGACCGCGACGGTCAACATCCAGCGTGATTAACGATATATTCATCAATTCTTTTTTGTGGATAATGGGCCACACCAAAGCACCGGTGAAATGCACTTTGGGTGTTGAACTCATGTCGTTAACTATCAAGGCCGTACCCTGTGCAACCTTGTTATAAAACGCTTTGAATAATCCTGCCAAGCCCAGTAGGACCAGGAATGCAATACCAATAACGGTAAAAACCGGTGTGGCCATCGCTGCTTCAAACATTCTTGTGCTCCTTTTTACCCTTTTAATAGTTAACGATTATCACTGGGTATGCCCAGATCTTCTTTACCCAAAAATTCCGCTTCAGAAATCACGCTGTAAACATGCTCTTCAGCTCTATATTCCAGCAATACCACACGGTCACCGCGTTTGAATTGCTGCTCACCCATTGCCCTGACCTTCACAATCAAACCCGCACCGCCATCGTCAAAGTTGGCTTCACCTGCGTTAGCATTCACCACGGAGGATCGTACGATAGCGGTTTGGCCAAGAATCTTTTTTTCGACAAACTGTTCCGTTTTTGCAAATAGTTTACGTATAGGTTTAATCAGTTGGGCTGTTACCAAAATGGCGATGTAAAAGGAAAAGACCAAAATGGGAATTCCCACCACAAACCTGACCCAACCATAGCCCAATAACACCAATTCGAAATAGCTGAGGTAATAACTGATCAACCAACCAATGATGGCGATGAAGGTAATTACCACAGTGACTGGTACACCGTTTAAACCCAGGCGCAACAAAATACCCGCAAAAGTTTCAGCAAAGCTGTGCTCTGCATGCGCATGCAAATGGCCATCAACATCAGGCAAATTTGCATCCAGTATTTCCAGCTCCAACAAACCGAAGGCGGCGCAAATCCAATATAAAACAGCCACCCCCAGGAAGAAGGTGTAAATCACTGTGGGAAAACTGAATATAGTCAGTAAAAATTCATTCATTATTTATTGCCCATTCACAAGCCAATAATAGCCAGCCAGACCAGAATGCATAATTAAATACGCGAACCGGTTTTTCAGGCCATTAATGGCGGCAATTATTCAACCGCTTTTTTGTTTTTGATGCGTGCAAGGATATCTTCCGCTGATGATCCATTAGTAGTGATACCAGCCGCTTCCAGTTTTGTTTTAAGCGAGTCATCACCACTGGTTTTGGCCATTTCATCTGCTGCTTTAAATTGTGCATCCTTTAATGCCTGACGCTCCTTGATTCGCTCCAGCGAGTCCATCGCTGTACGCATTTTTGAATCAGAACCACTGTGGCGCTCAGCAACTGCTGCTTGTGCGCGCTGTACATTTTCAGTGGCTTTGACCGTGTCTACTTGCTGTTTCAAACGCTTGATATTTTTTTCTGCCTGATCAATCGCAGCACGTAATTTAACGACACTTTGCGCAAAACCTTCCGAAGCTTCTTTTTCAGATGCAAGCCCATTTTCAAATTCAGCTATTCGCTCGGCTACTTCCAGTGCGAGCTTTTCATCACCTTTTTCCAGCGCCTTTGCAGCATAACCCTCATGCTCATTGATATTTTTTTGAAATTGTTTGCATTTTTCTTCAGCGAGCTTCTGACGCGCCATGATTTCTGCAAGACTGTCTTTAGAGCGTTTCAATTCTTCACCCGCGTCGCGAACTTCCTGATCAAGAATACGCAACGCCTGGCTGTCTACAATTGCTTCACCCGCTTCATTTACACCACCGCGCAACGCAGTAATCATTTTCGACCAGATATTCATAAGTCTTTACCTCGGCAATATCCGTTAAGAGCCTGTTAAATTAAAAATTTGTTATTTCAAAAACGTTTTATTTCAATAAAAAGTCCGCATAGGCTTCAGTTGCCTGAATGACATTGGAAGCCAGAATCTCAATTTCAAACACAACATCTTGCAAGCTGGATGCAGAACTCAATGCACCAAACATGTGGTAACAATCATCGCCATCAATTTTGTCCAGGCTGATCGTTGATAGCGGAAAATATTTGTGTGTGCGTAAAACCGTTTCATTAAACAACGCAGGATCAATCACTTCTGATAATGACCATAACGTTGCTTCAACGACAATTTGTTCGCCCGACACTGTGACAAACAACGGTAAGTCACCGTATTCATACATAGTGATATGCAGCGCTGGCGCTACACCATCAATTAACTCGACTTCCGCCCGCTTGCTGGCAAACAGTTCCGACTTGCTCAGTGCATCGTAGAGGCTTGGGGTGGTCCAACGGTTCACAACATCGGTCATTCGACTTTCTCCTTTCACTGGCATAAACCCACGGGAAACAAGCTGCTTGGCAGATACCCTCAATTCCATCTCATGAAGAGCAAGGCGGCGCGCATTCTCGGGGAGAATCCACACCTCTTTTTTCACGAACCCCTGTTCCCGCAGCCGGTTACGGTATTCGCGCTGGTAATGTGCTGATGTTTTTTTCTGCATGAGGCGAACATTAAGTCATCACATGTAATAAATCAAATATTACATGTAATAAATATTGATGAGGGCAGGGATGAAAAAACCTTTTTAAAACAATCGATTATTGAGCCGTGCAACAAAAAAATCCTCTTTTGATAATCAAAAGATGAGCTTTACCACAAGATCCATTAGAAAATAATCTAAGTGACACTTATTCAGTGAGAAGGAAGGCAGATGCTTTATGATTCCTCCTCTTTTCATACTACGGAAGAGCCCCAGATGGATATATTGATTTCCCCGATAACCCTGTATCCGGTTAATCTGGTTCACATCATTTATCTATTTGCCTGTTTGTTTGGACTATTGCTGGTTAATGGCAATCAACGCATCAGCAGCTTGCAAATACTGTTATCGCTCGTTGCGCTATCAATGGCCTTCAATTTATTGGAGGAAACCGGCATTTCGCGCGATTTGCATCTCGTCACTCCGGCACTGCTTTTGGGGTTTGGCCCTGTGTTTTATTGGTTTTGCAATCAATTGGTTTACAACAAACCACCTACACACCGCCAGTTAGCGATACATTTATCCCCCATTTTCCTTGCACTGCCATTTACCCACTGGCCACAAGCCGTCATTGCGCTGGGTAGTATTAGCCAGCTTATTTATTTATCGCTCGCCATCCATTTGATTCATCGCTACCACAAGGTGGTCAAGCAAACGAGTGCTGATGCAGCGGATATTTCACTTCACTGGATGACCGGTGTGCTGGCCTCAGTTCTAATCATGATGCTGCAAGATCTGGTGAGGCTTAACCTGCAACCTTTTCTTGCACTTGATAGCCTGCAACGTTGGTATTTCATCAATATTTGCATTTACAGCGGGTTGACGAGCTACTTGATCATCATGGCCATACGACAACCGCAGCTCTTTAATCAATTCAGTGAGTTCGAATACCTGAGTGACGTCTCCCGGCCGGAAAAAGATACTGATGCGCTGTCACTATTTATCGAGGTGGACAACATTATTCGGGATCGCCAACTCTACCAGCAACCCAGGCTCAGCTTGCGCGATCTCTCCACGGAAACCGGCATACAGGAAAAAACCTTGTCCTGGACAATCAACCAGGGATCGCAGAAAAATTTTTCTGAATACATCAACCAACTTCGGGTGGATGCGGCCTGCGTTACATTGGCAAACAACCCATCCGGAACATTGCTGGATATCGCCTATGCTGTCGGGTTCAGTTCAAAATCCACATTTAATGCGGCATTTAAAAAGCACACAGGAATGACACCCAGCCAATTTTGCAAATCGCTCACTCAATCAACCTCAAACCAGAGTGCAGAATCATGATTTGGGACGAAAAATAAACCTTTCGCACGCAAAATCGCGCTTCCAATCACAAGGAGCGCACGATGAAACTAATCCCCCTGTCGTTAATGGTTATTCTTTGCAGTGCAATCACCAGTTTTTTATTGCACGCAAATATAAACCAATCCAGCACCACCAGCCTTTTGAGCAACACACAAATAGAACGTTGGAAGCGTGACCTTGATTTTATGCGGCGGGAACTCGAACAGCGGCATATTGATTTATACCACCGCATCACCGCCGATTTTTTTCTTAATGAATTAAACCGCATTAAACAACAACTCCCCTCACTCACTGAAAGCGAATTAATTATTGAACTGATGCGACTTATGAAGCAGGTTGGGGACGGTCATACGCAATTTGCTTATTGGATGGGAAAACACCATCGCTACCCATTGGAGATGCGCCTGTTTGATACAGACTTACGCGTTATAGGTGTTGACCAACGCCATAAAGAATTATTGGGTGCAACGCTGATCGCCGTTGAAAATCGGGATATCAACCAGATCCAGCATTTACTGGAACCGGTTTTACAGGGAGTTGAAAATATCCATTCGGCCAAACAACGCTTTAGTGATGCAATTGTCGTTGCAGAAATTTTACACGGACTAAAAATCAGCCAAGGCATCCATCACACCCGGTTTACTTTCAAACTGCTGTCTGGAGAAATGCGCAGTGTTAATTTAAATAGTCTTACGACACAGCAATTTAACCGGCTCGCGCTGGAACGAATACCGAAGCCCACACCACCCCAGTTTAGCCAGCACAGAATCTCCATTGACGGGCTTACGCTTTATTTGAGTAATGATGACCACATAGCGTACCTGGATTTTTATCGATACCCTGACTTTTATACCATGCAAGAATTTGCCGTCGACCTGAAAACATTACTAAGCAGAAAAGAAACACGCAAAATCATTATTGATTTACGAAATAATGGCGGCGGTGATTTTTTTGTGGGATTGCAACTGGCCTGGGCATTAATTCTGGTCGACAATCTTGACTGGCTCAATGGTGTGTATGTATTGATAGGCCCGAAAACATTTTCAGCGGCGATGAGCAACGCTGTTCAATACCGTCAATTATTGAATGCGCAGTTGATAGGTGAACCAACCGGCGCTAACCCGGTGGGTTATCAGGATGCCGACACGTTTGAATTACCCAACTCAGGATGGACACTGATGTATTCCAAGCGTCTATATCGTTTTCAGGAAACACCGACCAGCGGCGTGCAGCCAGATAAACTTGTTGTGCCCGATTGGAAGTTACTGATCCAGGGAAAGGACAACCAGCTGGAATGGATACTGAAAGATATTCAGCATCACCGGTTGTTTTAACGCTTGTTGTGCATCTCCCAGGTTGCCAGTTTTTTCTTATCGCTTTTGCGCAGCAGCACATAGGTTGCACCAACCCAGCCGTGAGGTTTCTGCGCAGAATGGAACGCTAACACATCTGAAAATTGCGGCAACCAATGCGCGATGCAACTCTTGAGTTGCGCCGGGAGATTGCGCCCTTCTCCTTTACCGTGAGTAATTAACGCACAGCGAATATCGTTACTCATGCAATCCTTTATAAACTGGAACACCGCATTACGCGCTTGATCAATCGTCATATGGTGCAAATCCAGACGCGCATCAATCTGGTATTTGCCCAAACGCAGATTGCGGTAAACACCATTTTGTACACCATCGCGCTTGAACTCGATGATCGATAACGGATCAACCGGCTCGATATATTCACCTGAGAGGAAATTTTTATCTTTCGCCAGTTCAGCCGTTGCTGCCTTACGGCGGGTAACGGAATTGGTTTTATCCAATTGCGGGGATGCCAGTACAACCTTTTCTTCCACCTTGATAGGTTTTACATCCTTCATTTGCTGGAGAAAAATATCGGAATCAGGAGATTTGGTCATAGCAACAGCGCCTTGCATTAATGAATCGACAGCCTTGAAAGACTATGGCCAAAATTGTAAATGAAAAGGCCGCCCTTGTGAGGCGGCCTTTTCAGACATTAATGAATAAGCAGTTACTGCTCGTTGCTTATTTATTCGCACGATTATCAATTAACTCGTTCACCACTGCCGGATCAGCCAGCGTCGACGTGTCGCCAAGGGAATCGAGTTCATTCGCCGCGATTTTACGCAGGATCCGACGCATGATTTTTCCCGAACGGGTTTTTGGCAAACCGGGCGCCCATTGGATGACATCAGGGCGTGCAATTGCACCGATTTCCTTGACCACCAGCGCCAACAGTTCCTTTTTCAATTCATCGCTCGGCTGTACACCAACCATCAAGGTGACGTAGGCGTATATACCCTGACCTTTAATATCGTGGGGATAACCCACCACTGCTGCTTCGGCAACTTTATCGTGGAGCACTAACGCACTTTCCACTTCGGCAGTACCCATGCGGTGACCCGAAACGTTAATTACGTCATCTACGCGACCTGTAATCCAGTAATAACCATCGGCATCGCGACGAGCGCCATCGCCGGTGAAGTAGTAACCGGGATAAGTACTGTAATAGGTTTCAACACAGCGCTGGTGGTTACCATAAACGGTACGAATCTGGCTCGGCCAAGCTGCTTTGATACACAGATTGCCTTCGCCGGCACCGATTACTTCTTTCCCTTCTGAATCAAGCAATACGGGCTGTACACCAAAGAACGGAACCGTTGCGGAGCCCGGTTTAAGGTCAATCGCCCCCGGAAGCGGAGTCAACATGTGCGCACCGGTTTCGGTTTGCCACCAGGTATCCATAATCGGGCAGCGGCTATCGCCAATCACGCGGTAGTACCATTCCCA
>DATJLF010000030.1:0-51417 GCA_035490715.1 Cellvibrio sp.
GAAACAATTTGAGCACTTCTTCAAACAGGCGTGCGTCAGATACATTGAGCAGCAAGTTGCCAAGATCGCGAATAGGTTTCGCTGTTTTGGAGTCGATGGTAAATCCAAGCTTGGCTGCAAAACGCAATGCACGCAGTATCCGGACCGGGTCTTCCTTATACCGGGTAGCCGGGTCACCAATCATGCGTAATGTACGGTTTTTAAGGTCTTCCATGCCATTACAGTAATCAATAACGGAAAAGTCTTTCAGCGTGTAATACAAGGCATTAACGGTGAAGTCACGGCGCATTGCGTCGGTTTCCAATGTGCCGTACACGTTGTCACGCAGAAGCATGCCGTCTTCACTGCGCGCGGCATGTTGTGAGCCATCATCGTGATGACCACGGAACGTCGTTACTTCGATAACTTCCCGCCCCAAACGTACATGCACTATTTGAAAGCGCCGCCCAACAATACGTGAGCTGCGGAACAAGCGTTTCACTTCCTCAGGTTTTGCATTAGTGGCAACATCAAAATCTTTCGGATGATTGCCGAGCAATAAGTCGCGCACACCGCCACCCACCAAATAGGCAGAGTAACCGGCATCCTCAAGTTGTTTAATTATTTTGATAGCCGCCTGACTGATATTTTTGCGAGAAATATTGTGCCGGTCGCGGGGAATTGAAATTGCGCCATCATTGGTGCGCTGGCCGGAACTTTTGCTGGAGTCCTTTGATGTAAAGAGGTTGAGCAAGCGTTTAAGCATGGTTTCTCGCTGGGGTAAGCAATCAGTTGCAATGAAATCGCGAGTTTAGCAGATGATCGGGGTTTTTTACGACATGCCTTGCTGACAGTGGCGAGGCAGCTTATGCAAGTTTTTGATATACCGTAAAAGCAAAACGGGAAAGCTCTCGCTTTCCCGTTGGAGGGTAGCACCGTAGTGCTGCATCTGGCATCTCAATGGGCTGCCTCCATGGCAAACATCCAACCTCGCGTGCTATCCCATCCTGTGCCTAGTCAGTAGTCCGCTTTATTTTACTGTCTTATTGCTCTTGTCTTCTAGCGTGGTCAATCTAAGTTATTGTTTTCGTTATTTTTATTAACATTCTGTTGTTATTATTTCTTGTTGTTATGTTTCTATCTTTCAGTTTCTTATTGTTTGTTGTTGTTATTCGTTTTTTTCAGTTTCTTATTATCTATTGTTGTTATTTTAAATTTTTTACGTTTTTTATTATTTGTTGTTGTTATTAGATTTTGTGAGTTAATTCTTATTGTTTGTTTTTGTTATGGCCCACATAAAGCATGTGTCGTGCCATTTTTTAAAAAGACAATAAAAACAAAGAGTTAGATTTTTTTGATGGGTCCTTATTTCTTTTTGTTATTTCGAACGGTTACAGCTCGGTACCATCTTTGTTACGGTTAGGTGAAAAAGGTAACAGTTTTTTTACGGTAACACTCTCGTGTTTGAGGGTAACGGTTTGGCGCTTTAATCATAAATATTGACGTGTTTAATTGTAATTGTGTCACTGATAAAAAAATCCCCGTTGCTTTTGGCATAACGGGGATTTTTTTGATAGGGATCAGTTAACAGGCTATTTGACGCTTGTTGCAGAAGAGGCGGATTTCGTTCTGGGAATGCCAAGGCGTTGGCGCCGCTCCCACAGGCATTTACGGCTTACACCCAGTTTGCGGGCAAGCTCGGTTTCGCTCATAGTGTCCTGATGTTCCAACACGAAACGTTGGAAATAATCTTCAAGTGACAAGTCTTCAGTCGCATCCTGTCGGCTACTGCGGCCAGCAAGCCGGGGAGACTCTATCAACGAACTACCTGTGTTTTCCTCTAGGTCGCGGGTGTCCATATCTATTGACAGCAAATGATCACCAATTTCGGTGCTGTCTTCGCACAGGATTACGGCACGTTGCATGGCGTTTTCGAGTTCTCGCACATTGCCAGGCCAGTTGTAGCTCATGATGGCATCTATTGCAGCAGAAGACAGTTTGAGCTGCGGTTTGCCAAATTGGCCGCAATAGCGCTGAAGCAGTGATTCGGCTATGTTAATGATGTCTCGTCCACGCTCACGCAATGGAGGTAATTCAAGCTGGACTACGTTGATGCGAAAGTAGAGGTCTTCGCGAAACTTGCCTTCTTTGGCAAGTTTGCGCAAATCACGGTGGGTTGCAGCGACGAGGCGCACATCAACTTTGCGTGACTCAACCGAACCCAGAGGTCGGACTTCACCTTCTTGTAGTACACGCAATAAACGAGCTTGTGCTTCCAGTGGTAACTCCCCAATCTCGTCGAGGAACAGTGTGCCGCCATCAGCAGCTGCGACCAAGCCTTCGCGATTATTAGCGGCACCAGTGAACGCGCCTTTTTCATAACCGAACAGTTCCGATTCAATCAGTGTATCCGGAATGGCTGCACAGTTAACGGAAATCATTAAATGATTATTGCGGTTACTTTCTTCGTGTAGTGCCCGGGCCACTAATTCTTTACCGGTGCCCGTCTCTCCATGAATAAGCACAGTCGCGTTGGTAGGGGCGACCTTATGGATGCGGTTATAAAGATCCTGCATAACGTCACTGGCGCCGATCATGCCTGCAATAGCGCTGCTGGCTGCCTGACTGCTGGCTGCCGTTTTATTCGCCGCCTTGGCTTTGCCAATAACACGTTTAACAGCATTGACCATTTCATCGTGATCAAACGGTTTTGCGATATAGTCGACTGCCCCCATGCGCATCGAATCCACCGCCGAACGCAAGCTTGCATAGCTGGTCATGATTAACACCGGAGTGTCGCCGGCCAGCTTGATCAGGTCAGTTCCCGGTGCACCCGGCAAGCGTAGGTCGCTGATGATCAAATCAAAATCCTTGAGTTGGAATTTCGATGTCGCTTCTTTAACCGACGGGGCTTCGCTCACCTCGTACTGGTTGCGTTCCAGCAATTTGCGCAGGGCATTGCGGATGATGGTTTCGTCTTCAACAATCAGAATCTTACTCATAGCTATCCGGGTCTTGCGTTAGGTGTTACGGTCTGACCCGGTAGTAGCCGGGTCGCGGGTTCATCCTGTCAGGCGTCCATGAATGCATCAAGATGACGCGGCAGTGTTATTACGAATTTTGCACCGCGATTATGAACCGGGTCGGCGGGACTAATAATGTCCATATGGCCGCTATGGTCTTCGATAATGCTGTAAACCATCGCCAAACCTAAACCTGTACCTTCACCGGGTTCTTTGGTGGTGAAGAAGGGTTCCAGTATTCGCTCGATCAGTTCAGGAGGGATGCCGTGTCCCTCATCGGTAACAGATACTGTTACCGAATCCTCATCTTCGTTACTTTCAAGCATAACACGCCCTTGCTCCGGGCTGGCATCCCGTGCATTAGATAAAAGATTTATAAAAACCTGAATAATGCGTTGTGCGTCACCTGCAATGATGGCGGTTTTGGGGATATCGTTGCAAAAAAGCACTTGGGTTTTTTCTTTTTGAAGGGATAGGAGGTGGATAGCCTCATTTGCGCAATCACGAATCGAAACGGCTTCAAATTCGGTTTTGCTGGCATGACCGGCGTGTGAAAAACTGACCAGCGACTGCACGATGCGGCCGACCCTGTCAGTTTGGCTAAGGATTTGCTCGGCAGTTTCAAGCACTTCCTTGGGGTCGCTGGAATCGTATTTCAGGTTTTGCGCGAGGCAAGCTATACCGGTTATCGGATTGCCGATCTCGTGGGCGACACCCGCCGCCAGCCTTCCAACAGAGGCAAGTCGTTCGGAATGGACTAGTTCCTGTTCCAGCAATTGTGTTTCCGTGACGTCCTCCAATAGCATTACCTGATCGTAAACACCCGCTGTGATTGGGCCTTCAATGTTGGCCTTATGCAAACTGATCCAATGCGGGCGACTATTAAGCTCGATCTCCCGGCGGTAAAAATGGGTTTCTTTACTCTGGCTAAAATCGATCAGCAGGCTGCACCAGGGTTCAGGTATGTCTTCCAAATAGGAGCCTGTGACATCTTCGGTGGGAGTCTGCGTCAAGTTGGCCATGGCGCGATTCCACATCAACACCTCCATATCCCGCCCCAGTGAACAAACTGCCATCGGCAATTCCTCCAGGGTTTTGCGGTGATAAAGACGAAGCGTATTTAATTCCGCTGCCATACCGGTCAGATGGTCGCGGTACTGGGCGAGGCGGTTTTCGATCAAGTTGATGTCCACTGTGCTTTGGGTTTCAGCGGTAACGTGGGGTATGTATTTATCCATGATCTCGCTAGCCACATGAATGCCCATCAAACTGGAAAGATTACCTTCGATTTGGTCGCGTAGGCGGCGTAGGGCATAGGGGCGGCGCTCATCAATGGTGAGGTTAAGTTCTTGCAGTGCAATATCCACTTCGCGGCTCGCCGTTACTTTGCCCAAGGGTTTGGCGAGGCGATGCTTGAACTCGGAGGCAGAATGAACATCCAGCGCCTGGCGTACCGGATGGCTTAACTCGTCAGCGGCGCAAAGTTCTGCGCTATAAAGCTCATCATCAGTCTGGCGAGTTAGCAGGGAAATCACGACGAAAAAGAATGTATTGAGACCAAGTGAGATCAGGGTGACCTGGCTCCAATACTCAATTCCTACAGGAACGCTGATATCGCCAAAGGGCAATTTGATGTATTCGATGCCAGTCAGGATCGGCATTAATAACCCGAGTGCCCAAATGCTGGTACCAACAGACAGGCCGGCAATCAGGCCGCGCTTGTTCCCTTTACTCCAAAAAACGATGGCGAAGGTTGCAGGCAGGAATTGCAGGGTTTCGATAAATGCTGTCATCGCCAATGATGCGAGGCTGAAACGGTTATCCAGCACCCAATAGAACATGTAACCCCCAGCGAAGATCGCTGCAATTAGCACACGTCTCAACCAAATCAGTTGGCTGTATAGATCAGTACGGGTACGCAATTTCAGGCTTGGTAACAACCAATGATTCATTACCATTGTCGCCAGTGCTAAAGAAATAATTACCATGGCGCCAGTTGCAGCGGACAACCCGCCGAGGAATGCGAGCAAGGTAAGCCCCGGGGAGTCGAATAATATAGGTACGCCCAGGGTGTAATACTGCGGAGGTAGCGGAACAGAGAGCTCGGTTCCAGCCCATAGTATTGGGAATATCGGTAGTGCCATGAGTAGCAGGAACAAGGAAAACGCCCAAGTCACTGTATGGGAGTTGCGCATCAGCGGGTTTTCAGCCAATCCCAAATGGAAGATATGGGGCATGGTTACAGCAGTGGCGACGAATACCAACAATAAAGTATGAGCAGAGTCCGTATGGATAGGTGTGTGCAGGAGCGCCAAATTTTCCGGATGATCCAGCAGCCATTGATCAAGGCCATCCAAACCATCAAAAACCCCGTAAACGGCAACGAGTCCGACAGCGCAGAGTGCGCATACTTTCAATAGTGATTCGAAAGCCATGGCCGTAATCAGGCCGCGATGCTGGTCGCGATTAGCGCCGAAAGAAATAGTAAATAATGCCAAAATGGCGCTATAGCAAAGCGCCATTACATCTTTAAAGGTGAGGCCCGTGCCAGCCAAGGGGAGGGAAGGGTTGGAGCTGACTGTCAGGATATGCATGGTATCTGCAATCGCCTGAATTTGAAGGGCCATTAAGGGCAAGATTCCGCATAGCATGCAAAGCGTCGTTAGCGCGCCCGCACTGTGGCTGTGATAGCGGAATACCAGTAAATCCGCGAGTGAATGTACTTGATGGCGCCGTGCCAATTCGGCCAGTGGTGCCAACGCCACAGGTGCAAATAAAAATAAGGCCCCTGTGCCGAGGTAATAGGCGAGGGCGCCGTAGCCATATTGGAAGGCAAGGTCTATTACACCGTAGAACGCCCAGGCACTGGCAAAAATACCTAGCGATAAAATATAGGTAATTGGATGGGAAGTGACTGACTCAGGTAGCCAGCCGCGCTCGGTGATCCAGGCGATACCAAATAACAGCAGCAAGTAGCTGATGCCTATTAATGCAACTTGGCTTAGGTCAAAAGTCATTATGAATTCTTATGAAAAGTCGTTATGGGTTTGGGTTGGTTTTGATCGCCGGCTAATCCAGATCGTTGTATTTTTTGCGGCGCAATTGCATGGCAAACGCGATTCCAATTACCAATACCCACACAATATAAGGGCGATACCAGGCGCCTTCCGGGTTAATAATCCAGTTAAACAGGCTGGGGGAAAATATATAGGCAACCAGTAGCAATAATATGACCAGACGTTGATTATTCATGATCCTAGCGTCCTTAGTGGTGCGGGTGCGCAACCGGGTTGATGTTATTGTTGTTAGGCCTATTTAATGGTTGTCAGGGTATAAATGGCTCAGGCCTTCTATCTCGTCCCTGCGCCAATTATGCAAGCCCCAATCCAGAATTTCATGGGTTGAAGAAGCCGCCAAAGTAGGGGGCGGATTTTGCCCTAAAAACTCTAGCCCATGCCACAGATTCCTGCTTGCATGTTTAGTATCGATAGCTTTGGCATGGTTTTGTTTACTTAGTTTCTGGCCATTTACTTGTACCGCTAAGGGCACGTGACCATAGGCAGGTTGCGGGGCGTTCAATAAATCGAAGCAAAAAAGTTGTCTACCAGTCACCTCCAGTAGATCTGCCCCTCGAATCACATGGGTAATCTGCTGGGCAATATCATCGACTACCACTGCAAGCTGGTAAGCGTAAAATCCGTCACGGCGCTTCAATATCTGATCTCCCGCCTGGGTGCGCAGATTTTGTGCTTGCAGGCCCTGAATCAGGTCATGAAACTGGATTGCTTCAGGGTGGAAATAGTTTGGGATATCGTAAAGTTTCAAACGCAATGAATGAGGTTGGGACAAATCTACAGTGCGATTACGGCATCGCCCATCGTAGATTCCACTCATGCCGGCTAAATCCTGACGCGAACAACCACAGGGATAAACATACCCGTGTTTGATAAGTGCTTCCAATGTTTCCTGGTAGGCTGCATGGCGTTTGCTTTGGTACATGATCTCGTCATCCCAATACAAACTATGCCCTTCAAGGCATTTCAGTATGTCGTCTGCAGCACCGGGTTGTTCCCGGGGAGGGTCCAAATCCTCCATGCGTACAAGCCATTTTCCTCCATTTGCCCTGGCGTCCAGGTAACTTGCCAATGCCGTTACCAGAGAGCCGAAATGAAGTGGGCCTGACGGGGATGGGGCAAATCTGCCGATATAAGGAGTTAGTGTGGGCTGCGAAGAGATGGGCATAACAATGAGGTGGGGGGAACCCACCTCCGGGACTGGCGGGATTAACCGCCGATTTGCTTTTCTTTGATTTCGGCGAGGGTTTTGCAGTCTACGCACAGTGTCGCCGTCGGGCGAGCCTCCAGTCGGCGAATGCCAATTTCCACACCGCATGCATCGCAGTAACCATAATCATTGTTTTCAATCAGCTCGAGAGTGCTGTCGATTTTTTTGATTAATTTGCGCTCGCGGTCACGGGTACGCAGTTCAAGGCTGAACTCTTCTTCCTGGCTGGCGCGGTCCGCTGGATCAGGAAAATTAGCCGCTTCATCTTTCATGTGGCTCACGGTGCGGTCTACTTCTTCCATCAATTCTGAACGCCAGTTGAGCAGCAAATTACGGAAATGCAGCTTCTGGTTATCGTTCATGTACTCTTCACCCTTCTTCTCCATATAAGGAGTAAAAGGACGCAAAGCGAAGGTTTCAGTAGAGGGTGATTTTTTCGCCATAGCGTTAGCGCCTCGTAGACTTCCTGGATCAGCATTCACTGCCCTTGACAGGAGGGCAGAATTAGAAGGGGGAGCAAGCTATCAGATAACAAATAGGAGTGCTAGCGTTTTTTAATGCCTGACTATTTGCGGTCTTACCTTAACTCTCCCGGTGGCCAATTCCCTGGACACGATCAATTCCAAACGAAAACTATAGCCCTGAAATGGCGTGTTTGTGGTTCAATTTGCCATGAAACTGTCATTTTCTTATGGTTCCCGCTTGCTATGACCCTCTTATATCCCGCTTTGTTGCGTAGACGCTATAAACGTTTTCTTGCCGATGTCGCACTGCCTGATGGATGTGAAATCACTGTTCATTGCCCCAATACGGGTTCTATGAAAAATTGTGTTTTACCCGATAGCCCCTGCTGGTATTCGGTTAGTGAAAGTAAAACCCGCAAATATGCGCAAACCCTGGAAGTAGTGAGCACTCCGGGAAATTATTTGGCGGGAATCAACACCGGGCGTGCGAATACGTTGGTGGAGGAGGCTCTTATAGCCGGTACTGTTCGCGAGTTGCAGGGGTACAGGACATTAAAACGTGAGCAGGTTTACGGACAGGAAAAATCGCGCATTGATTTTTTATTGAGCGATAACCTATCGGATCGGCGCACGTGTTATGTGGAAATTAAGAATGTAACTCTTATGGAGACGGATGGTGAGGGGTATTTTCCGGATGCGGTGAGTACTCGCGGTAGCAAGCATTTGCGGGAATTAATGGTGATGGTGCAGCAAGGACACAGGGCGGTCCTGCTGTTTTGTGTTCAGCACAATGGAATAAAAACCGTACGCCCCGCTGATCACATTGACGCTGTGTATGGAAAGAGTTTGCGAGAAGCCAGTGCAGCAGGTGTCGAACTGCTTGCATATGCGGCAGATTTCAGTGCTCTGAAACATTCGGTGTTACAGTCAGGGCCGGTGCAAAATTGTATATCGCTTTATCAATCGCTACCTGTGGAGTTATGAGGAGCGGGTTTATTGCCTGAATTGATGACTGCCACAGCCCCCAAAATCAATAGTGTTGCGCTCAGCTCCGGCCAACCGGGCTTTTCTCCCAGAATTAGCGCGCCAGAGATAACGCCAATTAACGGTGTGATCAAGGATGAGAGCGATGAAACACTGACAGGCACCAGGCTTACCAGTCGCACCCAGGCCCAATAACAAAACATAAATGCAATAAACACGTTATATACAACCCCCCAGAGAACAATAGATGAGGGCATTTGTTGTGGCAGGCCATCGATAAAAAGTGCGGCAATTAATATTGGAATACTGGCAAGCAACAATAACCATCCGGTAAGCACAACGCTGTTCATGGGAATTTGCCAACGTTTCATCATCACCGTGCCACCAGCCCAGCACCAGGCGGCTGCGATCATTAGTGCTGCTCCAATTAATAGATTTATATCGAGCGGCCCATTCAGCCAGTTGATGAGTGATTCACTCATCAGTGCAAGAACGCCACCGCTGCCTAGCAGCAGTGCGATACCAACGCGTAACGTGAATTTATCCTGCAGAACCAGAATGGAAAGTAATACCGCCCAGATGGGCATGGTGTAACCGAGCAGGGCGGATCGACCCGCTGGCAATAGACTAAGGCCATAGGTTGCCAGTACATTCCAGGCGATGATGTTAAATAGACAGACCCATAAAATTTTTTGCACGTAACCTTTGGGCATTTGCATCGCCATGCCGGATACGCGTGCGATACCCAGAATACCCAGGCCACCCAGCATCAAACAAAAACCGCGAAAACTCAGCGGTGGAATCTCGCTGATAATAAATTTCATGATGGGCCAATTAATGCCCCATCCAATCGCTAAACCAATGAGTAACAAAATACCTTCTACAGAAAGGCGCGAAGAGTTGGGCATGGGGTTTCACTTAATAGGCAGCGGTTTACATCAAATAATGCGGGAGAAAGTAAAGCGGAATGGAATATGACCAATCCGCTACAAGGAACTATAGATGAAAAAATTACTCGGTTGGTGCTTCGGGTGGAAACTGTTGCAATAGTTGCGTAAAACTTTCACGTAATTTGTTTTCCGCCTTAAGCGAAAAGTTAATCAAGGGGATGCCCTCTGCCGTGCCTCGCCAAATTAATGCATTGGATTTTGCCTGGGTTACATCAATCACCATTACACCTTCTTGTTTGCCTTTACCCATGATCTGGCTTGTGCCCAATCCGATGTTTGCATTGCGTCCTATTGGCATACCAACGCCAATACCGATACTGGTATTGCCACCGCTGCTTACGCGCGAAAATACTTGCAAGTCCAGTAAAACATCGGGGTCTTTCTCTGCCGCAACCATGCCTTGGGAGCGCAATTGATCATCAGCCAGTTGCTGCATAAAGCGCTTATCGGTTCCACCGATATCTACCGATACGCTGCGCCATTGATACGTTTTCACACCATTAAAATCAGTGCCTGATTTGAAATCATCGCTGTATTTGATTTGGGTGCAGGCGCCGAGGAGCATGAATGATATAACTGCAAGCAGGCGGGAAATATTCAGCATCATGGATCTGTCCTCTGGATGTGGTAGAAGAATTATAACCCAGGCCACAAAAATGGATGGGCATGGAGTTTGCAAACCATGCGGAACTGGCGCAGACTGCGACCGCTTTTTTTATTGATCCGGGAGTTGATTGTGGATTTTTTACTGATTATTAAAGCAATTGTTTTAGGCATCGTAGAGGGCCTTACAGAATTTCTACCCATTTCAAGTACTGGTCATTTGATTGTTGTGGCGGACTTGATCAATTTCCATAACGACGGGCGTGTGTTTGAAATCGCAATTCAGTTCGGCGCCATACTCGCCGTGGTGGTGGAGTACCGTCAACGGTTTATCAGTGTTGTGGCGGGAATGTTTAATGATTCCAAATCCCAACGTTTTATCGCTAACCTGATTGTTGCATTTTTGCCAGCAGCGATTATGGGGGTGCTGTTTATCTCTATCATTAAAACCTATTTATTCAATCCGCTGAGCGTTGCAACCATGTTAATCCTTGGCGGGATTGTAATTTTGTGGGCGGAGCGAAGATCACATCAGGTTCGCGTTCACAATGTGGATGATATGAGCTGGAAGGATGCGCTCAAGGTTGGTTTATTTCAGGTGGTGTCCATGGTGCCTGGAACATCGCGTTCCGGAGCAACCATTATTGGTGGTTTGTTCATAGGGTTGGATCGCAAGGTCGCCGCAGAATTTTCCTTCTTCCTGGCAGTGCCAACTATGTTTGCCGCGACGTTTTACGATATTTATAAACATCGCGACTTATTAAATGCAGATGATTTGCCAATGTTTGCGGCGGGATTTATCACTGCATTTTTCGCAGCGTGGCTGGCGGTGAGGACACTGGTGCGTTTTGTCGCAAATCACACCTACGAAATATTTGCCTGGTATCGCATTGTGTTTGGGCTGGTGATTTTAATCACTGCTTACACGGGCGTAGTGAGCTGGAGCGGTGCCTCTTAAGTGCGAGCATTAATGGATAAATTTCACTACGCTGGTATCGCGTTCACGCGTTTTGCCGGCGTGGTGTAATTTTTCGAGGTATTCATTCCACAGTTTTTGCTGGTTTTTTCCAAGTTCGAAAAAATAATCCCACGTGTAAATCCCGGTGTTATGGCCATCGCTAAAGGTGAGTTTTAACGCGTAATTGCCTGCGCGCTCTATCCCGGTAATCGCCACATCTTTTTTGCCAAATTGCAACACCTCTTGTCCGGGGCCATGGCCTTTTACCTCAGCACTAGGGGAATGCACGCGTAAAAATTCGGCGGGCAATAAAAATTGCTCGCCGTTAAAGTGCAATTCGAGTTGTTGCGATTGCTTATGCAGTTTGATTTTGCTGGGAACAAGAGTCATTAGAGTATATACCGGCTCAGATCTTCATTTTTTGCCAACTCGCCCAGATGTTGTTCAACGTATTCAGCGTCGATCTCCACCTTGTTCTCACCATTGCCAGCATCAAAGGAAACATCTTCCAGTAAACGTTCCAGAATAGTGTGCAAACGGCGTGCGCCAATATTTTCAGTGCGTTCATTCACCTCAAATGCTGTTTCAGCAATTCGACGAATCCCTTCTTTAGTGAAAGAAATATTAACGCCTTCGGTTTGAAGTAACGCTTCTTGCTGCTCGGTGAGAGAGGCTTTGGGTTCGGTGAGGATTCGTTCAAAATCATCTGGCGTAAGTGCTTGCAGCTCCACGCGGATGGGCAAGCGACCTTGCAACTCCGGAATCAAATCCGATGGCTTGCTTAAGTGAAACGCCCCTGATGTGATAAATAAAATGTGGTCGGTTTTTATCATGCCGTGTTTAGTGGTTACAGTGCATCCTTCGATCAATGGCAGTAAATCGCGCTGCACACCTTCGCGGGATACATCGGCACCACTTACATTGCCCCGACGCGCCACTTTGTCGATCTCATCAATAAATACAATGCCGTTTTGCTCAGCGGCTTCAATCGCTTGTGCTTTGATATCTTCTTCACTGACCAGTTTTGCGGCTTCTTCGTCTTGTAATAATTTGAAGGCCTTTTTAACCGTCATTTTGGTTTTTTTTGTTTTATCGCGCCCCAATGATGAAAACATGCTTTGCAATTGATTGGTCATTTCTTCCATGCCAGGTGGAGCCATAATTTCCACGCCGACACTGGCAGCAGCAACATCAATTTCAATTTCTTTATCGTCCAGCTCACCTTCGCGAAATTTTTTGCGGAATATCTGACGAGTACCGGATTCATGTTTATTCTCTTCGGGCGACAAATTGCGTGCCGGTGTGAGCAATGCATCGAGGATACGATCTTCCGCGGCTTCAGAAGCGCGATGTTGCACGGACTTCATTGCTTGCTCGCGGCGCATTTTGATCGCGACATCCACTAAATCGCGAATAATGGATTCCACATCGCGGCCGACATAACCAACTTCTGTAAATTTGGTTGCTTCCACTTTAATGAATGGCGCGTTGGCAAGTTTTGCAAGGCGACGGGCGATTTCCGTTTTACCGACACCAGTAGGGCCAATCATTAAAATATTTTTTGGGGTAATTTCATTGCGCATGTCAGCAGGAACTTGCATGCGGCGCCAGCGATTGCGCAAGGCGATGGCGACCGCACGTTTTGCGGCTGATTGACCAACAATGTGTTTATCCAATTCGTGCACGATTTCGCGCGGGGTCATAGATGACATAAAAAACTCTTTGATTTTTCAGGGGCGTGCTATTAAGAACGATTAATAATCCAACACTTCGATGGTGTGAGTCTGGTTGGTGAATACGCAAATATCGCCTGCGATTTTCAACCCTTTCTCAACAATGCTGCGTGCATCAAGCGATGTATTCTCCAGAAGTGCGCGTGCGGCTGCTTGCGCATAATTTCCGCCCGAACCAATTGCAATCAAATCATCTTCCGGTTGGATTACATCGCCATTGCCCGTGATAATTAACGAGGCTTCTTTATCGGCCACTGCCAGCAGTGCCTCCAGGCGGCGCAGGCTGCGATCCGTTCGCCAATCTTTGGCGAGTTCAACGGCGGCGCGTGTAAGTTGGCCATTGTGGGCTTCCAGCTTGGCTTCAAAGCGTTCGAATAAAGTAAATGCATCAGCGGTGCCGCCGGCAAACCCTGCCAGTACCTGGTTTTTGTAAAGTCGGCGCACTTTACGCGCATTGCCTTTCATCACGGTATTGCCAAGCGAGACTTGGCCGTCGCCACCAATAACCACCTGGCCTTCGCGGCGAACAGAGAGAATCGTAGTCACAGAACTTCCTTAAAAAATGAATAACCAACACAGACAAGCCTATGTTGTCTGGTGCGTGCAACAGGAATTAGCAAGGTGGGGGCAGGCACTGCATTTTCAAGCGGTGCCTGAGCAGGTACATGAGGTGAGCTATTAATGCTTGGTTTTGGCGCGTTTGAGCACCAGCGCGTTGTATTCGTTTTTCACTAATTGCGAACGTGCACTGGTGAGCGCGCTTTGATTATCGAATGGTCCAACCACAACGCGATGCCATATCTCGCCTTTGCGTATTTCCACTCGTTCGATACCGGCATCCAGATTTAGCAGGATCAGCTGCGCACGTAATTTATCGGCATCTTCCGCTTTAGGGAATGAGCCAACCTGGATCAGGTATTCAACGCCGCTTTCCGGTTGTGCCGGTTTTTCCTCGTCGTTAGCTTCGCTGGCGGGAACAATGGTTTCGCTTTCCTGTAGCAGCTTATAAAAATCAAAACGAGGTTTGGGTGTTTTGTTTTCGGTTACCTTGGGCTTGGGATCTTCTTTTTTTACCGGCGCTTCAACCGGATTTTTAATGAAGTAGTAGCTTGCCGCGAATGCGCCCATTACAAGGCCCGCAATAAACCAAAGCCATGCCGGTGTTTGACCGGAGCTGTTGTTTCGTTTGGCTGGCGCACGGCCTTTTTTGGCGAAGTCTCTACTCATGGATAACGGCGATCAACAATAAAATGGGTGGCAAAAAACAAGGGCGCGATTGTAAAGGGAATACCGGGTGTCGTCACTACGATGGATCAACCCATCTCCTGCGGGTCTACATCGATCGACCATCGCACTCGTTTGGCAACGGGACTGGCTTCAAGTTGCAATGCCAATTGGGTTAGCAGTTGCTGTAGTGGTTTTCGCTGCGCACTGTTGATTTGCAATTGGTAGCGAAATCGGTCGCCGCGCTTTTCCATAAATGCAGGGAGTGGCCCGATGTAGGCCAGGCTGGTACTCGCAGGCAGGAGCATTTCTGCTTGTTGACGGGCATAAAGTAAAAATTCGGTAGCAGCTTGAGCTTGTTTGCTCTCTGCGCGGATGAGCGCTAATTGACGATAAGGCGGAAGCTGGGTGAGTTGGCGCTCGCGCAAAATAAGCTCCGCCAGGGCGTGATAACCATGTGTGATCAGGGTTTGCACCAATGGGTGGTCGGTATGGTGGCTTTGCAATATAACCCGCCCCGGTTTTTCTGCCCGCCCCGCCCGCCCGGCGACTTGCAGTAATAATTGCCCCATTTTCTCCGGGCCGCGGAAATCGGTACTGAAAAGACCAGCGTCGGCATCAATAATCACGACCAGGGTAACGTCGGCAAAGTGATGCCCTTTAGCAAGCATCTGGGTGCCGACCAGAATGCAAGGCTTTCCGGAGTGAACATCAACCAGCAAGTGTTGCAGGGAGTTTTTGTTGCGGGTGGAGTCGCGGTCAATACGTATGACTTTATGTTGTGGAAATAACCCGTGTAAAACCTGTTCGCTACGTTCGGTTCCTTGCCCGATGGGTTGTAAATGGCTGCTGTTACATTGCGGGCAACGACGCGGCAGGGTGCGCTGGTGATCGCAATGGTGGCAATGCAAATGACGCGGTGTTTGGTGGACGGTCATACGTGCGTCGCAAAAATTGCAGTTAGCCAGCCAACCACAATCGTGGCATTCAAGCGTAGGCGCATAACCACGACGATTGAGAAATACCAGCACCTGGTTGCCGCGCGACAGCGTTTCCTCAATGGCATCGAGGCTGGCTTGGGCAAACCCCTCATGCAAGATTTCACCGCGAACATCCAGTAGTTGTATCTCCGGTGGCTTGGCGCTTCCTGCCCGCGCGATCAAACGCAGATGCCGGTAACGCCCCTGAAGGGCATTATGTAATGTTTCAAGCGAGGGCGTAGCTGAACCGAGAACCAACGGAATATTCAGGCGCTGTGCACGCACTGCGGCTAAATCGCGAGCGGAATAACGAAACCCGTCCTGCTGCTTGAAGGAGCCGTCATGTTCTTCATCAATAATAATGATGCCGAGTGACTGAAACGGCGTAAACAATGCCGACCGAGTCCCGATGACAATCCGTGCGATGCCATCGCGGGCGTGCAGCCATGCATCCAGTCGCTCCCGATCATTCAATCCTGAATGAAGGGCAGCCACTGGCAGTGAAAACCGCCGTTGGAAGCGCTGTATGGTCTGGGGGGTTAGTCCAATTTCGGGAACCAACACCAAGGCTTGCTTGCCCTGTTTCAGGCACTGCTCAATGGCTTGCAAATATATTTCGGTTTTGCCGCTACCCGTGGTGCCGTCCAACAGGTAGGTGCTGAATCCTGAATAATCAATTTGAGCTAAGGCATCTTGTTGCTCTTTGCTGAGAGTGAGCGATTGCTCACGCAGCAGATCGCAGGAACTCTGTTGGGGTTCAAGAAACATTTCATCGATTTTTATTAGCCCCTTGTTAATCAAGGCGGTTGCGATGGCCCGCGGAATGTCTAGCCGTTGAAGATCATCTCGCACCAGGTACGCGTGTTGTTGCAGTTCGGCGATGAGTGCCGCCTGCTTTGGGGCGCGTTTTAATGCGCCTATTGGCAGTCCTTTCCCTTCGCTGGTTAAAGTAAATGCCAGTTCACCACGCTGCCGTGCTGGTTCGCCTTGGCGCAATAAAGTGGGCAGTGCTGTCTGTAAGGCTTCACCCATCGCACATTGATAGTAATCAGCGGCCCAGCGGCAAAGCTGCAAAAGCTCGGGTGCCATTACCGGTTCTATTCCTACCACTGCAATCGCCGGGCGCAGTTTATCTGGGGGCAGCGCACTGGTTTCCTTTATGCCCAGAAGCACCCCTATTAATTCCTGGTGACCGAAAGGTACCTTAATCAGCATCCCGGTTTGCAGTGTTTCCAGCAGCTCTTGTGGAAAATCGATAGGAGCCAGGTAGTCAAAGCTGCGCCGCAATGGAACGGGCAGTGCAATTTCAAGGACTCTGGCAGTGGGCATGGATTCTTGATAGGAATATAAAATGAGGTCGATAGGTTGCGGTGCAGGATAACCGATATCACCGGAATGAACACTGAGCCGGCATCAAATCCTCAATGTTGATTGATTTTTAAGCAAAAACCTTGTGTTGCGGTTGCACTAGCGTTTTTTTCTGATAGTATCGCCGCTCTTCAAAAACAGCCGTTTTTTTTAACCTATGTGCGGTGCCAGGCAATAGACCCGGTGGCGGCACAGCTTACGAAGGCATTCATCATGAAAGCAGACATTCATCCAAATTACGTTGAAGTAGCTGTTAACTGCAGCTGCGGCAACAACTTCAAAACCCGTTCAACTCTGGGTAAAGACTTCCACGTAGACGTATGTGGTCAATGCCACCCTTTCTACACTGGCAAGCAAAAAATCGTTGATACCGGTGGCCGTATTGATCGCTTCACCAAGCGTTTCGGCAGCCGCATCGGTGCAGCCAAGAAATAATTGGTGCGCCTTGCAGCTTAAGCTGATGCAACAACTATCAAAAACGCCGGCGACTATATTCGCCGGCGTTTTTTTATGCCTGTACTTTTCCTCCTCTGTTCTGGCGGAATGCGGGCATCCCGAAACAGCTGTAATGACTGTCTCCAAAGTATTGGATGGCGATACCATTAAATTAAGTGATGGCCGTTCGGTGCGTGTATTGGGGATCAACGCCCCTGAAATAACTGTGGGTCAAAAGCGAGGCCAGCCACTTGGTAAGGAATCACTTGCTAACGCCCGGCAGTTTATTAATCGCTCGGGAAATGAGATTCGTTTGGGCTTCGATGTTGAAAAGCGTGATCACTATGGGCGTTGGCTGGCTCATGTTTACGATAAGTCCAATCGCAGTCTTGCGGCAGAACAGCTTCGCGCCGGTATGGCGATACAGGTTAGTGTTCCTCCTAATGGGGCGCAGGAAAACTGTCTGCTAAATGCAGAATCGCACGCGAAAGAAAAATCGATAGGTGTGTGGCGCAATTCGTATTGGGTAAATTTTGCATCCTCCCGATTAACCACGGCGGATACCGGTTTTCGCCTGGTGCGGGGCAAGATAACCCGTGTTGATGTAAATTCCTCAATCTGGATAGAGCTTGAGGGAAATTTGGTCGCTCAGATTAGAAAAGCGGATGGAAAAGCGTTTGGTCGAATCGGTTGGAAATCGCTGGTTGGTAAAACAGTCGAGGTTCGGGGTTGGATTACGCTGCGCCGGCCTAAAGAAAATGCACAAAATTACAAACGGCAATTTAAACCTTTGGTAATGGGTATCCGTTCACCTTCATCCCTGAAGGTTCTGAATTGACATTTTATTAGAAAATTTCCTCTGGCAAGGTAACTTGCTCGCTGGTTTCATGCCCTGCAGCTGATGTGCGCCCAGTGTCCTCACCTAAAAATACTTCAAATATCGCATCTGGATCACCCGGCATTGCGGGTTTACCGGTATCCGGATTAATTCGCACGGTTACGATACCTTCAGGTTGGCGCGGCAGTTGATCGGGTAACCCCTCTAAAGCGGTGCGCATGAAATCAATCCAGATTGGCAGCGCAGCAGAACTACCAAATTCTTTCCGGCCTAGCAGGGTATTGGCATCAAAGCCAACCCAAACGCTGGTGGCGATATTGGGGTTGTATCCAGAAAACCAGGTATCGCGTGGGCCATTGGTAGTGCCGGTTTTTCCGGCGATGTCCTTGCGACCGAGCTGTTTTGCCAGTCGTCCGGTGCCTTTATCGACGACATCGCGCAGCATTGAGTCAATCAGGTACGCGATGCGGGCATCGATAATGCGCGGCGCCCTTTGATTGGCATCCTGCGTAGAAACTGCAACCAGTGAGCCGTCATCATTCAACTGCAAATCGTTTTGCTCGCACTCCTTGCATACCTTTTTGGGTTTTGCTTCGAAGACAACTTTCCCATTATCCTCCTCAATACGAGTAACCAGATAAGGGTCTATTTTGAATCCGCCGTTCGCAAAACTTGCATAGGCTGTCGCCATCTGCATGGGCGTGAGCGCGTGAGTGCCGAGTGCAAGCGTAAGGTCACGCGGAAACTCTTTCGGGTTAAATCCGAAACGTGTAAGGCTATCCAGCGCGGTCTGCATGCCTATGCTACGTAGCAATCGAATTGAAACCAGGTTGCGGGAACGGTAGAGCGCCTGACGCATGCGCATGGGGCCTGCGAATTTTCCATCATCATTTTCCGGGCGCCAGGCAATGCCTGTGCTTGTGTTTTCAATAACGATGGGGGCATCATTGATAATGGAGGCTGGCGTAAATCCATTTTCCAGCGCGGCCGTGTAAAGAAGCGGCTTGAAGCTGGAGCCAGGTTGGCGGGCGCCTTGTATGGCGCGGTTGTAATGACTTTGGTTGAAGTCAAAACCACCTACTAATGAACGTACAGCGCCGTCATTAGGGTCAAGCGAAACCAGCGCGGCTTGGATGGCCGGAACCTGGCTGAAGTGCCATTGATCATCGTTATCTTTAACAAGGCGTACTACATCACCAACCTTTAAAAAATCACGGACCGTGGTGTAAGCGGAGCCTCGGCTGTCCTCCGTGATATAGGGGCGCACATTAGACAAGCCTTGGTCCCACGCAAGCTCAATAAAATCACCATTGCTCATTAACACTTTGAGAGACTTATCGCCCGGGTCAACCACAGCCGCAGGCTCAAGGCCACCCAGGACTACTATGGTCTGCAGTTCATCTTGCCAATCTGATAAATCTGCTTCCTGCGAAGGCTTGAGTCTACGCTCCGGCCCGCGATAACCATGACGTTGGTCGTATCCCATCAAACCTTTCAATACGGCAGCTTGCGCTGTCGCTTGCATCGCGCTATCTACGGTGGTGTAAACCTTATAGCCCTGTACATACGCTTTTTCACCAAAACGATCCAATACTTCCTGACGGGCCATCTCCGCGATATAGGGCGCCTGGACATCCAGTGTTGTGCCATGGTAGCTAGCTGTATTGGGTTCATTAATGGCCGCGTCGTAAGTGGTCTGATCGATGTGACCCAATGCGTACATGCGCCCTATAATCCAATTGCGACGAATCATGGCACGTTTCAGGTTAGCAAGTGGATTGTAGGCGGAGGGTGCTTTGAGTACGCCGACAATCATGGCGTATTGCGCAACACTCAAGTGCTGTATGTCTTTTCCATAGTAAATTTGCGCGGCGGCTTGAAGGCCGTATGCGCGATTACCAAAAAACATTTTGTTATTGAATAATTCAAGAATTTCTTCCTTGGTAAATTTTCTTTCAATTTCAATAGATAGGAGAATTTCGTTAAACTTGCGTGAGAAGATTTGTTTGCGAGTGAGAAAGAAATCACGCGCCAATTGTTGAGTGATAGTACTTCCACCCGATTGAATGGCGCCAGACTTCAGAATTTGTGATGCGGCGCGCAACATGCCTTTTACGGAAACCCCATGATGTTCGAAGAACTCTGCATCTTCGGCGGATAGGAGAGCTTTTATATAAAGGGGAGGGATTTGGTTATAGGTGAGCGGAGTGCGACGCTGTTCGCCAAATTCACCAATAAGTTTGCCGTCGCTTGAATAAACCCGTAATGGGGTCTGTAATTTAACTTCCCTTAAGGAATCAACCGAAGGTAATTTCGGGCTCAGATATAGGTAAAGGCCTGCAAATGTCACCAGGGTAACACTGCTACCTGCCAGTAACAGCCAAAAAATAATGCCGAACAAGGATTTTTTACTAAACATTTTTTCTATGTGAATTAATGGGTTAGCGAATTCGCGGTAAGAGGCGTGCATTATACGGGCTTTTTGCCTGTTTACATATTCATCGGTTTGTTGCAGGCTTAAGTTAAAGTGCTATAACATAAACAACGTCTAAGTTACGGATATAGATAGAAAAATGGGCATTTTAAGTTTCCTCGAAAAAAAGGCAAAGCCGGTGATCGGGCTGGATATCAGCTCTACCTCCGTCAAATTGCTTGAACTCAGCCGTAGCGGTGATCGTTATCGCGTTGAGTCCTATACCGTAAAAGCTCTTCCCCCTAACGCGGTGGTCGAGAAAAATATTGCTGATCCGGTAGCAGTGGCAGAGGTCATTCGCTCTATGGTGAAGCAGTCTAAAACCAAATTAAAGCACGCAGCAGTCGCCGTTGCCGGGTCGGCCGTGATCACAAAAATGATCGACATGCCGTCAGACCTGAATGACGATGCGATGGAAAGCCAAATTGCTGCTGAAGCCGATCAATACATCCCTTTCCCCCTTGAAGAAGTTGCTCTTGATTTTGAAGTGCAAGGCATTTCGCCGCGCAATCCAGATCAAGTTGAAGTTCTACTTGCTGCGTGCCGCAGGGAAAATGTTGAAGTTCGTCAACAGGTATTGGCTGATTCGGATTTGATTGCTGAAAAAGTGGATATTGAAGCTTACTGCATGGAACGTGCATTTGAGTTAATTGCCGAGCAACTTGAAGATCAGGAAGGGCAAGTTGTTGCCATTATCGATATTGGGGCAACCATGACAACACTCAGTGTTCTGGTTGATGGCAAAACTGTTTACACGCGCGAGCAGCTGTTTGGTGGGCGTCAGCTTACAGAAGAGATTCAGCGTCGTTATGGTTTATCGCGTGAAGAAGCAGGCTTGGCGAAAAAACAAGGCGGATTGCCTGATGATTATGAAATGGAAGTGTTAACTCCCTTTAAAGATGCTGTAGTCCAGCAAGTCACTCGCTCACTTCAATTCTTCTTTTCTGCCAGTCAATACAACGATGTTGACTACATTATTCTCGCAGGTGGAGTGGCTTCGCTTGAAGGGTTGGTTGGATTAATTGAAGAAAAGTTAGGGACCCAGACAGTAGTGGCCAATCCATTTGCCCGCATGTCAGTTTCATCCAGAGTTAATGCAGTCTCTTTAGCAAATGATGCCCCGGCTTTGATGATCGTTACCGGTTTGGCAATGAGGAGTTTTGACTAATGGCCAAAATTAACTTATTGCCCTGGCGTCAGGCGTATCGAGAAGAAAAGAAGCGCGAGTTTCTTGGCGTTATTTTTGGTGTTGGTTTGGTTGCTGCTTTTGGCGCTTACTTGTGGGTGAGCAGTGTCCAATCGGCTATTGAGAATCAAAATGCGCGCAACCAACTTTTAAATCAGGAGATCGCCAAATTAGATGCGCAAGTTAAAGAAATTAGCGAGATAAAAAAAATCAGAGATGATTTGCTTGCGCGAATCAAAGTTATTACTGATTTGGAGGGGACTCGTCCAATTATCGTTCGTTATTTTGACGAGTTGGCGCGCGCTATACCGGATGGCGTATGGGTGAGTTCTGTAGAGCGTAAGGGGAATATTTTAACCATCGAGGGTACTGCAGAGTCATATAACAGGGTTGCTAGTTTTATGCGTAATCTTGAGTCATCCGATTGGTATGCTTCGCCAAATTTGTCTTCCGTGCAGGCCGCTCCTGATGAAGGTGAAGATGCGAGCACATTCAAAATGACAGTAGAAACTTCTGCTCCAGTTGATGTTAATGCCGATGCGGCGAAAACTGCAGGAGGCGTACAATAATGTCACTTCAAAATACGTTAGAGCAATTAAAGGATTTTGACGTTAATAATGTCGACTTTGAGAAAATTGGTGTTTGGCCGTGGCCTGCGAAAATTTTTGTGTGTTTGCTTTTAATCGCAGTGATATTTATTGCTACATATTATTTGAAAATCAGTGATTTAAATATCCAATTGGAATCGGTTTCCGCACAAGAACAGACGCTGCGCAAAACATTTGAACAACGTAGCTTTGAGGCTGCAAATTTAGATGCATATAAAGCACAAATGGAAGAAATGAAAGTTACCTTTGAGTCTCTGCTTTCAAGATTGCCAGCCAAGACTGAGGTTCCAGGATTACTTGAAGATATCGGCACTCGAGGGAATGAAAGTGGCTTAACAAATGTAAATATTAACTTTCAACCGGATGTGGTCGCTGAATACTATATTGAGGTTCCAATCAATATCTCCGTAGATGGGGGGTATCATGATATGGGGGGATTTGTTAGTGGAGTTGCTGGCATGCCTCGGATCGTAACATTGCATGATTTTTCCATTATGGCCTCCAAGGATAGCCGAGTATTAAATATGAAAATTTCGGCAAAAACCTATCGTTATAAAACTCAGGAGGCCACCTCTAAATGAAATGGTCTTCTCTAGTAGCTCAAGGTCTTTGTATTTTTGCGTTGGTTGGTTGTGGTCAATCATCGCAGCAAGATTTAATTGATTTCATGGAGGAAACTAAGCGCCGCCCTAAAGGGCAAATTGAACCGTTGCCAACGTTTAGTCCATATCAACCATTTGCTTATAGCGCTATGACTTTACGCAGCCCTTTTGAAAAACCAATTCCTGTTGATGAGTCTGCTGCAAAAGGTGGCCGAGCTGTTGCTCCTGATTTGACTCGTGAAAAAGAATTTCTTGAAGGTTTCAATATCACCTCTTTGAAAATGGTGGGTACTATTTCAAAAGCCGGTGAATTATGGGCATTGATTGATAATGGCGAGAGCAGTGTGGTGCCAGCAACTGTGGGAAATTACTTGGGTATGAACCACGGAAAAATCATCTCTACGAGCACATCCCAAATTGAAGTTATGGAGATTGTAGGTGATGGCTCCAATGGTTGGGTTGAACGTCCCAGAATTATTAAATTAGAAGAGAAGGAATAAGCGGACATGTGTGCTCTATTCACTCCGGGGTTGAATATGCGTAAATTTGTAATGGCTTTGATTGGAGTGGCGATCTCTCCTTTGCTATGGGCGAGCACTCTCAAAGATATAGACTTTTCCCAATTACCTGGGGAACGCTTTGAAGTAAGGATGGCGTTTGATACTCCGCCGCCGGAACCAAAAGGCTATACCATCGAGAAACCTGCACGCATTGTGTTGGATTTTCCGGATGCTGTAAGCGAATTGAAAGAGCGTCGTTTTCCTTTGGCTGTTGATAATGGTCAGAGTGCTATGGTGCTAACGAGTGAGGGCCGTACTCGTCTTATTTTGAATCTTAATGATCTTGCTAGTTATACAACTCGAGCTGATGGAAACACTTTTATAGTTGAAGTAGGCGCTGTTAAGGCAGGAGAAAAATCACAAACTATTGCTCGAAATGTAGTAGATGTTGCTAAAGCTTCGCCATCGGCGGAAAAAAATGCTCTGGGTAATCAATCGCGTATCACGAACATCGATTTTAGGAGAGGTGAGTCTGGAGAAGGGAGAATAATTGTAACTTTGTCTAACCCAAAAGTTAGTGCTGATATGGTTGGCACAGGTGCGGGGGTTCGTTTGTCCTTTAGGGATGTTTGGTTGCCACCTGAATTACGGCGTCGTTTGGATGTTGTTGATTTTGCTACTCCTGTCTCTTTGGTTGCAGCTGGTCAAGAGGGTGAAAATTCGGTATTAAATATTGCAGCAGGAGGCGATTTTGATTACTTGGCTTATCAAACTGATAACGAATACGTTGTGAGTATTAAGCCGCTAACTGAGCAAGAGAAGCAGGAAAAGAAAAAAGATTTTGAGTATACCGGAGAAAAATTATCTTTAGATTTTCAAGATATTGAAGTACGTGCGGTGCTACAAATTATTGCTGATTTTACCGAGTTGAACTTGGTAGCCAGTGACACTGTGCAGGGACGCATCACTTTACGGCTGCAGAATGTACCTTGGGATCAAGCACTTGAGATGGTGTTAAAAAATAAGGGATTGGACAAGCGTCAAGTAGGTAATGTACTCATGGTTGCACCTGCAGCAGAAATCGCTGAGCGTGAGCGTCAAGAGATTACTACAAAGAAACAATTGGAAGAATTGGCGCCCTTACGTACCGAATATATTCGTGTGCGTTATGCAAATGCTAAAGAAATGTTTGAATTGTTTCGCGGAGAAGGTGGCGGTGGCGGTGGCAGTCGCGCTACTGGTAGTGTGTTGTCTGAAAGAGGACAGGGTGTTGTTGACGAGCGCACAAACTCAATCATCATCACTGATACTGCAGAGAGAATTGAGGCGTTTAAACGACTGATCGATCAGATTGATATCCCAATTCGCCAAGTTATGATTGAGGCTCGAATTGTTATTGCAAACACAGATTTTCGACGTGAATTAGGCGTTCGTTGGGGTGGTATTGGCTACAACGAAAATAGAGATCGTATAATTGATTTTGCTGGTTCGCGAGAAGGACTGGATGATACTGATGGGACAAGTCCGAGAGATTGGTTCGTGTCTGATCCTGCAGATGAGCGCTCTTTCGATATGAACGAGGCTGACGCTGTTGATTTGGCTGTTGGAAGCCCATATGCCAGTGCTGCAATCGGTGTGCTCACTGATAATGTTTATCTTGATTTGGAGTTAAGTGCTCTTGAGAACTCTGGTTACGCAGAAATTGTGTCGCAACCAAAAGTAATCACGAGTGATAAACAATTGGCAACAATAAAATCAGGTAAAGAGATTGGTTATCAAGAAACTGCTCCTAGCGGAGGTACAACTACCGGATTTCGTGAAGCGGTACTGAAATTGGAGGTAACTCCGCAAATTACGCCGGATAATCGCATCATCATGGACCTGGTTGTTTGGAAAGATTCCATTGGCCAAACCACTGATACTGGTGTGCCGACAGTAGATATCACACGTTTAGAGACCAAAGTGTTGGTGAATAATGGACAAACAGTTGTATTGGGTGGTGTGTTCTCTCTGGAAGGATCAAAAACCGAGAATAAAGTACCGGTTTTAGGCGATATCCCTTATTTGGGGCGCCTCTTTAAAAGAACTATCGACAATCAATTCAAGACCGAGCTGTTGATTTTTGTTACTCCCAAGTTGATGTCGGATACCCTGTCTAACTAATGCGTAAGTCTCTTGTCTTTCTTGTCGGCCCCATGGGGGCCGGCAAATCTACCATAGGCCGTTTATTGTCTAGTGAATTAGCGTTTAATTTCCGCGATAGTGACCGTGTTATTGAAGAGCGTACCGGTGCCGATATTCCCTGGATTTTTGATATGGAAGGCGAAGAGGGGTTTCGAGAGCGTGAGACTGCTGTTCTGCAAGAGCTGGTGAAGGAAGCGAATACGGTTGTTGCCACCGGTGGTGGAATTGTATTGCGCGAACAAAATCGCCAGTTGATGAAGGCAGCAGGTTTTGTTTGTTATTTAACTGCGTCGATTGATCAATTGGTGGAGCGCACTGCACGGGATAAAAAGCGCCCTTTGCTACAAGTTGAAAATCCGCGTCAAAAAATAATTGATCTGCTCACCCTGCGCGATCCTCTCTATCAGGTTGCTGCAGATTTTGTAGTGAATACTGATCGCCGCTCACCTAAATCTGTAGCCCAGGAAATTGCGAGTCTGGTTCTTAACACCTGAGATCACCTGGCAGCTTGCAAAATACCTCATGCTCTGAAATCAGTGCAAACTTTATGATAAAGTGCGCGCTGATTTTCTGCTTTTAAAGGTTCTTCGTTATGCAGGTGTTGACTGTTAACCTCGATGACCGTAGTTATCCTATCTATATTGGCGAGCAACTTTTATTCAACTCGCAATTAATAACCAGCCATATTCGTGGCAAGCAAGTTTGTATTGTTACCAACGAGACGGTAGCACCTTTGTACCTGGATATATTGGTCAATGCTTTGCCTGGTTTTCAAATTGATTCAGTAATTTTACCTGACGGTGAAAGCCATAAAACGCTTGATGTTTGGTCGAGTATTTTCGATAAATTGTTGAGTGCGCGGCACAATCGGACAACAACATTGATTGCTTTAGGTGGTGGTGTGGTCGGCGATATGACCGGCTTTGCTGCTGCGTGTTATCAACGCGGTGTGGACTTTATCCAAATACCCACCACTTTATTATCAATGGTGGACTCTTCTGTTGGTGGTAAAACGGGCGTCAATCACCCTCTAGGTAAAAATATGATTGGCGCATTCTACCAACCACAAGCCGTACTGGCAGACACATCTCTTTTAGCGAGCTTGCCTGAACGTGAATTATCGGCCGGAATTGCTGAAGTTATTAAATATGGGTTGATTTCTGATTACGATTTTTTTCTGTGGCTTGAAAAAAATATTGATGCCTTGATGATCGGTGATAAGGAAGCGTTAGCTTATGCCGTTAAGCGTTCTTGCGAGAACAAGGCTGATGTAGTTGCGCAGGATGAGCGAGAAGGCGGGTTGCGTGCAATTTTAAATTTGGGTCACACATTTGGTCATGCGATTGAAACAGCTCAAGGTTATGGAAATTGGCTGCATGGTGAAGCTGTTGCGGCAGGGATGGTCATGGCCGCTGATTTATCCTGGCGTCGTGGTGCTATTAGCGAACAAGAATTGATGCGCATTATTCGATTATTGCAACGCGCTAAATTGCCGACAAAAGCACCTGCTGATATGACACCTGATCAGTTCAAAGAATTAATGGGTGTCGATAAAAAAGTATTGGATGGGCGATTACGCCTGGTGTTGCTTGAGTCGATGGGTAAAGCAATTATTACCAGTGATATAGATGCAAATTTATTGCAACAAACATTTGATGCATGCAAAGCCGATTAATGTTTCAGGTTAAAAGAGACTGAGATTATGACGGAAGAATCGCCACTTCGCGCCCAACGGGATAACCGAATTTTGGAGCAGGATTCGCAACAAGGTTATTTGTTTGATGAGCAAGATGAGTCAAAAGAAGATCAACTTCTCGCTGATTATCGTCAGCGTTATGGTTTGTCTGAGGACCCATTTGCGCATGATTATTCTTTTCCATTATTTACGGGTGCGGGCCGTCGTCAGTTACTGGATCAGTTGCTGCACCTCTGTCAGTTTAGTAATAGCGTGCTGGTAGTTATGGGCGAAGATGGTGTTGGAAAAACACGCATTGCCCATGCATTTATGGATTCTCTCTCTGATCAAGATCAAATTTGCTTTTTAAGTTTACGCACAGGTCAAACGCTGGAGCAAATTTTATTGGCAATCAATCAAACCTTTGGCATTCATTCCAGCGATATTGCATCTACAGAAAATTTACTTGTTGCCTTAGAGGGATTTATTGCTGAAGAGGCGTTAGCGGAAGATGATGGTTTGGCTGTTGTGGTATTGGATAATGCGCATTTGCTTGATGATCAATCCATTTCGGTACTCACATCTTTATTGAATAATTTTCCGCAACAAAATCGTTTACATTTGGCGCTATTTGGTGAACCGGCATTGATGCGGCGAATGGAGAGATTAAGCCCGGAAAATTTACTTTGTAACGATTTTTATCTTCAGGAATTTAATCTGGCGGAAACTGTAGATTATTTGAATTTCCGTATGGAAATGGCAGATTACCTTGGCCCGGAAATTTTCACTGAAGCGAAAGTAGAGTCCTGGTGGCGACAAGCCCAAGGACGACTGAATGTGCTACATGGTCTTGCGGAAGAATATCTACTTGAATCAGTGACTCCCGCCGCGCGCGCGATAAGCAAGCGCCCGTTACCCGTTATACATATTGTGGCTATCTCATTATTGTTAGCTGTGGTGGGAGTTGCATTTCTCTATATGGGGGATGATGAACCCACGCGGCAACCATCTATCGCCATAAATTCGAGTCCAGTAAATTCTGCGCCAGCCTCCGTTGCGACTTCTGCGGCAAGTTCTTTGGAGCTAACCTCCACTCAAACACCTGTACAACCCTTGATGCAAAGTTTGCCGCAGCCGCAACAACCTAACCAACAAATACAAACACAGTCTGAGCCTATTGCATCTGTCCCTGAGCCCGTTGTGTCTGAAAACAATACAACCGGAGTGCCGTCGGGCGGTGAAATTGCTCAGGAGCAAGTTGTTCCACTGGCGCAATTGCCTACGGCTCCGCCCAAGTCAGCAAATCAGGTTGCGGATGTTGCTCAACCAGTGCCTGAACCCGTTGTGCAACCCGTTACCCCGGTGCAAGCCGCTTCGTCTGTTGCTGCTCCTGTGCAATCCGCACCTGTCGTGATTGAGAAGCCAGCAATAACAGTGGAAAAACCGGTGGTAGTTGAACAACCCAAACCGGCTCGTCCTGCGGTGTCAGGTAGTACACAAGAACGCAATATTTTGAATTGGAAACCGAATGAGTACACGATCCAATTATTGGGGGTCAGCAATCAAAAAGCGGCATTGGACTTTATCGCTGCACAACCTAACAAAAAAGATTTATTGGTATTTAAAAGTAAAAGAGCAGGTAAAGATTGGTTTGTGGTGATTACCGGCCGCTTTGCGAGTTCAGGCCAGGCTCGCCAGGCGATTACAACGTTGCCATCAGAACAGCGAGATGCTGGCCCTTGGCCACGTGATTTAAAAACAATCCAGTCTGAAATAAAGTCAGCCATGTAAGGCGATTGTTATTTTGCTCTTACAAATAAAAAACGCGGCAATGGCCGCGTTTTTATTGAGTGAAACAATGCCGAAAATTATTCTTCACTTTCCAGCATTTCGCGATATTCGCTTGCATCCATTGCGTCATCCAGTTCGGATAAATCATCTGGCTGTACACGGAAGAACCAACCTTCATCGTAGGGGGAACTATTTACAGTTTCTGGCGAATCTTGTAACGCTTCATTCACAGCGACAACTTCCCCGGATACCAACGTATAAATGTCAGACGCGGCTTTTACAGACTCAACCACTCCAGCCTCTTCGCCCACAGCAACGCGAGAACCTACTTCCGGGGTCTCAACATAAACTACATCACCAAGCGCATCCTGTGCATGGTCGGTAATGCCGATAGTAACGGTTCCGTCTTCTTCTACGCGTGCCCACTCGTGGCTGCTCAGGTATTTCAATTCTTTGCGAATTTCGCTCATGATGCTGTCCTGTAACTGTACTTGTTGAACTTGATTAGTTGGATTTATCAGGTAGAAATTTCCACCTTTCCTGAATAATGTTGAGAGCTTTCAATCGGTATCAAACCAATGCTTTACCATTGCGTACGAAGTTGGGTGCAACAACCTCAACCTGCACCTGCTTGCCACGCATTTCAACCAGACAATGGCTGCCGATATGGGTGGGGACTCGTGCTAACGCAATAGAATAGCCCAAGCTGGGAGAAAATGTCCCGCTGGTAATAATGCCTTTTTCATCGCTGCTTTCGATGCTAACGATTTGCCCGGCGCGCAACACGCCGCGCTCACGCAGCACCAAGCCTACCAATTTCGATTGTTTTTCTTCGGCTTTTTGAGACTCTAATGCCGCGCGACCAATAAAGTTACGTTCGGTTGGTTGCCATGCGATTGTCCAGGCCATATTAGCTGCGAGTGGGGAGATGGATTCATCCATCTCGTGGCCATAAAGATTCATGCCTGCTTCAAGGCGTAGGGTGTCGCGCGCTCCCAAACCACAGGGTGCAACACCGGCATTGGCTAATGCTGTCCAGAATTCGGAGGCATGTTCATTCGGAAGCATGATTTCCAGGCCATCCTCGCCGGTGTATCCCGTGCGGCCAATAAACCAATCGCCTGCGGGAAGCCCCTGGAATATTTTCAATTGGTCAATAACCGCCGCTGCGCCGCTCGCAACCACTTTGGTAATCGCAATAGCTTGTGGACCCTGTACCGCAATCATCGCCAGGTCGGTGCGTTCTTGCAGTGAGACTTCAAAACCGACAGCGACCTTGTTCATCCAGGCCAAATCTTTTTCGCGGGTACTGCAGTTAACTACTACCCGATACCACTCACCCAGGTTGTACACAATAAGATCATCAATAACGCCGCCTTCAGGGGTAAGCATGCCGCTGTACAGGGCTTTGCCAACAATGTTGTCCAGTTTGGCTACATCATTTGCCAGCAGGTATTGCAAATAGGCTTTAGCGCCAGCACCGGTTACATCCACAACGGTCATATGGGATACATCAAACATGCCCGCATGCTGGCGTACTTTGTGGTGCTCTTCTATCTGTGATCCGTAATGGAGGGGCATATCCCAGCCGCCAAAGTCGACGAGTTTTCCACCCATGGCTTGGTGGGTAGCGAATAGAGCGGTTTTATTGCCCATGGGAGTTACCTGCTGGAGTGAGGGTGAACAAAGGGGCGCCATTCTAGGCGGGCGCCCTCTTGCTGTCCAATTGTGTGACGGATGATTATGGTTGGGTTTCTGCTGCGCTTGAGGATTGGGAATCGGATGAGCCGCTGATTGTAATATCCTCAGTGGCTGCCTCGTCATCGATTATTTTTTCAATCAAATTTTTATCTTTTTCCGGCTTTTCCTTGCGCTCTTTATCCACCCTGGCTTTAAGTGATTCAATATTGTGCGTGAAATCCTCCAACGGTAAATCGCCGCTAACTCGCAATGCCGGTGGATAGAGTTTGCTGAGGTAAAGTTCATCCGCGAGATAATTGCTGGCCTGGTATTCCTTCGCCATATTGATGCCGATGGCAAACAGAGCCAATCCTGCAAGATAGATACGCAAGCGATGCGGGCGCTTGTTACCTGCTGTTAATAAATGGAAATAAAGCACAACCGCCAACATGAGAATGAATGGCTGGCTGGTGTATCGAGCGAGCGATTCGAGGCTGAATGAGTAAGCCAGCACGCCACTCAAAAATTCCCATATTTCCACTACCGCCAGGCCGGCGCTGACAATAAACAAATGGCGGCCAAAACGAGCATGGCCATTCAGTAATTTACTGAACACCGCCCAGGCACCCGCCCATGCTAATGCGAAGCCAAAGGTGCTCACTAACTCCAGTAAATACTTGCTAAGTGTTCCCTGTTGCAAATCGGTTAACCAGGTACTGAGCAAACCAATCACAAGCAATAATGTTCCACCTAACAGGGCGGGCAACCAGCCCTCCCAATGGTGATTGGTGGAGTCGCTCACCTCTGGCGCAACCTCATAAGAGATGGTTCGAACACGAATGCGCGTATGACCCAGTCGATAAATATCATCCCCCTTTACGACAAAAAAAACGTTGCGCTGTTTGCCGAGGGAAATCCCGTTCTGGCTACCCAGATCGTTAATCACCAATTCATCCAATTGATTGAGTTCGATCTGCGCGTGGTGCGCTGCTGTGTGTTGGTCATCGAGGATAATATCGTTATCGTAAGCCCGGCCAATTCGAATCGGCAGCTGGTTGAACTTTTCGCGGCTAATGACTTCGCCATCTGGTGTTAGCACCTCAATAAAAACGGGCTGGTTCATTCACTCACCTCCGTTTTTGTGTCGGAGGTGGTGCGATCAATACCTCGTATAAATTCGCTAATCAGTTTTACGCCGTTGCTATAGGAAACACCCTGGATATTAATCATGCTTTGCAAACTTTTTTCGCTG
The DNA here is from genome assembly GCA_035490715.1 of Cellvibrio sp. Classification (GTDB taxonomy): domain Bacteria; phylum Pseudomonadota; class Gammaproteobacteria; order Pseudomonadales; family Cellvibrionaceae; genus Cellvibrio. The sequence continues at coordinate 31,775 of DATJLF010000030.1, forward strand.
TCATCAACGCTGGCGGTGATCAATGTGAAATCATACAAATCTTTAAACTTGTGATACGCCTCGGTACATACCAGCGCACGCAGGGAAATATTGTTATGGCCGACAAAACTTTCGGTGCAATGGGCGGGAGTAATGGTTTCACTTTTAGCGGTGCTGTAGACCTGACCGTCGTAAAGGTTGGTAGCCAATTGCGCAAATTGCATTGCATTTAATTTTTTATTGCGTGCGAATTTGTGATGCATGCTTAAGTGACCGGTTTGCAATTCGCCAGACACAAAAATGGCTGATTCCATATTGCAGTTGATGCTGTCGATGGAATAAGCCTTTTTCTCGCTATTGTCGGTATTGCCCCAACAGCGCACTTGTTCGGATTCACGCACGGGTACTTGATAGGGGCCGAGTTGTTTAATGCTGAAGGGTTTATCCAATAATTGATCGACCATCGTCGTCTGGTGCTGGAGCAATTGTTCACCAATCACGGGGTTGAAATCTTTGGGCGGCTTACTATCCTGGTCGACGCTTGCCAGCAGTTGCTGAACGTAGATCGCAGGCACTAAAAAACTCACTAATTCGCCATCGCGCCGGTGCGCCACATTGACCCCTGCCAGTTGACCGTTGGCAGTGATGTTGGGGCCGCCGCTCATGCCGGGGTTAACGGGGCCGGTAAACATTAATTGGGCGGAAAAACCGCGATGACTCTCACCATTGTAAGTACCCTCGGAAATGGTAAATCCCAAATCCAATGGATTCCCCAATGAATAAAGATGCTGCCCCTGCTTGAGAGTTTCCAGTGGTGGTTGATGCTGTGCGCCGCTGGCAAAGGGCACATTAAAAAAACCTGTTCCTTTTTCATCAATACGTACTACAGCCAGATCGTGCAGCACATCTACTGCAAGCAGTTCAATTGCGCCGCTTTTCCCCTGGGTATCTTTATATTCACCGAAGTAGACATCAGGCTCCAATGCGATTTGCGAAATCACGTGGTAATTGGTTATCACCAGATTCGATGTACCGATTAAAAATCCCGAGCCCACTGAGCTTTGGCTGTTGCCGCTTTTGGTGAGTACCCGCAATTGCAATAGATCCTGCTGTGCAGCAGCGTAAAGTTGTTGTGTGGTAGAGGAAGCAGTTTGTAGGGGGGCAGGTGTCTGCCCGGTTTTACCTGTTTCGGGTTTGAGCATCTGCGCATTACTGCTAACGGCAAGGCTGATGCCTATAGGCAGTAAAAAAGAGCGAAATTTCATGAAAATCCTTGCGGTTTGGTTAAACAAAACTGTGCATGGATATTAGCGGCAATTGCTTGGCTTAGGTAGAAAACATTCGCAATGTTTACAGTTAAAAACATCGTTACTTTAATGATCAGGGGTACGCGCCAGGGCCCAAACATCCACCCGTTGGGCGCCAGCTTTTAATAGAAGTTCACTCAACGCCTGTGCAGTCGCGGTAGTGGTAACTACATCGTCAACCAGCGCGATATGGGCGCCCTGAATTTGTTGCCGGCTTTTATTCATTATGGCCAGGGATTTACGCAGATTTTGTTGTCGCTCGCGCCGCCCTAGTGTCTTTTGGGAAACATGAAAGCGCGTCTGGTGCACCGCATGAATTACCGGCAGCTTCAGGGATTGTCCCAGGTGGCGCGCTAATATTTCCGTCTGGTTAAAACCACGCTGCCAACGCTTACGCCAATGGATGGGAACGGGCACAAGAAAATCCGGACGCTCTGCTTGTTGGCATGCAACCGTTAACAATTCACTCAGTAACTTGCCGCTGGTTAATTGTCGGCGGTATTTAAATTCGTGGATTAGATGATCGAGCGGATATTCGTAGCTAAAAGCAATACAACTTTGGCTAAATGCCGGTTTACGTTCCAGGCAATGACCACAAAATGGGGCAGCGCTTTTGAGTGGGAGAGCGCAACAGCTGCAAAGGAAGGGAAATAATTCAAGGTAGGGTAGTTGGTGATGGCAATGTGTACACAGCAAATCCTTACCCGATAAAAGGCCGCATAACACACAATAATTGGGAATGAGCTGGTTAACCGGGTCGCCGTTCTTGATCCATCGTATGAGCTTGCTGCCTCGAATAAAGCCTGACATTGCCTAATCTCCTTTTCAATGCGATCCATTTAGTAACGCGTCAGTGGCGCGAGTATAAGGTAAACAGTAAAAGGAACAACCTCGCGGAACTCATGAGCTGTCAACTTTTGATGCTCTCAAAAGTTGACAGCTTTTATCCTTGGGTTAAGATGCGACAACGCTTGTTATTCCCCCTCTTACTCTCAGGGACTCGTTATGAATGCCAGTTTTGCCCCTTCTATCAGACACGATTGGAACCGCGCTGAAATTACCGCACTTTTTGCTTTGCCCTTTAGTGACCTGATGTTCCAGGCGCAATCGGTACATCGCGCTTATTTCAATCCTAATGAGGTGCAGGTCAGTACGCTGTGTTCGATCAAAACCGGCGCCTGCCCTGAAGATTGTGCCTATTGTCCCCAATCGGCCCGTTACGATACCGGCCTGGAAAAAGAAAAGTTGATGGCGGTAGAAAAGGTCATTGAGGAGGCGCGTGCGGCCAAAGCATCAGGGGCAACCCGTTTCTGTATGGGAGCTGCGTGGCGCTCACCCAAGGGTAAAGATATGCCTTATGTCACTCATATGGTGAAAGGCGTAAAAGCGTTGGGTATGGAAACTTGTATGACCCTGGGCATGCTTGACGAACAGCAGGCGCAAGATTTGGCCGATGCCGGACTCGATTACTACAACCATAATCTGGATACGTCGCCCGAATACTACGGCGAAATTATCACTACACGCACTTATCAGGATCGTCTGCAAACCCTTGCGAATGTGCGCAAAGCCGGTATGAAAGTGTGCTGCGGCGGTATCGTGGGCATGGGGGAAGAGGTGAGTGATCGCGCGGGTTTGTTGCAGCAATTGGCCAATATGCCCGAGCATCCGGAATCTGTTCCTATCAACATGCTGGTAAAAGTTGGTGGAACTCCCTTAGCCGATGAAGCAGACCTCGATCCCTTCGATTTTATTCGCACTATCGCGGTGGCGCGTATTCTGATGCCTAAATCCCATGTACGCCTCTCGGCGGGACGCGAGCAAATGAATGAGCAAACCCAGGCCATGGCATTTCTGGCAGGCGCCAACTCGATTTTCTATGGCGAAAAATTACTGACTACGCCCAACCCTGAAGCCAACAAAGATATGCAATTGTTCAACAAGCTGGGTATTAAACCTGAAGCATATGAAGTGCACGAAGATGAAAGCGAGCAGGAGGCGACCATCGTAAACAAATTGCAGGAAGCACAGCTGGGCTCAATGTTTTACAACGCTGCAAAATAATTTTTGCGGTGAATTATTCATGTGGCGGTTTTCTGCGCAAAGCCGCCCTACAAGTTTTTTCCCATGTCAGCTCATCTCGATCAAACACTTGCCCCCCTTCTTGCTGAACGCCGTGCAGCGCATTTGTATCGCGCTCGCAAAACCCTGCAATCACCGCAACTACCGGAAGTGGTTGTCGATGGAAAAAAATATCTCGCCTTTTGTAGCAATGATTATCTCGGCCTTGCCAATCATCCTGAAGTGATAGCGGCACTTACTCACTCAGCAAAACGATTGGGTGTGGGCAGTGGTGCCTCCCATTTAGTGGCCGGCCATTCCTGCGAGCATCACGCTCTGGAAGAAGAGTTGGCCGCGTTTACCGGTCGTGATCGCGCGTTGCTATTTTCCACCGGATACATGGCCAATATGGGGGCTATCACTGCGTTGGTGGGGCAGGGCGATGCAGTGTTTGAAGATCGACTGAATCACGCGAGCCTATTGGATGCGGGTTTATTGAGCGGAGCGCGTTTCCAGCGGTTTCTTCATAACGACATCAATAATTTGCAAGTGCGTTTGGATAAAACCGAAGCGGCGCGCAAATTAATTGTGGTGGATGGCGTGTTCAGCATGGATGGTGATTGCGCGCCATTGCCTGAGCTTGCTGCACTTGCACAGCGCAGTAATGCCTGGTTGATGGTAGATGATGCCCACGGTTTTGGTTGCCTGGGAAAAACTGGTGCCGGCAGCGCAGAACATTTTGGTTTAACACAAAACCAATTGCCAATTTTAATGGGGACGCTCGGAAAAGCAGCGGGAAGTTTTGGCGCATTTATCGCTGGTAGTGAAACGTTGATCGAAAGTCTGATCCAATTTGCGCGTCCTTATATTTACACCACCGCCATGCCCCCCGCAGTTGCGGCTGCAACGCGTGCAAGTTTGCGTTTAATTCAAACCGAACACTGGCGACGCGAACATCTTAATCAATTGATTGCCCATTTCCGACGCGGAGCCGCGGCGTTGGGCTTGCAATTAATGGACTCTTTTTCACCGATTCAGCCGGTGGTGATTGGCAGCGAAGCAAAAACGTTGGCGATAGCCGGGCAACTCGCCGCGCGCGGTATTTTAATTATCGCGATTCGTCCGCCGACGGTGCCGGCAGGCAGTTCGCGTTTGCGTATTACCTTTTCGGCGCAACACAGTATTGCGCAGGTAGATCAATTGCTCTGTACATTGAGCGATGTATTAGGTGATGCAACAAGTGAGCTGCCCAATGATTAATATGGTGCTCTTGCATGGTTGGGGTTGCGATAGTCGCACCTGGCATCCCATATTGCCTTCGCTGGAAAAAATTGGGCGCGTCACCGTGCTGGATTTACCCGGTTTCGGTAGCTCACCTGCAGTGGATCCATTCTCATTGGACACTGTGCTCAATTCACTTGCCGCACAATTACCTGACCAAGCGGTGATTGTAGGCTGGTCGCTTGGTGCTATGTTGGGCGTGCAATTAGCAGCGCGCTTTCCAGAAAAAATACGCGCGCTGGTATCACTGGCGGCAAATGCAAAATTTGTCGCGAGTACTGATTATCCAACCGCAATGCCCGATGCGGTCAATCATGAATTTAATCTGTCTTTCGTGCAGGATGCACAGGCGACTGTGAAATTATTCTATGGGCTGATGGCGCAAGGCGATAATGCTGAGCGCCAATTATTAAAAAACCTGCGCAAACTAATACCTGAAGTAATTCCTGCCCATTGGTTGCAGTTGTTGGAGTTATTGCGCGAGCTGGACAATCGAGAAGCGTTGGCCGGATTAACGCAGCCGGTACTACACCTGCTCGCCGACAAAGATGCGTTGGTGCCCTCTGCCGCCGGTATGGCAATTGCCAATATTAATCCTGCACACAAACTAGTGCTTATTCCGCAATCAGCCCATGCATTGCATTGGAGTCAACCGGAAAAAGTTGCAGAAGAAATCGAACAGTTTGTCCGTAAAATTTTTCAGTCCAATTCCATGCTGGATAAGAAAAAAGTGGCGCAATCTTTCGGGCGCGCTGCACCTACTTACGATTCCGTGGCGCAATTGCAGCGCGATGTTGGCAAACATTTACTGCAGTATCTGCCGTTGGATATGAAGGCAAATGCCTGTGTAGTGGATCTGGGTTCCGGCACAGGTTTTTTTACCCGGCAACTTGCGGGTCGTTTTAATCCCGCTTGCATTCTCGGGGTAGATATATCCGAGGGGATGCTGCAGTTTTCGCAAGCACAATCGCATGGTCATACGGTTAACTGGTTGTGCGGCGATGCTGAACATTTGCCGCTGGCGAGCAACAGTGTGGATCTGTTGTACTCCAGTCTGGCAATTCAATGGTGTTCCGACTTGCCGCAATTGTTGCGTGAATTGGCGCGGGTGTTAAAACCGGGTGCATCCATGCACATTGCAACGCTCGGTCCCAATACATTGCACGAATTAAAATCTGCCTGGCAGCAAGTGGATAATTATGTCCACGTTAATCATTTTTATCCGCAGGACGAGTTGCGTTTAGCGGCAGTTGCTGCTGATCTTGCTATTGAGCATTTTGCAGTGGAGCAGCGAGTTATTTTTTTTGAGCGTCTGACTGAGCTGACACGCGAATTAAAAGCGCTCGGTGCGCATAATATCAACGCCGGCAAACCTGAGGGGTTGACCGGCCGTTCGCGCATCGCAGCATTTAAATCTGCGTATGAACAATTCCGCGATAAGCGTGGCTTGCCGGCAACTTATGAAGTGTTCTATTTATCCGTACGTAAGAAAAATATTAAAAACTGAAAAATTATTATGGCAAAAAAACAATTTTTTATTGCTGGTACAGACACGAATGTAGGTAAGACCCTGGTTGCGGCTGGCTTGCTGTTGGCGGCAAAAAAACACGGGTTGCGTACAGCAGCGATCAAACCCGTTGCCGCTGGTTGTGAAAAAACCGAAGCGGGTTTGCGTAACGATGATGCACTCTTGTTGCAGTCAGTCATCACTGAACCGCTGGTGTATGAGCAAATTAATCCTATCGCTTTACAAGCTGCCATTGCACCGCACATTGCTGCGCAACAGGAAAAGCGTGTGCTCTCGGCTGATCGTATTGCCGGTTTTTGTCGTGGCAGTTTAAGGCAGGCTGATTTTACGTTGGTGGAAGGCGCCGGCGGTTGGAGGGTGCCATTGAATCCACGCGAAACCATGGCGGATCTCGCACGAATTTTACAGCTACCGGTTATTTTGATAGTGGGGGTGCGATTGGGATGCATCAATCATGCGCTCTTAACTATTGAGGCAATTCGCATGGATGGTTTGCCGCTGGCTGGCTGGGTTGCCAATTGTGTGGAAGCTGATATGCCAGTGCGACAGGAGAATATCGACAGCTTGCGCGAACGTATTCCTGCTCCCTGTTTGGGGGTGGTGCCATGGTTGTCAGCGCCAAACCCGGAGCAAGTTGCTGATGCAATTGATCCACAAACTTTTGAGTTTATTCTGTCCTCATGATGGCCGGCATTGGGAAATTAATTATTGGCTTATTGCTGTTCATGCAAGTGGCTTGCAGCACATTACCAGACACTAAAAAAATTCCTACACACGATACCTCGCACCAAATCCATTTTATCTATCGCGAATGGCACACCAGTATTTTATTGCCAGCAGAAGCCGTGATTGCCCACAGTCGATACATGAAAGAGGAAGCCGAAGGAAAACTGTTTATTCGTGTCGGTTGGGGGGATGGTGTTTACTTTACGGGCAAAAATAAAAGTATGGGTACTGCAACAAAAGCGTTATTCATCTCCCAATATTCCGCGCTCCAATTATTAACCTATGCGCAAGATCCTTTTGTCAGTATCCCAGCGGATACGCATGTGCCTTTGGCTATCACCGGAAAAGGTCTCCGCCGGTTAATTCGCTACATTGATAATTCTTTTGTCGTGGATAAACAAAAAAACATTGTTTCCCTGCCTGCATATGGTGATGGCGTCGGGAGTTTTTATCAGGCTCGCGAGCGTTATGGTTTGTTCAACAATTGCAATACATGGACTGGTCGCGCCCTGCAATCGGCGGGATTGCCGGTCAAAAGCCGTCTACATTTAACAGCCCAAAGCGTGTTTGATCAGGCTAAAGCTATTTCTCTTTATCAAATTGAAAAGGGCTATATTCACTCGGGCAAATCGGGTGGTGGTAAGGAGTTACCCATAGATGCTAAATCACCCAAATAGTCTGCTAGTTATATCGTTGTTTTTTTTAAGCCAAACTTGTCTTAGAAAAGCGGCTATGAGCGGCAACTTCGCCTGTTTTTTGGGCAGTTGGCGGCGTAAACTGTTATCAGTATTGGGGAATTGTTTGCGGTAATCCGTAACGCTCTTCCCGGTCAAATGCGTTATCGCTGATTTAATGAAAGGGGGTGCAAAGATGGATATAGGTTCAGTCGTCAATCAAGGGTTGATTGGCATGCAGAAAAGCCAGTATTCAATGGCTCAATCAGCGCAGCAGATTGCTGAAGCCGGAACTACCCAGCGCGCTGATTCACCGCAGGCTACGACCCAGTCCCAGGATTTGGCAGAGTCCCTAGTGAATCTCAAAGTACAAAGTCAGGTGTTTGATAGCTCCGCACGCGTCGTTAAGGCAGCAGATGAAGCTATCGGCACATTGCTTGATGTAAGAGCTTAAGTATGGGGGTGAGTTAATTGATCAATTCAATTCCTTCTAACTTTGCTAACACCATTGCGCCTTTCGCGCCAATGGGGCGTGCTCCTGTTAGTCAGGAAGGTACTGATCTTAAATTCTCCACCTTTAAACCAACCGAGCAATCTGCCGGGGGCGAGCGGGGCCAGAATAGACGCTTACCGGACGAGCGTCCTAATGATGAGGTTGAGCAGGATCGCCAGGTATTATTAACACAAGAGCGGCGCGCCAATGGGGGGCGTACAGAAGAAGAGTTGGATGCAGAGCGCGAGCAAATTCAGGAGCTAGCAGCGCGAGACCGCGAGGTTCGTGCTCATGAACAGGCTCACGCCGCAGCTGCAGGGCAGTACGGCAGTAGCCCGACATATAGCTTTGTGCGTGGACCGGATGGCGTCAGTTATGCGGTTGGTGGATCTGTTGATGTGGATACCAGCCCTATTCCGGGTGATCCTGAAGCGACATTGCGCAAAGCTCAGCAATTGCGTCGTGCCGCCAATGCTCCTGCCGAACCCTCTTCCCAAGATGGTCGTGTGGCCGCCCAAGCGGCGCAAATGGAAATGGAGGCGCGCGCTGAATTAAATTTAAAGGCAGCAGAAGAGGCGGAAAATCAAAGAACCTTGCGCAACGAAGAAAATACTGATGATGAAACAGTCACAGTAAGCGCGTCGGAAGAGGCTCAGCGTTTGCGTGAAGAGGAGCGTATCAGAGAAGACGAAGAGCGTTTGTTGCGCGAACAAGAGCAATTCGCGAGTGAGCAGCGGCTACTGGACCAGCGTCAGGCTCGTGCCGAGTTGTTCAATGAATCCACCCGACGGAATATTGATATTAATCGTCGTTTGATCGAAATCGGTGTATTTGCCGAGAGTAATACCATCGGTAATTTTTTAAATAAAACTGTTTAATAGTTTTGTCACGGGCGGTGATTAATCTTTCGTCCGGATAAACGGAATTATCTATTTGATGCTTCAGGAAAATTTATGCTTGACCGGTGCTAATTGTCTCCCTATAATTCGCGGCCTCACTTGAGCAGTTAGCAAGTTTGAGTTTCAGTCGCGGGGTGGAGCAGCTTGGTAGCTCGTCGGGCTCATAACCCGAAGGTCGTTGGTTCAAATCCAGCCCCCGCAACCAAATTCTTTGCTCCTTGTGTATCGTAGATACAACAAGAGCAGGTAGAGATAAAGGGATTTCCCGGTTCTCGCCAGACAGCTGTAATGAATCGCTTGTTTAAAGTGATTCAGGTCGAGAAGCCCCTATATGGGGCTTTTTTGTATTCGCTGTTCAGGGTTTCGGCCCGCGCCGCACAGGCCTGTGCTGTGACTGTTGTATTCGTTTGAATGGGCCTTGTGCCCATTTTTGTTTTTTAGGCTTCAGGTTTTGTAGATATTACTACTGAGGCAAATGTCGGATTTAAGCATGGCATCCAAGCAAGAAATTCTGGAACAACTGGTTGAGCCGGTCGCTACATCCCTGGGGTGTGAGCTATGGGGTTTGGATTATTTGACCCAAGGTCGCTACACCACGGTGCGTATTTATATTGATGGGCCCAATGGTGCATCACTGGAGGATTGTGAGCGAGTTAGTCGCCAGATAAGTGCAGTGTTTGACGTGGAAGATCCAATTGATGGGGAATATACACTGGAGGTGTCGTCACCAGGATTAGATCGTCCCTTATTTAAAGAGTCACATTACGCTCGCTTTATCGGTGAAACCATCAGTGCTCGTTTGCGAATTGCTCGTGATGGTCGCCGTCGTTTCAAGGGTGTAATTACCAGGGTAGAAAACGGTGAGTTATTTGTGCAGGTGGATAATCAGGAAATCCAATTGCCGATTGATGTCATTGATAAGGCAAATGTTGAACCTCGTTATGATGAAATCATGCGGCAACACAACTTACAAAAAGACTAGTTTTTGATTCAACCCAATCGCTGTGGTGAGTGAGTTTCTCGTGCACCGACAGCAGCGCAATGGAAAATTTACTAATCCGGTGAGTGTGACGCCGGCTAGAGGAGTTAACAGAGGCAAACCAATGAACAAAGAAATTTTGCTGGTCGCTGATGCGGTATCCAACGAAAAAGGCGTTGATAAAGAATTAATTTTTCAAGCGATTGAAACTGCGCTCGCTACTGCAACCAAAAAACGTTTTGATGAAGACTCCAGTGTTGAAGTAAAAATTAATCGTGCTAATGGCGATTACGAAACATGGCGTAGTTGGGAAGTTGTTGCTGACGATGCCATGGCAGAGTTGGGAACCCAATTATATTTGGAAGAAGCGCGTGAAAAAGAGACGTCTCTGAAAGTGGGTGACGTCTACCGTGAAAAAATCGAAAACGCTGATTTCGGACGCATCGCTGCACAAACTGCCAAGCAAGTTATTGTGCAAAAAGTGCGTGAAGCTGAGCGCGCGCAAATGGTTGATGAATACCGTGATCGCATGGGCGAGTTGATTAGCGGTACTGTAAAAAAAGTAACGCGCGATAGCATTATTGTTGATCTTGGCAATAACGCTGAAGGCGTATTGCCTCGCGATCAATTAATTGGCCGTGAAATTTTCCGTATGGGTGATCGCATTCGTGCATTGCTATTGGAAGTGCGCAGTGAAGCGCGCGGGCCCCAGTTGTTGTTGAGTCGCTCCAATCCAAAAATGCTGGTTGAGCTGTTCAAGATCGAAGTGCCGGAAATTGCTGAAGAAGTGATTGAAATCAAAGGCGCTGCGCGCGATCCAGGTTTGCGCGCAAAAATTGCAGTGAAAACCAACGACGGCCGCATTGACCCTGTGGGGGCTTGCGTAGGTATGCGTGGTTCGCGTGTACAAGCAGTCTCCAATGAGCTGGGTGGCGAGCGTGTGGATATTGTGTTGTGGGACGATAATCCGGCGCAATTTGTTATTAATGCCATGTCACCGGCTGAAATTGAATCCATCGTTGTTGATGAAGATGCCGCATCCATGGATCTTGCTGTGAATGAAGAAAACCTGGCAATGGCGATTGGTCGCGGCGGTCAAAATGTGCGCCTTGCGTGCGAATTGACTGGCTGGAATATCAATGTGATGAGCGTTGCTGATTGGCAATCCAAGCAGCAGGCGGAATCGGGCAGTTACATCAACATGTTTATGAGCGCGCTGGATGTAGATGAAGACATCGCCGGTGTGTTGGTAGAAGAAGGTTTCACCACGCTTGAAGAAGTGGCTTATGTCCCGCTTGAAGAAATGCTCGCGATTGATGGTTTCGATCAGGATATTGCTGAAGAGCTTCGTGCGCGTGCAAAAGATGCTTTATTAACCCAGGCATTGGCATCGGAAGAGCGTATTGAAGGGGTTGCTCCTGCGGAAGATTTATTGACGATGGAAGGTATGGACGATGCATTGGCAGCCGAGCTGGCTCGTCGTGGCATAGTCACTATGGAAGATCTTGCAGAGCAATCAATTGATGAGCTGGTGGATATTAAAGGTGTTGATGCGACTCGTGCCGCTGCACTGATTATGAAAGCGCGCGAGCCCTGGTTTGCCTAAGTGTGAGCCATAGAGCGAAAACCTAGGCAACGAACAGAATCCCTGAGGAAAAACAATGGCAGAAGTAACTGTTAATGAACTCGCCAAATCGATAAATGCGCCCGTCGAGCGTTTGCTCAAGCAAATGCAGGAAGCCGGTTTGCAGCATAAAACTGCAGAAGCAAAAGTATCGGATGATGAAAAGCAGCGTTTGCTGGCTTTCTTGAAGGGCAGCCATGGTGAGGCTGCTCTGGAACCCAAAAAGATTACTTTACAGCGTAAGACCACTACCACTATCAAAACCGGTACGGGTAATGCCAAGAAAACCGTGAATGTTGAAGTGCGTAAAAAGCGCACTTACATCAAGCGCGAGGATGAAGTGGCAGAATCTGCTACAGCTGAACAGCATGAAGCAGATGTTGAGCCGGTACTGGAGTTGGTTGTACCTGAGCCAATTATTGCGCCGGTGGAGCCTACACCGGAGCCAGTGATCGAACTGGAGCCGGAAGTAGCCGTGGAACCGGAGCCTATCGTTGAGGCTCAGAATGTGGAATCTGAAGCGCCTGCAGTAGAAGCCCAATCACATCGGATGTCGTTCACTGATGGCATTGAAGAAAAACGTCGTGCAGCAATTGAGCGTCGCCAAGCCGAAGAAGCTGCTCGCCAGGCTGAATTAAAAGCACGTGAAGAAGCCAAGCGTGCCGCGGAGGAAGCTCGCCGTCAGCCGCGCAATGAAAAACCGGCAGAGAAGCCCGCACCGCAACAAGCAGCTAATAAAAATGCCAAACCGGATGCGCGTCCGCAAGCCGGTAAGGGCAAACCAGCGCCAGCTGCTGTTGTTGCACCCCCGGCAGAAAAAGAAGATACCCGTCACGGCCACGGGCACAAGAAAAATCATCACCATCGTAATGACGATGATTTTGATGAAGAAGGCGGTGATCGCGGTGGCAAGCGCGGCGCAGGTAAAGCAGTTAAGAAAGGCGCTGCCGGACCGAAAAAAGCGGCCAAGATTGATTTACTCGATTTTGTGGCTGAAGACGGTGAAGACAGCGATGTATTAGCGCGTCGCAGCCATATTCGTGCGCATCACAAGAAAACGAACAAACACGCCTTTAAGAAACCGACGAGCCAAATTGTGCATGAAGTTGATGTTCCAGAAACTATCGCTGTTACCGAATTGGCTCAGCGCCTCACTATTAAAGTGAATGAGCTGATCAAGCGCCTGATGAAAATGGGCGTGATGGCTTCGATGAACGAATCTATCGACCAGGATACTGCAGTACTGATCGTGGAGGAATTAGGTCATAAAGCCAACCTCGTCAGCGAAAACGATATCGAGCATGCGCTTGAGAAATCGTTGGAAACTGAAGGCGAGCTGACAACCCGTGCACCAGTGGTAACCGTAATGGGTCACGTTGACCATGGTAAAACCTCGTTGCTTGACTACATCCGTGAAGCCAAAGTGGCGGCGGGTGAAGCCGGTGGTATTACCCAGCATATCGGTGCTTATCGTGTATCGACGTCGCGCGGCGAAATCACCTTCCTGGATACTCCCGGCCACGCCGCGTTTACCGCAATGCGTGCTCGCGGTGCCAAGGCAACTGACGTGGTGATCCTGGTGGTAGCGGCGGATGACGGTGTTATGCCGCAAACCGAAGAAGCTATTCTTCACGCCCGCGCTGCAAACGTGCCTATCGTGGTGGCGATCAATAAGTGTGATAAGCCATCGGCTGATCCGGATCGTGTAACCAATGAGTTGGTAGTTAAGGGTGTTATCCCGGAAAACTATGGTGGTGATACCCAGTTTATCCAGGTATCTGCCCACACAGGCCAGGGTATTGATGAGTTGCTGGAAGCTATCTCCCTGCAAGCTGAAGTATTGGAGCTGAGTGCAGTGACCAACGCGGCGGCGAAAGGTGTGGTGATTGAGTCGCGTGTTGACAAAGGTCGCGGTACTGTTGCAACGGTTCTCGTACAACAAGGTACTTTGAAGCAAGGCGATTTGTTGCTGGCGGGTCAAAGTTATGGCCGTGTGCGCGCAATGTCCAACGAACGTGGCGAGCAAGTGAAAGAAGCGGGCCCGTCTACACCGGTAGAAATCCTTGGTTTGGATACTCCACCAAGCGCCGGTGACGACTTCGTAGTATTGGATGATGAGCGTAAAGCGCGTGAAGTCGCGGCATTCCGTGCCGAGAAAGAGCGTAAAGAGAAGCTCGCGCGCTTCCAGGCTGCCAAGCTGGAGAACATGTTCTCCAACATGGAAGCTGGCCAGAAGAAGACATTGACTGTTGTTGTTAAAGCAGACGTGCGTGGCTCGCTTGAAGCTATCCAGGCATCGCTGGCGGATATCGGCAACGATGAAGTACAAGTGAATGTGATTTCCTCCGGTATCGGCGGTATCACTGAAAACGATGTGAACCTGGCGATTACTTCCGGTGCAATCATTGTTGGCTTCAACGTCCGTGCTGATGGCGCAACCCGTCGTCTGGCAGAGTCTGAAGGCGTCGACATTCGCTATTACAGCATCATTTACCAATTGCTGGACGAAGTGAAAGCGGCGCTGAGCGGTATGCTGGATCCAGAGCGCGTGGAAACCATCGTTGGTATTGCCAATGTGCGCGAAGTATTCAACTCGCCCAAGTTTGGTCAGGTTGCCGGTTGTATGGTGGTTGAGGGTACCGTGTACCGCAACAAACCCATCCGCGTACTGCGCGACAACGTGGTGATCTTCACCGGTGAGCTGGAGTCCCTACGTCGCTTTAAAGACGACGTTGCGGAGGTTCGCAACGGCTTCGAATGCGGTATCGGCGTGAAGAACTATGACGTGAAGGTCGGTGACCAGATCGAAGTGTACGAAGTGAAAGAGGTCGCGCGTCAGCTCTAAGTTGGACGCAACACCTGTGCCCCACCCCTGTCATGGGGGTGGGGCTTTGTATTTTTAAAGAGGTTAATGGCGAATGCCAAGAGAATTTACCCGTTCAGACCGGGTTTCCGATGCGATCCAGCGTTTGCTGGCGCAAGTTATCCCCGCTGAAATTCGCGATCCGCGCATCGGCATGGTCAACATCAATGATGTGACTGTTACCCGCGATATGGCTTTTGCCAAGGTTTATGTGACCTTTGTGGGCGTTGATGACGAAAAAGAAAGTATTGCTGCCGCCGCTATCCTGAATAAGGCGGGTGGCTTTTTGCGCACTTTCCTGGCGAAAGAGCTGAGCATGCGTACTGTGCCCAAACTGCAATTTATTTATGACAAAACCTCCGTAAAAGGTCAGGCGCTGTCAACCCTGATTGATCGTGCTATCGCTGAAGATCGTTTGCATCCGCAAGATGAAGAAGCGTCTTCTGACGATGAAACAAACGGTGAGCAACACTGATGGCGCGTAGAAAGGGCCGTCCGGTGGATGGCGTTCTGTTGTTGAATAAACCTGCAGGTATGACCTCAAACCATGCGTTGCAACGTGCGAAACGTTTGTTCTTTGTGGAAAAAGCCGGTCATACCGGTGCGCTTGATCCACTAGCAACAGGTGTTTTGCCGTTGTGCTTTGGTGAGGCCACCAAGTTCTCCCAATTTTTGCTGGATGCTGATAAAGGCTATCGCACCTGTATTCAGTTGGGTGTTGCTACCGATACCTGCGACGCTGATGGCGAAATTATCGCCCAAAGCTCTGCCGAGTCAGTTACCCGTGAGCAAGTAGAGACAGCACTTGAGTCATTGTTGGGTGATATTTTGCAAGTGCCGCCCATGTACTCCGCACTTAAGCTCAATGGTCAGCCGCTTTACAAGATGGCGCGCCAGGGTGTTGAAGTAGAGCGTGCGCCGCGGCCGGTGACGATCCACAAGATTGATATTCTTGCTTTTCGCCCGGGTGAAAAAGCGGAGGTTGAGCTGGATATTCTCTGCAGCAAAGGCACCTACATCCGTTCAATTGCCGTTGATCTGGGTAATGCGTTAGGTTGTGGTGCGCATGTGAAAACCTTGCATCGCTCGTTGGCCGGTGTATTTGATGAAAACCAATGCATCACACTGGATGAACTGCAAGCCGAGTTTGAAAAATTGCAAACCGAGCATGACGATGAAACGGCTTACGCTACACTGGATAAACATTTGCTCGGCGCGGATGCGCCGGTCGCGAGTCTGCCTAAGGTAGATTTGGCTGCCAATGGTGCGTATTACTTTCGCTTGGGTAATCCAGTGATGCACCCGCAGATCTACCGGATTGCCCCGCAAGCTGCTATTGTGCGCGTCTTTTGTGCAGAAACCGATCAATCGCCCCGCGCATTTCTGGGGTTGGGTGAAATCACTGACGACGGTCGTGTCGCCCCGAAACGAATTATTGCCAATCGCTCCGCTAACGAAGCGTGATTGGTACTGTCTTTACCTCACCGAGTGATCGGCAGGGTAAAAAGGCCGCGTTGAAATCCCCTTTGGTGGAGATAATCAATGCAACAACCCACCTGTAAATATGCACGGGCGGGCTGTAAATTTTCGGCATATTAATTGAGGAAAACATCATGGCACTGAGTGCTTCTGAAAAAGCTGCAATCGTTAAAGAGTATCAACAAGCGGAAGGCGACACTGGCTCGCCAGAAGTTCAAGTGGCTCTGTTGACTATCAACATCAACAAGCTGCAAGGCCACTTCGCTGACCACAAGGCTGACCACCACTCACGTCGCGGTTTGATCCGTATGGTTAACTCCCGTCGTAAGTTGCTGGATTACCTGAAAGGTAAAGATGCTTCACGCTATGTTTCTCTGATCCAAAAACTGGGTCTGCGTCGCTAAGTGTGTACTGTGCCCGCCAATTGGCGGGCACTTTCTTTTCAGCTAAGAAAAAGGCTTTTCCGGTAATAAAAAGGCTGATGTCGAAAAACCCGGAAATAGAAATCAGCGACAACATTTTTAGCAAGATTTTTTATGGAACTCGCGGTAGTGAAAGTATGTAAAACATTGCCGCACAGACAGGATGTATTTATCACAGTGATGATTCAAACCAGCAGGTTGCAATAATCAGAACTGTAAATGTTTAGTAGTAATTGAAGTGTATGAAGAAGGCGCGTTCTTTAATTGAAAAGCCGAACGCAAATTAAATTGAAAATCAAAGGATAAAAGAGTGAATCCGATTATTAAGAAATTCCAATACGGCAATCAAACCGTAACTCTCGAAACTGGTCGCATTGCACGTCAGGCAACCGGTGCGGTGTTAGCAACCATGGGCGAAGTATCTGTACTCTGTACCGTTGTTGGTGCAAAAGAGGCAAAAGCAGATCAGGACTTTTTCCCATTGTCTGTGCACTACCAAGAAAAAGCTTATGCTGCTGGCCGTATCCCCGGCGGTTACTTCAAGCGCGAAGGCCGTCCGTCAGAGAAGGAAACCCTGACCTCACGTTTGATTGATCGTCCAATTCGCCCATTATTCCCTGAAGGTTTTTTCAACGAAGTACAGGTAATTTGTACCGTTGTATCAACCGATAAAAAATATGATCCGGACATTGTGTCCATGATTGGTACCTCTGCGGCGTTGGCTGTTTCCGGTATTCCGTTTAACGGCCCGGTTGGCGGTGCTCGTATAGGTTATACGCAAGAAGAAGGTTACATCCTTAACCCAAGCTATAAACAACTCGAAACTTCCGAGTTGGACATGGTGGTAGCGGGCACGAAAGATGCCGTGTTGATGGTTGAATCCGAAGCAAAAGAATTGCCCGAAGATATTATGCTGGGCGCCGTGCTTTACGGTCATCAGGAAATGCAGGCGGTGATTCAGGCGTGTGCAGAATTGGCACGCGATGCTGGCAAACCGCGTTGGGATTGGCAAGCACCTGCGGTTAATCAACCATTGAAAGATGCTATCGCCAAAAACTTTGGCGACTCTATCGGCATGGCTTACCGCATTACTGATAAAGCCAAGCGTTATGATCGTTTGGGTGAGTTGCGCACCCAGGCTGTTGCGGAATTGGCTACCGAGGCAACCGGCTTTACGGCAGATCAAGTAAAAGGTGAGTTCGGTAACTACGAATACCGTCTGGTCCGTTCACGTATTGTTGCCAATGAGCCGCGTATTGACGGTCGTGATAACAAAACTGTACGTCCGATTACTGTAGAAGTAGGCGTGCTGCCAAAAGCGCATGGTTCTGCTCTGTTTACTCGCGGTGAAACACAGGCATTGGTTGTTGCCACGTTGGGCAATGCACGTGATGTGCAAATTATCGATTTCCTTGAAGGCGAGAAAAAAGAAGCCTTTATGCTGCATTACAACTTCCCCCCGTTCTCTGTAGGTGAGTGTGGTCGTATGGGGGCTACCGGTCGCCGCGAAATCGGTCACGGACGCTTGGCAAAACGCGGTGTGCAATCTGTGTTGCCATCGCAAGAAGATTTCCCTTACACACTGCGGGTTGTGAGTGAAATTACTGAATCCAATGGCTCAAGCTCCATGGCTTCTGTATGTGGTTCTTCATTGGCATTGATGGATGCCGGTGTTCCATTGAAAGCGCCGGTAGCGGGTATCGCTATGGGCTTGGTAAAAGAGCCGGAAGGTTTTGCGGTTCTCACTGACATCCTCGGCGATGAAGATCACCTTGGTGATATGGACTTTAAAGTAGCCGGCACTACCAGCGGTGTAACTGCGCTGCAAATGGATATCAAAATTGAAGGTATCACCGAAGAGATTATGGAAATTGCGCTGGAGCAG
The DNA here is from genome assembly GCA_035490715.1 of Cellvibrio sp. Lineage (GTDB taxonomy): Bacteria > Pseudomonadota > Gammaproteobacteria > Pseudomonadales > Cellvibrionaceae > Cellvibrio. The sequence continues at coordinate 49,975 of DATJLF010000030.1, forward strand.
GCTTTAGCCGCGCGTTTGCACATCCTCGGTGAAATGAACAAGGTACTTGGCAAATCGCGCAATGTGGTTAGCGAAAACGCACCTCGTTTTGAAACAATCAAAATTCATCCAGACAAGATTCGCGACATCATCGGTAAGGGCGGGGCAACCATCCGTTCAATTACCGAAGAGACCCAATCTTCAATCGACATTGATGATGACGGCACCGTTAAAATTTACGCCGACAATAACGAGGCCCTGCAAGCGGCAATTTTCCGTGTGCAAGGTATTGTTGCTGAAGCGGAGATCGGTGCGATCTACGAAGGTACTGTCGTGCGTATCGTAGACTTCGGTGCATTCGTTAACTTCCTGCCAGGTAAAGATGGCCTGGTACACATCTCTCAAATCGCTGAAGAGCGCGTTAACAACGTGAGTGATTATTTGAAAGAAGGTCAGGTTGTTAAAGTGAAATGCCTGGATGTAGACCAACGCGGTCGTATCAAGTTATCGATAAAAGAAGCATTGGCAGAGCAATCGGGTAGCACCACTCCTGCTGCACAAGCGGATGTTCCGGCAGAACCTGCTGAAGAATAACGTTTGTTATTTGCTTGATAAAAACGCCCGCTGATGCGGGCGTTTTTGTTGTGCCGGACTTTAAAAATGATTGCTAGCTCCACCGCATAAATGGATTCAATACCCGGTACCAGCCAACAAATTTTAGCGGACCACTCAATACGGTTAAGCAAATACAATCTTCATTTTGCAACGCAGTAGGGCTATGGATATGTGTGGTATCACGCGCGATAAAATCACCGGCATGGTAAACGCCCAACTCGTCTGAAAATCCGCCGCGCAAAATAACGGTATATTCAAAACCATTGTGAGTGTGTGTGGGAACTCGCGCGCCCGCTTTAATCTTTTGCAAAGCGACTTGAAATCCCTTCACATTCATTAACTCGCTTAAATTGAATTTGCTTATTTCCTTGGTTTGTTTATGCCACTGAAGTTCTTCCATCGGGGCTGGCAGGTATTTTTCCAATGGATTATTCGTTGATGTCATTGGATTGATATCATCTTCCTCGTCTGCCGTTGTGCTCAGCGATGTTGTTGGATGGTGTAGCTCTAGTGTCGCCATCAACGCATCAAACGCATTGTTCTCAATGCTCGCCGGTTTGATTGTATCCAGTAAGGCCCCGCCCAAATGATTCAGGTTTTTTACGTGGGTGCGGCATTCGTGGCAAAACCCGAGGTGCGTTGCAATCGCAAGGGCTTCTGGTTCGCTGATGCTACCAGCTACATAATTCATCAGCGTCATATCATCAGGATGCCAATGGGTCATAATTCTCTAGCCTCCAACATCACGCGCAATTTCTGTAGTGATAAACGTAAACGACCTTTTATTGTGCCCAGCGGAATTTTCAATTCCTCTGCGGCTTTCTCATGGGTTTTACCTTCGTAATATAC